>NZ_JAIUHK010000010.1:0-170625 GCF_020165075.1 Mesorhizobium sp. CA4
CCAAAAGCCAAAACGGAGCGAGACCTCGCGACCAAATCGCTCCGCGAGCCTGTCCTCGCTAACTGCGCAACAGGCCCCTTGTGGGAGAAGGTGGATCGGCGCGCAGCGCCGAGACGGATGAGGGGCGCTGCAAGGAATGAGGCATTGAAGATCAAGTGCTTTCAGCATTTGAATCCTGAACGCTGCACTCCGTCCAACACCCCTCATCCGTCCGAGCTTCGCTCGGCCACCTTCTCCCACAGGGGGAGAAGGGGAAGCCGGCGCCTCACTTCACCTCGAACTGGGGATCGAGCGATATCTGCATTGCCGTCGCCAGATGGTTGGTCTGTCCTGCGAGCCCGATGATCGACACAAGCTCGCCATGTTGCGCGTCGGTCATGCCCTTGGCGCGGGCGGCAGCTGTGTGAGAGTGGACGCAATAGGAGCAGCCATTGGCGGTCGAGACCGCGATATAGATCATTTCCTTGGTCAGCGGATCGATGGCGCTGTCGGCGACCATCACCGCCTTGAGCTGCTCCCACACCCGCTTCAGCGCCGCCGGATCGTTGGCCAGCCCGCGCCAGAAATTGTTGACGAAGTCGGACTTCCGAGTCGCGCGGATATCGTCGAACACCGCCTTCACCGCCGGGATCTTTTCGACCTCGGCATCGCTGAGAAGCTTTGTGGTGGCCATGGTGTGGTCCTTTCGGTTTTTTGATACCAGAGGATTGAATCGGATGCTTAATAGCCTCTGACAATCCATTCACTTGATTGGCACTTTTCGCCTTTCTGCGTGGTAGGCGGCACCGCCAGGGTGTGTCGAGATTCAGGTCAGGCCGAGCCGAAAATGGCGGGCTCCGAGAACCGGAGCGGAGCGTACTTTTCGTACGTGAGCACCGGAAGCGCAGGAGTCCACCATTTGCAGGCCGGCCTCACCTGAATATCGGCGAACCCTAGTGCACCGCCGCATACATAATCTTCTCCTCCGTTGCTTCAGCCGGCGAGAACTCTTCCACGATGCGGCCTTGCCGGCAGACAAGGATGCGGTCGGACAGGTTCATGATCTCCGGCAGATAGGACGAGATGACGACGACGGCGAGGCCCTCGTCGGCCAGTCGGTTGATGATCTGGTGGATCTCGGCGATGGCGCCGACATCGACGCCGCGCGTCGGCTCGTCGAGGATGACGATGCGCGGCTGCTGCACCAGTCCCTTGCCGATCACCACCTTCTGCTGATTGCCGCCGGAAAGCTCGACCACGCGGGCATTGTCGTTGATCGCCTTGATGTTGAGCGTTTTCGTCCATTCGGCCGAGAGCTGCCGCATCTCCTGCCGGTTGATCACCCAGGCCTTTTCCCGGCCCGCCGCAAGCAGTCCGCCGAACAGGTTCTCGGCGATGCCCATGGTCTCGAAAATGCCTTCGCTCTTGCGGTCCTCGGTGACATAGACGATGCCGTCGGCCACCGCCTCGCTCGGCACGAGGTAGCGCACCGGCCTGTCGTCCAATTCAATCGCGCCACCGCGCAAAAAGTCGCGCTTGTAGATGCCCGAGACGATCTTGAAGGTCTCGGTGCGGCCCGAGCCGATCAGGCCGAACACGCCGGTGATCTGGCCTTCGAAGATCGAGAAGGAATTGTTGCGCACGATGTTGCTCATCGAGATGTCCTGCACCGAGAGCACTTTCTTGCCGGCCTTGCGCAGCTTCGTCTCGTCGCGCTGGCGGTAGATCTGTCCTGACAGCGAGCGCCCGACCATGGCGGCGACGATCCTGTCGCGGTCGAAGGCCGATGTCTCGTCGGTGATCACCAGTTCGCCGTCGCGCAGGATGGTGATGCGATCGGCGATCATCAGCGCCTCCTCCAGCGCGTGGCTGATGAAGACGATCGACACGCCGCGCGCTTTGAGCCTCCGGATCAGCGCGAAGAAATGGCGTTTCTCCTCCGGCGTCAGCGTCGCGGTGGGCTCGTCGAAGATGATGATCTCGGCGTTGTGGTGGACGGCGCGCGCGATCTCGACCATCTGCCGCTTGGCAGCCCCCAGCGTGGCCACCATCGCATTGGGATCGACCGGAAAATTCAGAGACTGCAGGAATTGCTGCGCCGAGATGTAGGTGCCGCGCAGCCGATTGAGGAATTTCTCCGTGCCGAGATAAAGGTTCTGCGCCACCGTCATCGACGGCACCAGGCTGGTCTCCTGGAACACCATGGCGATGCCCGCTTCCAGCGCGGCGTGTGGCGAGGCGTAAGCCGTCTCGACGCCCTTGTGGAACATCTTGCCCGAAGTCGCGTCGACGACGCCGGCGATGATTTTGGTCAGCGTTGACTTGCCGGCGCCGTTCTCGCCGAGCAGCGCATGGATCTCGCCCTTCCTCAAATCGAAGCTGACGTTCTTCACGGCCGGAACGCCGCGATAGGTCTTGGTGACGTTTTCCAGACGGACGATCAGTTCCATCAGAAACCTCCCGAAGCGAGGTCGAGCGCCAGCACGCAATTACCGCCCTTCGAGGCGACGAACAGGCGCCCGTCCTGTTCCGCCACGCTGCAGATGCCGTGCCGCGTGCCGTTGGCGCGGCTGTGCAGGCTGAATTGCGGCTGCATGGTTCGGTCGAGCCTGACTACGAGCCCATAGGAGCGGCTGGGCGACCACGGCTTGCGGATGCCCATCGTGCGGATGCCGCCGCATTGCAGCGGCTCGAGGAAGCTGCGGTTGGAGGCCAGCGCCGGCGCAATCCAGTAGGCCGGCGGCACCTGGTCGATCATGTCCTGGCGATAATGCGTTTCCTGCAGCACGAATTCGATCAGCCGGTTGCGCGGCGCAAACAGGGTCAGCCACGCGCCGCCATCGTCGGCAGGCGCCAGCCGCGCCGGGTAGCCGGGCAGATGCGTCAGCACCGTCAAGCGGCTTCCGTTCGCGCCGTCAAAGCGCACGAGCTGGTGGCGCCAGCTTTCGCTCACCAGCACGTTGGCGCCGACCGGGTGAAGCCCATAGGGAAAGGCGATGTCCCCGGCGATCTTCTGAAAACCAATGCCTCCTGGCCCGCACCGCCACAGCGAACCGGATGCGCCCTTCTTCATCAGGTCGGCCGCCCATTGCGACGGCGCATGCTCGCTGGAGCCATTGGCCAGCCACAGCGTGCCGTCGTCGGCATAGGCAAGCGCGGTGATGCAACGGATCTCGGCCGGCAGCGAAACCTCTTTGCCGGCGATCAGCAGCTTGCTGCTCTCCAGCCCGACCGTCAGTTCGCCCGTTGGCGACAGCGCCAGCGCAGTGACGGGGGATTGAAAGGTCTCGACCACGACGGGCTCGGAACCGGCCGCAACCGCCAGGATAGCGTTACCGCTGGAGACAAGCAGCCGCCCGTCAGACACCAGCAGATTGTCCGGCTCGCTCAGTTCGGCGAAAACCATCGCGTCGTCCAGCCGCGTGTTGGGACGGAAGGCGCCGTCGAGCGGCGGTATGGTGACCGCCTTGCCGCGAAAGACATCCAGGATCGGATCGAGGATCATGGCTTGCCTCCCCAATAGGAAGCGGGGCTCGTCCAGTTCGGGTCCGCGCCCTCGATCTTGTAGCGCCCGATACGGTTGTTGAGGATGCCGCCGACGAACAGATAGCCCTTGTGCTCGCGCATCGAGGTGACCATCGGATGCGCGTTGCCGGAAAGATCGCCGAGCGCCTCGACGATGCCGCCCTTCTCGTTGAACTTCACCACGCCGCCGGTGTTGATGTTGGGAAACAGCCACTCGTCCTGCGGCAGGCGTCGCGTCATGCGCTTACGCATGTCGGGATGGCGCAGCGACAGGTCGAAGCTTGGCGTGCGCATGCCGAGCCAGGCCATCCAGTAATTGCCGTCCGAGGCACGGTTGATGTTGTCGGGATAGCCCGGCATGTCGCGGATGACGCATTCGGCGGTGCCGGCCTTCGGCCCTTCCAGCCAGTAGCGATGCACGCGGCAGGCCCAGCTTTCGGCGAAGAACAGCGACTTGCCGTCATGCGCCATGCACACGCCGTTGGTGTAGCGATAGCCGTCGAGCAGCGTCTTGGTCGATCCGTCCTTCGGATCGTAGACCAAAAGACGGCCCGTGGCGCGGTTCTCGATCGAATCCAGCGCCCAGTCATGGGCGTCATAGCGCTTGGTCGAATCCGTAAAATAGATGCGGCCGTCCGGCGCTATGTCGCAATCGTTGGGATCGCGCAGGCGCGCATCGTCGACGATCGAGGTCCAGGAGCGTGTCGTCTCTGCTGAGAGGCGCTTCACCTCCCGGTCTGGCGAGACCGAATAAAGCCCCATGGCGCCGACGCAGCTGATCAGATTGCTGTCCCGGTCGAAGGCCAAGCCCAGCGGAAACCCGCCGATGTGGGCAAAGACTTCGGAACGCCGGTAGTCCGGTGCGAAGAAGCGGACGATCTCGCCATGGCGCGTGCCGCAGTAGAGATGGTCGTCGCGGTCGAGGATGACGTCCTCTGGCCCTTCCAGCTCGCCGAGCCCGATATGGTCCGCCGCCGAGAGCCGATTGTCGAGCTCGTAGGACGTGCCGGAACCGGGCGCAGCCGATTGCGTCTCGCCCATCTTGAGGTAGACCGGCGCGACATAGACCTCGTTCAGCACCTTGTGGCGGTTCTTCAGCCAGCGGATGTCGATGGTGACGGCGACGGCCAAAAGGATGCCGAGCACCATCTGGTTGGTGCCGGTTCCGTAGCCGAGCCGGATCAGCCCGTTGGTCATGGTCAGCACGATGATTGCGCCCATCAGGCCCTTGACCACCGAGCCGCGTCCGCCGCCCAGGCTGACGCCTCCGACCACCGCCGCCGTCAGCGCCATGATTTCCAGATTGAGGCCGGTGCCCGGCCCTGCCCCGCTCAACCGGCAGGCGATCAGGAAGCCGCCGATCGAGGCGCAGAAGCCCGAGAAGACATAGGTCATGAACACGGTGCGCCGCACCCGGATGCCGGCATTATGCGCCGAGCGCCGGGAGCCGCCGACCGCCAGCACATGCCAGCCCGGGCGCGAGCGCGTCAGCGCGATATGCGTGACGATGGCCAGGATAATGGCCAGCCAGACCGAGACCGACAGGCCCCAGAACGTGCCGTCGCCGATGAAATCGAGCACATCGGAGCTTGCTTGGGAAAGCTGCACGTCGGCGGCATAGGTGGTGACGAGGATGTCGAACAGCGCCCGCCCGAAAATGAAGGTGACCAGCGTGGTGAGGAAGGCGCGCAGCCTGAGATACCCGACCAGGTAGCCATTGATGGCGCCGAAGACGAGACCCGTGCAAAGTGCCGCGGCCAACGCGAGCCAGATCGACTGTTCGAGGATGAAGAAGACGTAGACGGCGGAAAAGCAGGACAGCGCGAAGATCGAGCCGACCGAAAGATCGATGCCGCCGCCCAGCATCACCACGGTCATGCCGATGACGACCAGCGAGAACTCGCCGAGCTGGCGCGTCGATTCCTGCAGCGAGGTGAGCTTGAAGAAGCCCGGAATAATCGAGCCGAACACGCCGAGCGTCGCCACCAGCGCCAGGAAGGGTATGGCGTTGTCGGTCCAGCGCTTGGTCAAGATCTCGCCGACCAGATGGTCGGGCACGAGGTTGTAGCGCCAGGCCTGGAGGCGTTCACGGAAATTCATCGGCTGCCGCTGTCATTAAAACGGGAAAGGGGTGGCCGGAACGATCCGGCCACCTCATGGGATGCTCTTGGGGCGGCGCGGTTTATTTCGCGGCCGCTTCGGCTTGCAGCGCCTTCAGGTCCCAGCAGCTGTCGGGCTTGAGGTCGGCCTTGGTCGTGGCTTTCTCCAGCGTGTAGATATAGGTGTGCGAGGTGCCGGCCGGCTGCCCACTCTGCAGCAGGAACTTGATGATGGCGTTCATGTCGCCCGACTGGCGGGCAAGATCGGTCATCACCACGGCGCCATAGGTGCCGTCTTGCAGCTTGTCGCAATCGGCCGCCTTCTCGCCGCCGCCGGTGGTGACCAGGAACACCTTGCCGTCGAGCTTGGCGTCGCGGATCGCGGCCGAGGCACCAGTGGCGTCGCCGTCCCAAAAATCGATGATCGAGCAGATGTCCGGGTGCTGCTGCAGCATCGTCGTCGTCACGTTGCGCGAGGTGGTCGCGTCCCAGTTCGAGTCGGGCTTGGCCACGACCTGGAAGTCGGGATGCTTCTCCAGCACCTTCATGATGCCGGCATACTGGTAGAGGCTCGACGAGTTTGCCTGGTCGCCCTGCACCAGCCCGATCTTCTTGGACGAATTCTCGCCGCAGCCTTTGATCGCCGCTTCGGCTTCGAGCTGGCCGAGCTTGTCCCAGTCGCTGCCGACGAAGGCGTCGGCCGGGAAGTTCGCCGGATTGTCGACCAGCAGCACATAGGTGCCGGCGGCCTGCGCCTTCTTCATCAGCTTCGAGTAGGAGTTGAGGTCGGGCGCATGAATGATCAGCACGTCCGGCCGCGTGTCCGAAGCGATGGCGTCGGTGATCGCCTGCGCGCCGGCATCGACCACCCAGTTCGGGTCGCGGGTCTCGAACGTGCCGCCCCAGGCCTCGACTTCCTTCTTCAGGTAGTGCGCCCAACCCTGCGCCAGGTCGAAGCCCATCGCCAGCGGCACCAGCATGACGCGCTTGCCGTTGAGCGCCTTGGCATAGGCGGCCGGGCCGGGATCGTCCGCGGCAAGACTCGGCGCCGCGAAGGCGGTAACGGCGAGCGCCGTGGCGGCGGCCATCAATGTTCTGAGTAGTCTCATGTCACACCTCTGGTTCGGTTTTCGTTGCCGGGCGATCGTCGCGATCGCCCGGGTACCCGAGAGCAAGATGGGCTAGCCCATCTGCTCTAAATGTCGCCTTGTTGCGCCGTCTGCTCGTCGCGCGGATTGATGATGCCGTCGACGATGATGGCCCCGAGCAGGATCGCCGCCTTGATCAGGTTCTGGTAGAGCAGCGGAATGTCGATAATGGTCATGGCGTTGAGCAGGATGCCGATCAGCGCCGCCCCCACCAGCACATTGCGCACCCCGCCCCTGCCGCCCGAAAGGCCGATGCCGCCGATCACCGCCACCAGGACGATGTCGTAGAGCAGCGTCGAGTTGACGATGCGGGTGTTGATCGAATGCAGGCTGGCTGCCGTCAAAAGCCCGGCGACCAGCGCCACGAACGCCGAGAGCACGTAGCGCAGCACCAGCATGGGCCGTACCGGAACGCCGATGTTGCGGGCCGCGACCGGATTGTCGCCGGCGAAATAGATGAAGCGGCCCCATTTGGTGTAGCGCAGGAACAGGAACACCAGGAAGGCCAGCCCGGCGAAGACGAACACCTCGACCGGAATATCGAGGAAGCGGACGCCGCCGAGCAGCTCGACCCAGTGTCCGCCGGGCACCGGCACGGCATCCTGCGTGATCAGTTGCGAGCGCACATAGCCGAATACAAAGGAGCCGGTGGCCAAGGTCACGAAGATCGCCGGCACGTCGGCATAGGCGACGAGAAAGCCGTTGAGCAGGCCGATGGCTAAAACGCCCGCCAGCACATAGACGAAGGCGAGTCCGTCCGAAGTTCCGGTGTTGAGCAGTTGCAGGTACCAGGCGACCAACATCGCCATGATCGCCACCGCCGACAGGTCGATGCCGCGGCCGATGATGACGACCGCCATGCCGAGCGCCAGGATGCCGAGCACCGAGACCGAGCGGACGATGGCCAACAGATTGTCGGCGGTCAGGAACCCGGGCAGGCCCAGGGCAGCGGCGGCGAACAGCAGGATGGCGATCGCAAAGACGATGCCTTCCTGATTAAGGCGCCTCCAGTTCGGCCAGCCCATCCCATTCATCGCTTATGTCTTTCGCCCCGAGGGCAAGGCCTTGCCGGCCCTCACCCCGCACGAAAGCTAATCGGCTCAACGGCGGCTCGTCAAATGAATCCGAGTTCAAGAACCGCGCCTCTCCGACTATTTTCCAAGTGGACGCATCGATTGCCGCAACTGGCGCAATAGCCGGAAACTCTTGGGCTTTTGACGGTTCGTTGCCGCGATCGCGCGGCGGGTGGAAGAACCCGTTCGGGACGTCGCGGGACGGCGCAATTCGAGTCCGCAAAATGCGCCCGGCGCGACGTCAATTCTTCGCTGAATGGCCTGGAACCTCGGCGCCGGCATTGGCCAGCAGGACCATGCACACATCGCAGTGGCGCAGGCCGAGTCCAGAGCTTATCCAACAAACTTCCGTGTCGCCGTCTCGCCTGTTATGGATGAGCCCGGGGGTGGGCCGAGGAAAACGCATGAAGCCGATTTATATCGACTACCTCAATGCTCTCGATATCGAAGCGCTTGCCATGACGGACGCCGAGATCATCGGCGCCGTCGAAGCCGGGCTCGTCGCGCAGGGCAACGGCCAGATGGTGATCGAGCCGCGCGTCCATCTCGAGCCCGACCCGTCCTTCCACGGCCACTTCAACGTCCTGCGCGGCTATGTGGCGCCGCTCGATGCCGCCGGCGTGAAGATCGTCGGAGACTATGTCGACAACTACAGGCATGGCCTGCCGTCGGAATTCGGCATTCTCAATCTTTTCGATCCGCGCACCGGCACGCCGCGCGCCATCCTCGACGCCACCGTCATCACCGACATGCGCACCGGCGCGGTCACCGCCATCGGCGCCAAGCATCTGGCGAAGAGGTCGTCCAAGGTGCTCGGCCATCTCGGCGCGCGCGGCACCGCCTATTGGAACGTGCGCCTGCTCGACCATCTCTTCGACTTCGACGAGATCCGCGTCCACTCACGCCGGCCCGAAAGCCGCGATAGCTTTGTCGCGAGGCTGGCAGCCGACCTCGGCAAGCCGGTCGTGGCCGTGGCTGACTGGAAAAGCTGCGTCGAAGGCGCTGACATCGTCGTCGAAGCCTCGCGGCTGCCGGAACCGCAGCCGCTGCTCAAGACCGAATGGATCAAGCGCGGCGCGCTGGTCGTCCCCTATGGCACGATGAGCGCGGTCGAGCTGTCATTGACCGATATCATGCAGAAGATCGTCGTCGACGACTGGGGCCAGTGCAAGGGCGGCAAGTTCGGCTCGCTGCGCGCCCATGTCGAGACGGGACGGTTGAGCGAGGCGACACTGCACGCCGAGCTCGGCCAGATCGCCGCCGGCCTCAAAGCCGGCCGGCAAAGCGATGGCGAGACGATCCTGCTCTGGCATCGCGGCCTCTCGCTCTCCGACATCGCGCTCGGCAAGGCGATGCTCGCCAAGGCCGGCGAAAACGGCATCGGCCAGAGGCTGCGCTTCGCATGAGCCCGCTCGTTCTCACCGGGGCCGGCGTCAGCATCGAGGATGTGGTTGCCGCCGCGCGCAATGCCTGCAAGGTCGAGGTCACGCCTGCCGTCCTCGAAAAGCTCGACAAGGCTCGCCAGGTCCTCGATGCCGCTGCGGCCGCGGGCCAACAGATCTACGGGCTGAACAGAGGCCTCGGCGCCAATCTCGTCACCGCGGTCGAAGGCGACGCCAGCGCGTTCCAGCGCCAGCTGATCGAAGGCCGCAGCGCCGCCGTCGGTGAGGCGCTGCCGGTGCCGGTGGTGCGGGCGGCGATGTTTGCCCGCCTTGCGATGCTCGCCGCCGGCGGCTCGGGCCTGTCGCCGCGCGTGTTCACCGCGCTGGTCGAAGCGCTCAATGCCGGCGTGCATCCGGTGATGCCGTCGCTGGGTTCGATCGGCGCCGGCGATCTTCTGCTGATGACGGCGATCGCCCGGGTGCTGATCGGCGAAGGCGAAGCCGAATATCAGGGCCGCCGCATGCCTGCCGCCAAGGCGCTGATGATGGCGCGGCTTGCACCCGTCACTCTCTCGCCGAAGGACGGTCTCTCCCTGATCAACGCTTCGGCAATTTCCACCGGGACCGGGGCGCTGGTGCTGACCGATGCGCTGTCGGCGCTCGACCAGCAGCAGCAGGCCGGCGCGCTGACGATGGAAGGCATCGGCGCCAACCGCACCATTCTCGATCCGCGCCAGCATCAGGCACGCCCGGGCGCCTGCCAGCAGCTTGCGGCCAAGGCGCTGCGCGACCTCTTGGCGCGCGATGAGGCGCCGGCGCCGACCACCATCCAGGATCCGCTGTCGATCCGCTGCATGCCCTCGATCCACGGCGCGCTGATCCAGGCGATCGACCATGCACGGCTGGCTGTCGAGATCGAACTCAACGCCGCCGCCGACAATCCGCTGGTGCTTGTGGAGGACGAACTGGTCATGTCGACCGGCAATTTCCACACCGCGTCGCTGGCGCTCGCCTTCGAGACGCTCGGCCTGGCGATCGCGCAATGCGCGGCCGCGTCCGCCGCGCGCTTCGTCCAGCTCACCGGCTCGACCCGCCACGGCCTGCCGAAATACCTCTCGCCAGTCGGCGGTGCGTCTGCCGGCTTCGTGCCGTTGCAGAAGACGATGACGGCGATCCTGGCCGCGATCCGCCACAAGGCCAATCCGGTGATGCTCGATTTCCTGGCCGTGTCCGAGGGCGTCGAGGACCACGCCACGCAGACGCCGCTCGCTGTCGCCAAATGCGCCGAGATGATCGTGCTGTGGCGGCGGCTGATCGCGTTTGAACTGATGGCGGCGGCGCAGGCTGTCGATTTGCGCGAGGGCATGGCGCTCGCGCCGGCCACCGGCGCAATCCACGCGGCCGTGCGTTCGCATGTGGCGACGCTCAAAGAAGACAGGCCGCTCGGCATCGACGCCGAAGCGCTTTATGCCGTCCTTGTCAGCGGAATCTGGCAAGGGCCCCCGGCTACGGGCTGACGGTTTTCGACTCCTGGTTCAGGGCTTTGCGTCCACCTTCTTCATGAAGAGAGTGAGCTCGTCCGGATCCATGTGCACGACATGCCTGTCTTCGGGATAGGCGCCGCTGTTGACGTCGGCCACATATTCCGAGAAGGCGGCGATGCGCTCCTGCTGCAGCCGGTCATATTCGGCGGCGAAATTGCGGTATACTTTCGAGTGGCGCGGCATGTGACCGCGGTTGGTGCCGAGGATATCCTCGGCGAACAGATATTGCGCGTCGCAGCCGGTGCCCGCGCCCATCGACAGCATGATCAGCGAAGTACGCTCCGAGATCGCCTTTGCCACCTCCACCGGCACCACCTCGATCTCGGCGCCGATGGCGCCGGCCGCCTCCAATTGCTTCACCGCCTCGAACACCTGCATGGCGGTGTCCGCGGTCTTGCCGACGGCCTTGAAGCCGCCGGTCCAGGTCGCGCGGGAAGGAATGAGGCCCACATGGCCGATCACCGGAATGGCATCGTCGGCCATGCGCTTGATCGTGGCATAGCCGGCGCTGCAATAGACCGCGTCGGCGCCGGCTTTGTAGAGCCGGAACGACCAGCGCACGAAATCGTCAGCTGTGCCGATCTCGAAGAAATTGTCGCCCGGCATGGTGAAGAGGCTGGGCGCGGCATCGCGATATTGCGGGTTGAGCACCAGTTCCGGCGGCACCGAGACGATGTCTACCCCTGCCCGCTCGGCAGCCTCGGCTTCCTCCAGCGTCAGCACGCGCAGCATGGTCAATTGTCGCTTGCCCTTCATGGCGCGCAGATCGGCAACGGTCGGTCTCTTTCGGCTCATTGGTTTGTCCCTGTTGATTCGCCTACGGCCTTAGCCGATATCAATCATCACCTTACCGGCCTCGACCTTGACCGGATAGGTTTTGAGGTTGACGCAGACCGGCGCGCCCTTGGCCTGGCCGGTCTTGTAGTTGAAGCGGCCATTGTGCTTGGGGCATTCGATGATGTCATCCATCACCAGCCCGTCGGCCAAATGCGCCTTTTCATGCGTGCAAAAACCGTCGGTAGCGAAGAACGCATCCTCCGGCGAGCGGTAGATCGCGAAAGTGCGGCCGCCATGATCGAAGCGGATCACATCTTCCTCGTCCACGTCGTCCACCGCGCATGCTTCAACCCACTCCGCCATCGTCTGTCTCCAGCTTGCCTGCGCGAGGCCTATTCGGCGGCCGCGGCCGTTATGTCGAGATCATGGAATTCGCCGCGATAGGGCTTGGCCGTCGGCGGCAATTCGCGCTTGAGATAATAGTCCTCGTATTTCAGCTGCCTGAGCAGCACCGGCCAGACCTCGCGATAGGCGTGCCACATCGACGGGTTCGGCTCCGGCAGATCATGCTTGATCAGCTCATGCAGCTTCGGCAGCGCGTGATACGGAACCATCGGGAACATGTGGTGCTCCACGTGGTAGTTCATGTTCCAGTAGATGAACCGGCTGACCGGGTTCATGTAGACGGTGCGCGTGTTCAGCCGGTGATCGGTGACGTTGTCGGCCAGCCCGATATGCTGCAGCAGCCCGGTCAGCACCATGTGCCAGGTGCCGTAGAGGCGCGGCAGGCCGATCAGCACCAGCGGTATCCATGACCTAAGCGCGATCGCGACAGCGATCGTCGCGGCATACACGACCATGTGCCAGCGCGCCGCGATCACCGCTTTGTGCTGCTCCATTTCCGGAATGTAGCTCTTCTCGTCGTCCGATAATGTGCCGAAGACCTGGCGCACCAGCGTCGGCAGCGAATAACGGAAATCGAGGATGCCCGTGAAAGCAAGCGCCGCCTTGATGAGATCCGGCGGCCGCATCACCGCGATCTCGGCGTCGCGACCGACGATGATCGTGTCGGTGTGGTGGCGCGCATGGCTCCAGCGCCACTGCACCGGGTTGCGCATCAGCATGAATGAGGCGATGTGATAGACGACGTCGTTCATCCAGCGCGTGCGGAAGGCGGTGCCGTGGCCGCATTCGTGCCAGCGCGAGTCGCTCGACGAGCCGTAGAGCACGCCATAGACGAACAGGAACGGCACGACCCACCAACTGCCCCAGAACCAAACGATGCCGGCCGCCGAGCCCAGGATCGCGACGATCCAGATGATGGTGTCGCGGATCGCCGGCCCGTCGGAGCGCTGCATCAATTCCTTCATGGTCTTGCGCGGCACGTCGGTATGGTACCACTCGGCCGAGGCGAGCCCGGTCTCGATCGCAAGCCGAGTACTTTCGCCGACAAGGCTGTAGTCGCGCTTCTTTGCCATCGTCACATCGGCCTCCAATCTTCACTGAGCGCTGGCAATCCGGTCCGCCGGCCGGAGTGCTTGCTGTGGATAAATGTCGCGCTCATCCCCTGCCCGCCAGTCTTGGGAAATTGCCGGAGGGCCGAGGATAATCCTGCTCGGGCTGAGGGGCGATGGCCATGATCCTGCCCTCTGCGCCGGCAATCGCATCCTTGCCGTCGAGGACGCGGAACATCGCGTCATAGGCACGGGTCTCGCCATGCTCCAGCCAGATCATCTCGCCGCGCTCGCGCGCGGCAAGATTGCCGAGCACATGATGCGTCGAGGGCTCGATGCCAATCGCATACTGCCCGGCCTGGAAATTCTGCCACTCATAGCAACAAGGCAGCTGGTCCTTGCGGGTGACGACCTCGAAGCCGAGGCCAAGCCGGTCGTTGATAACGGCGACCGGCACCTCGCCATCGGTGTCGGCGCCAAGCTCATGCTGCCAGACCTGCTCGCTGAAGCGGAGCTGTGGCCCAGAAACGGTGCGGTAGCCGACCTTCTGCGCTTCGTAGCGCTCGCCTTCATGCGCGGCCCAGACCACGTCGCGGATCGGCGCCAGGTAGCGCGAGCCTTCGTCGAGCAGCGGATGCCCGACATTGATGTGGTAGAAATACATATGCGGCGTGCGGTGGAAGCCGTGGTTGACGACGCGGTCCGAGAGCCGGATCTCGCTGCCGCCGACATCGGCCTCGATGCGGCGGATGAGATGCAGATCCTCGCCGAACACGCTGGCCTGCTGGACGACGCCTTCCGCCCACAAAATGCAGCGGTCGCCGTCCCAGCTTTCGCCATAGCCGGTGAGCCGCGCCGGAATGGTGCCGACGCGGCCATGCAGCGAATGCGTCACAGTTTTGCGTCCAGGATAATTATAGTTCTCGGCCGGCACCTCGTTGCGGCCGAGAATGTGGTCGAGGCCGCAGGTGACCAGCAGGCCGGAAAAGGACCGGCCCCAGGCAAAGCCGTCCTCGCCTTCATAGTCATGCAGGCCGGGATTGCGAAAACCGCTCGGCGAGTGCCAGCCGATCGCCTGGCCTTTGTACTCGCAGTCGGCGATGTCGAGCGCCCGGTCAACCAGCGCGGTGAAGCGCAGGCCCGAGCCGGTGCGGAATTCGAGCATGCGGATGCCGCGCTCGACGCCGTCGCCGAGCGTCATCAGCCGCACGCCGGCGAATTGCGACAGCATGCCGGAGCGTTCGGCGACCTGCCGGCGTGAAAGCGTCTGGCCGTAGAGCTTCACCATGCCGTCACTGCGCCCTTTTCATGAGGGCCGACAGGTCGGCGCCGGTTATCAGGCTTTCCACGGTCAGGAGGTCGGTGTCGGCGACCGTCTGCTCGGCAACGATCTCGCCGCGGCGCATGACGATGATGCGGTCGGCGACCTCGAAGACGTGGTGGATGTTGTGGGTGATCAAGAGCACCGAATGCCCGGCCGCGCGCATCTCTTTCACGAAGCGCAGCACACCATGCGTTTCCTCGACGCCGAGATTGTTGGTCGGCTCGTCAAGGATGATCACCTTGGCGGCGAACTGCATGGCGCGCGAGATCGCGATCGACTGCCGCTCGCCGCCGGAAAGTGTCGAGACCAATGCATCGGCGTCGAGCTTCTTGGAGATGCCGACGCGCTTGAGAAGCGCCGAAGCCGCATCGCGCAATTTGGCGAGGTCGAGCGGCGCGAAGACCCCCAGCCATTTGAGATTGACCGGCTCGCGGCCGAGGAACAGGTTGCGCGCGATGCTGAGGTCGGGCGCGAGCGAAGTGTCCTGATGGATGGTCTCGATGCCGAGGTCCATCGCCTCGCGCGTCGAGCGGATCGAGACCTTCTCGCCGCGCACATAGATGTCGCCGCGATCGATCGGGAAGACGCCGGAGATCGCCTTGATCAGCGTCGATTTGCCGGCGCCGTTGTCGCCGAGCAGCGCCACTACCTCGCCTTCCTTGAGCGTCAGCGAGGCATTCTTCAGCGCGCGCACGCTGCCGAAGGATTTTTGCAGATTCTGCAGCCGGAGCACTTCCTGCATCATCGTCAGCTCCTTGCGGCGTTTTTCTGCAGCAGCGCGTGCAGGATGAGCATGGCGAGGATGATGACGCCGACAAAGATGTTGTAAGCCAGCCCCGGCACGCCGACGAGCACGATACCGTTGCGGATCGCCCGCAGCATCAGCGCGCCAACGATGGTGCCGAGGATGGTGCCACGGCCGCCCGTCAGCGCCGTGCCGCCGACCACGACCATGGCGATCACCTCCAGCTCGTAGCCCGTGCCCGCGACCGGCGAAGCCGCCGAGATGCGGAAAGCGCTGATCATGCCGGCGAGCCCGGCGAGCACCGAGGTCAGGATGAACAGCCAGATCTTGACCGCATCAGCCGGCACGCCGCGCGCCACCGCCGCGTTGCGGTTGGAGCCGATGGCGCTGATCCAGTTGCCGAGCTTGGCGTAGCGCAGCACATAGACCGCAAGCAGCGACAGGCCGATGAACCACCAGAGCGAGGTGTAGAAGCGGAACGCGCCGATGTTGAAGCTGCCGGCGAGCAGCGTGACGAAGAAGCCTGGCTGGTCCCATGACTTCAGCGGAAAGCCCTGCGTGATGTAGAGCGCCGCACCCCGCACGATAAGCAGCATCGACAGCGTCACCAGGAAAGACGAGATGCCGATCTTGGTGACGATCACGCCGTTGATCGCGCCGATCGCGATGCACAGCAGAAGTCCGGCGAGCAGCGCGACCCCGATATCGACCCCAGCATTCTGCACCAGCAGCATCACCACCACCGGGGCGAGCGCGAACACCGCGCCGACCGACAGGTCGAATTCGCCGGCGGTCAGAAGCAGCGTCATGCCGAGCGCGATGATGCCGAGCTCCGGCAGGAACGCCATCATGTTGGAGATGTTGAGCGGCGACAGGAAATTGCCGTCGGCGAGCGCGAACACCACCAGGAGCACGATGAGGATGACGAAGGAGGAGAATTGCGGCGAGCGCATCAGGCTCGACCTGCCTTTCGCGCGCCCCGCGCCGTCTTCCGAGGTGACTGCCCCGACTTGCTGAACCATGACTTGCTGAACCATGCTTTCTGCCTTGCGCCCGCCGCTCACACGACGGGCGCCAGTTCTCTCACTTCTTGTCGTAGAGCTTCAGGATCGGCTCGACGCTGGAGGCGTCGTAGAGGCCGAAGGTGTGGATGTCGTAGCCGATCGGCTCGCCCGAGGCCGCGAGACCGAGCAGCGCGACCGGCATGAAGCCTTGCGCCGAAGGATACTGCCAGGCGGCGGCATTGACGAAGCCGTCCTTGACCGCCTGCGCCGTCTCCTTGGAATTGCCCCAGCCGACGACGGGGATCTTGCCGGCCGGAATGCCGGCGCCGTCGAACACTCGCTTGACGCTGGCCGCGACGGAATCGCCGAGCGCGATGATCGCCGGCGGATTGTTGGCGACCATATAGTCGGTCATCTTGGCGATGATGCCCGCCGGGTCGGTGCCGCAATCGACCACATCATACTTGATGCCGAGCGGATCGAAGACGCCGGCGATGCCTTCCGTCTCGAGCTGCTGGTAGCTGGCGCCGGGCACCTCGACCGGCAGGAACACCTTGTCGCCCTGCTTCACCATCTTGTGGTCGACGAGGTACTTCGCCCAGATGGCGCCGGCTTCCTTGAGATCGGCGCCGACATAGGCCTGGCGGCCGGTGGCCGGATCGTCCGTATTGAAGAACACGATCGGTATGCCGGCGGCCTTGGCAGCCTTCACTTCCTCGGTCCACAGCCCCGGCTGCGCCGAGGTCGTGGCAATGCCGTCCGGCTTGGCGGCGAGCGCCGAGTTGAAGGCTTCCTTCTGCGCCGCCATGTCGCCGCCGCTGAAGGAGATCTTGCAGGTCACCTTGAGTTGTTCACAGGCCTTGGTGGCGCCGGCGTTCCAGTCGATCCAGAACGCATCGGACGGGCCGCCATGCGACAAGAGATAGAACGTCTTCTGGCCGTCCGCGGCTTGCGCAGCCGAGCCGAACGCGATGCCGGCGAATACGGTCGCCGCGGCCGCCAGTTTCAATCCGAATTTCAACATCTGGTTTCCTCCACCTTGTGTTCATGCAAGCCGCAGGGCGCCATCCGAGCGACGGCGCCCGCGCGACCCCTTAGAGGCCGTTCTCGCGCAACTTGCCGTCGAGGAACTTCTTGGCGCGCGGCACGTCGTCTTCCGACAGATGCTCGATGATTATCGGGATATTCGGATGCTTCTCGGCGAGACGCTTGAGATAGAGGTCGTAGTTCAGAGAGCCGAGGCCCGGCGCCGGCAGCTCGATCTCGCCCACACCGCGGAAGGTGTGGCTTTCCATCGCGTCCGCATCGCCGATATCGGCATGCTTCTCGGACTTGTCGTCGCCCGAGCGTTTCACGTCCTTGGCATGCGCGATTTTGATCTTGTCGGTCAGCGTGTCGAAGACCTGGTTCAGGATCTGGTCCATCCGGTCGATGTTGTGGGTCTCGAAATAGTTGGTCGGATCCATCAGCAGGCCGAGGCCGGGATGGTCGACCTGCGCAAACATCTTCACCGTCTCTTCGACCGAGCCGACGACATTGTTGACATAGGTTTCGAGCAGGAAGACCGCGCCATGGTCGTAAGCTGTTTGGGCAAGGTCGGCGATCACCTTGCGGCACTCCTCAAAGCCTTCCTCGGTCTTGTTCTTCGGGTGATGCACCCAGTCCGACTCGGTGTTGTAGGTGCCGGTTTCCGAGATCACGTAAGGCGAGCCGAAATGGCGCGCATTGCGGATGATCTCCTTGAGATAGCCGACGCGCTTCTCGCGCTCCGCCTTGTCCGGATGGATGATGTTGGTGTAGCCCGACACGCAGCAGATCGGCAGGTTATGGTCGCGGAAGGTGTCGCGCACCTTCTTCGCCTTGTCCGTGGTGATCTGGCCGGCCGAGAGGTCGATGTCCTTGAAGTGCAGGTCGAGCTGCACCGTGTTGAAGCCGAGACCGCGGATCTTCTGCGCCGTCTCCTCGAGGCCGTACGGGAAATAGCCCGTGAAAATACCTGCCTGCATCATGATGTGAATTCCTCCCTGTAAGCGATTCAGTGATTTCAGTTGATTGGGTTGATTCAGTTGCCAATGTTTTCAGGTGATTGAGATTTCGGAGAGCTTGACCGTCCGGCCCGCGGCCATCGAACGGTAGCCCGCCTCGACCAGCGCCATGGTCTTGACGTTGTCGGCGACGGAGAGCGCCGGCGGCGTGCCGGTCTTCACGGCGTGCTGCAGCTGTTCCATCACACCGATGAAGGCATGCGGGAACCACATCGTTTCCCAGCTCGGGCTCACCCATTCGCCGCCGGTCGTCTCGGCCGAAGCGTAGGTCAGCGTCGAGGCCGCGCCGGTCGGCCAGCCGATCGTGCCCTTGGCGACGCCCTTGGTGCCGTCGACGCGCCAGTTAATGTGCTGGTCGTCCTTGTAACCCTCCTGGCGCGGACCGGACCAGACGTCCTCCAGCGAGACGGCAAGCACGCCCGACGGGAAGCGCAGCGTCGAGACGGTGATGCCGTCGGAATGGTCGAACTGGGTGCGCGGATCCTTGCGCGTCAGCGTCGTGATCTCGTCGGGATCGCCGAACAGGAAGCGCAACACGTCGAGATGGTGCACGCTCATATTGGCGAGCGTCAGCCGGTCGTAGCCTTGAAGGAAGGTCTGCCAGTGCGGAATCGCATGCATGTCGATCTGCGCGAAGACAATGTCGCCCAGCGCGCCGCTGTCGATGATCTGCTTCAGGACGCGCATCGACTGGTCGTAGCGCATGTTCTGGTTGACCGAGAGTATCTTGCCGGCCTTCGCCGCCTCGTCGCGCAGCTTGACGGCTTCCTCGACCGACAGCGCCAGAGGCTTCTGCGCCAGGATCGCCTTGATGTGCTTCTGCTTCAGCGCGTGGCGGATCAGCGCCGGCTGCTGGTCTGGCGGAAATGCCAGATCGATAATCTCGACTTGTCCGTCCTCGATGAGCTGTTCCGGCGTGTCGTGAACGGTCGGAATGCCCCAGCGGGTGGCGACCTTCTCAGCATTCGCCTTGGTGCGCGAGGCGATCGCCACTACCGGGAAACCGGCTTCCTTGTAGGCCGCCAGATGGCATTCGGCCATGATCATGCCGGCGCCGACGCAACCGATCTTGTAATCCCTGGTGCGAACCTTGACGTCCGGCTCGAAGCCTTTTTCTGCCATCTCTTCCTCCCGAAATTCCGTGCTTACGGCCGCCGTCACAGCGCGCCTCCGTCCTGGCCGAAATAATGCACTTTGGCCGGCTCGCAGGATATCGCCACCATCGCATCCGGCCTGATGTCGGGCTGCCCGCGCAGCAACGCCCTAAGCCGTGCTTGCCCGGCAGCTAAAGTCACCACGGTATAGCCGCCGAGCGGCTCGACCTCGAACACCCGCGCCGGACGGCCTTCCGCCGTCCCGTTGCCCGCCCATGGCCGCACGTTGATGTCTTCGGGTCTCAACCCGATCTCGATCGCCTCGGCGGGCGCTTTGGCATCGGCAATGCGGATTCTCCCTTCGGCCGCCTCGATTCCGCTTGGGCCGCGCACCGACGGCAGGATGTTCATCATCGGCGAGCCGAGCATGCGCGCCACATAGGCGCTTGCCGGCCGGTCGTAGATTTCCGCCGGCGCGCCGATCTGCCGGATGCGGCCGTTCTCCAGGATTGCCATGCGGTCGGCGACCGACATCGCCTCTTCCTGGTCGTGCGTGACGTAGATCAGCGTTTTGCCGAGCTCGCGCTGGATGCGCTTCAACTCGACGCGCGTCTCCTCGCGCAGTCGCGCATCGAGCGCCGAGATCGGATCGTCCATCAGATAGGCGGCCGGGTCGCGCACCAGGGCGCGCGCGATCGCCACGCGCTGCCGCTCGCCGCCGGAAAGCTGCGCCGGCGGCTTGTGCAGGATGTGGCCGATATGCAGCTTCGCCGCGACGTCGGCCAGCCGCTTCTCGATCTCGGCCTCTGCCACCTTCCGCTCGACCAGCGGAAAGCGGACATTGTCGCGCGCGCTCATATGCGGGAACAGCGCCAGGTTCTGGAACACCATAGCGACGTTGCGTTCGGCCGGCGAGACGCTGTTGACCGGCTTGCCGCCGATCAGGATCTCGCCTTGGTCCGGCTGCTCCAATCCAAGCACAAGGCGCAGGATCGTCGACTTGCCCGACAGCGGCGGACCGAAGAAGCAGAAGAACTCGTTGTCGTTGACGGTGAAGGAAGCGTCGTCGACGGCAAGGGTGTTGCCGTAGCGCTTCGTGACATTGCGGAAAACGATATCGGACATGGCTCAGCCCGCCCTCACTGCAAGGCCGGTCGCGGCGTCGAAGACGCGCACCGACGAGGCCGGCGGCGCGACCACCGCAGCCTGTCCGACTGACAGCCCGACATCGTTCTCGAACACCGCCTTCACCGCGCTCTCGCCTTCGCCGAGATGGACGATCGTGCGCGCCCCGATCCGCTCGACGAAGCTCACCGGCATCGACAGCCCGCGTTCGGCAAGCGTCACCTGCTCCGGCCGGAAACCGTAGAGCACGTCGCCGCGCACTGTGCGCAGCGCGGTTGCCAGTTCGTCCGGCAAAGGCGGGGTGACGCCGAGCGGTCCGAGATCGATCACCAGCCCGCGATCGCTCTCCGCCGGCCTCCCCTTGAGCAGGTTCATGCCCGGGGCGCCGATGAAGCGCGCAACGAAGACATTGGCCGGATTGTTGTAGACTTCGAGTGGCGTGCCGACCTGCTGCAGCACGCCATGATCCATCACCGCGATGCGATCGGCCATAGTCATGGCTTCGAGCTGGTCATGCGTGACATAAACCATCGTCTGCCTGAACTGGCGCTGCAGTTGCTTGAGCTCGGTGCGCATCACCGCGCGGAAGGCCGCGTCGACATTGGACAGCGGCTCGTCGAGCAGGAAGATCGCCGGCTCCATGATCGCCGAGCGGCCGATCGCCACGCGCTGCAGGATGTTGACCGAAAGCCGGTCCGCCTTGTGGCCGAGCAGTGGCGAAAGCTGCAGCATCTCGGCGATGGCGCCGACGCGGCGATCGATCTCGGCTTTGGCGGCACCGCGCATCCGCGGTCCGTAGGCAAGGTTCTGCCGCACCGTCATATGGGTGAAGATCGCGTAGTTCTGGAACACGAAGCCGACGCCGCGCCGTCCCATCGGCACGCCCGCCATATCGCGCTCCCCGAACAGGATCTTGCCGCTGGTCGGCTCCTCCATGCCGGCGATCATGTTCATCGTCGTCGACTTGCCGCAGCCGGACGGCCCGAGCAGCGCCATGAACTCGCCATCGGCGATTTCGAGATCCATCGTCTTCAGCGCGGTGAAGTCGCCGAATTTCTTGACCAGGTTCTGAAGATGGATGGCGCTCATGCCAGCACCTCCCGCGCCTTGGCCATGCGCTTCATGGCGTAGACCGCGACGATCGAAAGCACGATCAGGATGGCTAAAGCGATGGCCGCCACATAACCCCAGATCAGGTCCTGCGTGGTGACCTTGTAGATGTAGACGGAGATCGTCTCGGTGGCGACGCCGGGGCCGCCGCCGGTCATGATGTAAAGCGTGTCGAAGATCTTGAAGTTCTCGATCACCCGGATCGCCAGCGCGATGATGATGATCGTCTTCATCTTCGGCAGCACGATGGTGACGAAGCGCTGCCAGGCATTGGCGCCGAGCAGCGTCGCCGCCTTCATCTGGTCTTCCGGCACGCCGACCAGGCCGGCAAGCAGGATGAGGAACATCAGCGGCGTCCATTGCCAGATGTCGGCGACCATGACCGCGATCAACGCGAGGTTCGGATCGGACAGCCAGGCGATGGTGACCGGCGTGCCGACGATCCGCGACAGGATATCGTTCACCGGGCCGCCCGACTGGAACAGCATGAAGAACATGTAGCCGGCGACTGCGGGCACGACCATCATCGGCATCAAAAGGATCGAATAGAAGATGCGCTTGCCGGGGAAGTCGTCGGCAAACAGCGTCGCCAGCGCGAGGCCCAGCAGGAACTCGGCCGGCACGCAGATCAGCATGACGATCGCCGTGCGCTGCAGGGCGCTCCAGAAGCGGGTGTCGGCCGCAAGGTCGGTATAGTTGGCAAAACTGTTCCACATCTCCCAGGCGTTCCACCAGCCGATGCCGGAGAGCGGCGACCAGTCGGTGACGCTGATGTAGAGCTGCATCAGCAGCGGGAAGGCCGAGATGAACAGCACCAGGATCTGCGCCGGCAAGGTCAGGCGGAAGCCCAGCCGCGCGCCCTCGTCAGGCGTGGCGGGCTTTGTCCGCGCGCCCATTTCGTCCTCCGAAATCGTCGCCGTCACCGCGCTCATTGCTTGAGCGCTCCGAAGGTCAGCCCGCGCACCAGATGGCGCTGGATGGCGATGCCCATCATCACCGGCGGCACCGCCGCGATCAGGCCGAGCGCGGCCTTGGCGCCGTAGAGCTGCCCGGTCATCGAGGACGACAGCGACGCCATATAGACAGGGATCGTCACCCATTCGCGCGTGGTGAGCAGCAGCGCGATGAGATAATCCGACCAGTTGAGGATGAAGACGAAGAGCGCAGCACTCGCCAGCGGCGCGCGCATCATCGGCAGCGTGATGCGGGTGAAGACGCGCAGCCGCGAGCAGCCCTCGACCAGCGCGGCCTCCTCGATCCCGCGCGGCATGTCGTCGAAGAAGGTCTTCATCAGCCAGAAGGCGAAGGGCAGCGTGACGATGCCGTAGATCAGCGCCAGCCCCAACCAGGTGTCGTTGAGGTTGAGGAAGGCCCACATGATCATCACCGGGATCATCACGGCCATCGGCGGAAACAGCCTGAGCTGGATCAGCGCCAGCGGCAGGTTCTGGCCGGAACCGAAGCGCGACAGGCCGTAAGCGGCGGCGGTGCCCGCCGACATGGCGATCACGGTCCCGAACACCGCCGAAAGCAGCGACGACAGGATCGGCTTCACCGCCGTATGGTCCAGCGCGACGATCAGGTCGTTGTCGGATTCGCCGAACACGAAGCGGAAATTGCTGAGCGTCGGGTGCTTCGGCCACCAGGTCAGGTCGGCGCCGGTCGCCGACCACTCGCCGATCGGCTTGAACGCCATCGACACCATCCACAGGATCGGCACCAACGTCACAGCCATCGCCGCGAAGATCGCGGCATAGCGGAATATCTCGAAGGGAACGGAACGCTTCATCTGGTTGCTTTGCTGGCGGCGTTAAGGAAGGAGGGGAAGAGCTGACGCCCCTCCCCTCCGGCTCTGATCCAGGGAGGCGGATCAGCTGATCGGATCGAGAACTGTGGGCCAGGCCTCCTTGTTGGTCTTGATGGCTTCGAGGAGTTTGTCCTCGCCGATGCGCCGCGCGATCTTCTTCCATTCGCGTTCGGTGTCGGCCATCGCCTGCTCCGGCGTCTTGGCCTTGGTCAGCGAGGCCACGAGGTTCTCGTCGAGCGCGTTGTGGAAGGCCGTGGCGCCTGGATAGTTGATCGTCGGCACCGTGCGCGCCACCGTCTCGCGCACCACGTCCATGTGGTAGGCGTGATAGGTCTGGCGAACCAGCGGATCGGAGAAGTCCGAGAGCCGGAACGGGTCGAGATAGCCGCCGGGATTGGCGCTCATCCAGGCATAGATGCGGGCAGAACCCAGCCACTGCAGCAACAGGTAGGCGGCCTCCGGATTCTTCGACTGCGACGAGACCATGCCGGTCAGCGAGAACCAGAGCACCGAGCGGCTGATCAGCTTGCCGTCGATCTCGCGGCCCGGCGGCAGCATAGAGCCGATCTTGCCGGTGACGGCGGAATCCTTGTTGCCGGCATTGTCGAGGAATTTCGGCAGGTTGGAGAAGGCACAGGTCATCGCTGCCCCGCCCTTGGCGAAGTTGCCATACTGCTCCGGCCAGCCCCACGAGATCGCGTCGGGCGAATGATGCGCCAGCGACTCCACATATTCCTTGGTGGCGGCGATGCCTTGTTCGGAATTGATCATCGGCTTGCCGTCGTCGCCGAACAGGAACTGGTTGGGCGAGGCCATCGAGACATAGCGCTGGTACCAGTTGGTGTAGCCCCAGCCCTGGTTGCGCAGGTCGGTGGAGCCGAACAGGCCTTTGTCCGGCCGCTGGAAGAAGGCCGCGACGTCGCTGTGCTGCTTCCAGGTCTTCGGCGGAGCGAGGTCGTAGCCGTATTTGTCCTTGAAAGCCTTCTGCTCGGTGGCGTCGCCGAACAGGTCGGTGCGGTAGACCCAGGTCTGGAAGTCGCCGTCCAGCGACACGCCAAAGGTCGAGCCGCGATACTGGTTGAGCAGCGACACGCCCTTGGCGCCGTTGACGTAGCCCTGTTTGGGGTCGTCCCACTCCGGCTTGTGCTTGACGACGAAGTCGTCGAGCTTGGCGATGCCGCCGGTTTCGGCGAGATCGCCAAGGCGGTTCCATTCGGTCGAATAGATGTCGTAGGCCCCACCCTTGGTGGAGATGTCCTGCATCGTCTTGGTGAATTCCTGGCCGTTCGGCAGGCCGACGATCTCGATCGCGATGCCGGTTTCCTTTTCCCACAGATCCTTGATCGACGGCGCGCCGGCCGGGAAAGGCTTGGTCAACTGGCCGATCGAGCCGTCCGACAGGCCGAGCACGATCTTTGCCGGCGCCTTGCCGGCCGCCTTCAGCGCCTTGGCTGCCTCGATGGCACGTCCTTCCGGCGTGTCGGAACCGTACTGATAGCGTTCAGCACCCTCGAAGCCGGTCGGACCGCCGATCATGCCGGGCGCCAGCGCGTCGGCGGCGAAGGCACGGCCGGGACGAATGAACTGCGGTGCAATACCAGTCGCGGCGACGAACACCGCCGCCTTTCCTCCGGACGCCAGCAGGCGGCGCCGCGACATGCGGATCAATTGAGACATCGAATTCCTCCCTCGGGGCCTGTTCCTCCATGGCCCGCGTGAGGGATATTGACGACAGTGCGTGAAGCCTGTCAACATCATAAATACTCAGAATACGTCATAAGATCGCAAATGAGGGAAACAATGCAGTCCGCCGAACCCATCACGTCGCACCCATTGCTTGGATTTGAGGGGCTTTCGCCTCGATCCGACCGACTTGGCCGGACCTTCGCCGCCTTATGTACCGCGCCGGCTTGCGCGCAAGCCAAGGGCGGTTACATCATTTCACATCAGAATCGCGGTCGCCGCTGAGGCGTTTTCCGGAACTGAGTGGAACCTGTGTTTGATGCTTGCGATGAGGTGCTCGACGTGCGGTCAACCCTGACAGACATAGCCCGGGAAGCCGGTGTTTCTCCGGCCACGGTCGACCGCGTGCTCAACAACCGGCCGGGCGTGCGCGCCCGCACGCGCGAGATCGTCATCGAGATGGCGCAGCGCCTGGGCTACATCGCCGAAACGCCGAACGGCGTGCCGCAGAGAGCCGTGCCGGGGCAGACGATAAGGCTCGACTTCGCGCTGCCGGCCGGCACCAACTCCTTCATCAAGCTGCTGCATCGGCACATCGAGGCGCAGGCATTGACGCGGCCCGATCTCGACGTCCGCGTGACGACCATCGAAGGCTTCAACCCCGACCGGCTCGCCCGCCTGCTGCAGGACCTGCACGGCCAGACGCAAGGCGTCGGCGTCATCGCGCTCGACCACCCGACGGTGCGCGAGGCGATCCGCTCGCTGTCGGCGAGCGACATCAAGGTCGTGACCATCGCCTCCGACATCCTGCACGTGCCGAGGGTCGCCTATATCGGCATCGACAACCGCGCCGCCGGGCGGCTGGCCGGCTATCTGCTCAACCGCTTCATGGGCGCCGGACGTCCGGGCAAGGTTGCGCTGTTCGCAGGCTCGCTCGCCTATCGCGGCCATGAGGAACGCGAGATGGGTTTTCGCCATATCCTCGCCGAAGAATCTCCCAACCTCGAAATCGTCGAGATGCGTGAAATGCTCGACGATCGCGAAAAGGCCTATTCCGAGGCCTCCGCTTTGCTCGAGCGCCACCCCGACCTCGCCGCGATCTACAATGTCGGCGCCGGCAACACCGGCATCGCCCGCGCGCTGAAGGAGCGCGGACGCGCGAGGAAGATCCTCTTCCTCGGCCATGAGGTGACGGACGGCACGAAGGAGCTTTTGCTCGACGGCACGCTCGACGCGGTGATCGACCAGAACCCGCGTGTCGAGGCCAGGGAGGCGCTCAACATCCTGTCGCACTCGGTCAGAGGATTGCCCTACGAGCTTCACCAGCCGCGGCTGCAGGTGATTTTCCGCGAGAGCATCCCGGAGATTTGACCGCGGAGCTCGCCAATCTCAGGCCGCGATCAGCACCGTGCTGTCCGGCGACCAGCTGAGCACCACAGGTTGGCCTTCGGCCAGGCGTTCGGCGCCGGTGTTCTGGACGATCACCTTCAGCGTCTGGCCGTCGCGTTCGACGAAATAGGTGCTGTTGTTGCCGGCGAAGATGCGTTTCGAGATCTGCCCAGTAAGCGTGTTGGCAGTGGCTTGATCGGGCTTTGCCGCGCCGGGCGAAATCCGGATGCGCTCGGGGCGAACCGCGCAGCTCGCCTTGGCGCCGGTCGGCATCAATGCGCCTGTCGAAGCCGCGATCGTCGTGCCGTCGGGCAGCCTGATCCCTGAGCCGGTCGCATCGCCGCGAAAGATGTTGGCATCGCCGAGGAAGGTCGCGGCGAACTCGCTTTGCGGCCTGTCATAGATCTCCTCCGGCGGCCCTTCCTGCACCAGCCTGCCGTCGCGCAATATGCCGATACGGTCGCTCATCGTCAGCGCCTCTTCCTGGTCATGTGTGACGAAGATGGTGGTAATGCCGATCTCGCGCTGGATGCGCTTCAGCTCGATCTGCATGTCGACGCGCAGCGCCTTGTCGAGCGCGCCGAGCGGCTCGTCGAGAAGCAGCACGCGCGGCTTGGTTACGATGGCCCGCGCCAGCGCCACGCGCTGGCGCTGGCCGCCGGAGAGCTGATGCGGCTTTCGCCCGCCGAGCTTGCCGAGCTGCACGAGGTCGAGCGCGCGCTGCACTTCCGTAGCGATCGTCGCCTTCGGCTCGCCGCGCACCGAGAGGCCGAAGGCGACATTGTCGGCGACGCTCATATTGGGAAACAGCGCATAGTTCTGGAACACCATGCCGATGCGCCGCTTTTCGACCGGCACGCGCTCGACGCTCTCGCCGCCTATGGCGATGCTGCCGGCGTCGGGAAAATCGAAGCCGGCGATCTGGCGGAGCAGCGTGGTCTTGCCGCTGCCGGACGGTCCGAGCAGCGCATAGAAGCCGCCATCGGCAAAGTCGATCGAGACCTCGTCCAGCGCCTTGTGCGCGCCGAAGCTGCGCGAGACGTTCGCGACCTGGACGCCAGCCATTATTTCTCTCCGCCAAACTTGAAGAAGCGCGCCGTGAGCAGCATCAGCGCCATCGACACGACAATGATGATCGTCGAGACCGCATTGATCTCGGGCGTAAAGCCCTTGCGGATCGCGGCATAGATTTCGACCGGCAATGTCGTCTGTCCCGGCGTCGACAGGAAATACGAGACCACGAACTGGTCGAACGACACCGCGAAGGCGAACAGCCCGCCGGCGATCACCCCGGGCATGATCCACGGCAAGGTAACCCGCATGCTCACCTGCCACTGGTTGGCGCCGAGCGAGCGCGCCGCCTCCTCCAGCTCGGGCGCGAAGGTCTGCAGCCGGGCCGAGACGACGACGATCACATAAGGCAGCGCAAGCGCGACATGGCCGAGCAGGATTGCCACCAGCCCGCGGCCGATGCCGACGCCGAAGAAGAAGATCAGCATTGCCGTGCCGGTGATCAGCCACGGAATGGCGATCGGCGGGAAGAGCAGCGCCTGCAGGACTTTCTTGCCGCGGAAGTCGTAACGGTAGAGCGCCAGCGAGGCCATCGAGCCCAGCACCGTCGAGATCAAAGTGGTGATGACGGCGATCTCGATGCTGTTCCAGGTCGCCGCGATCAACTGGTCGTTCTGCCAGAGCGATGAATACCAGTCCGTCGTCCACTCGAACGGCAATTGGTAGAAGGGCGAAGCGTTGAAGGACATCGCCGCCATGATGATGATCGGCAAATAGAGGAAGCCGAGCAAAAGCACGATGTAGAAGCGCCCGAGCCATTCGAGGATGCGCGTCGTCGCCATCACGCAGCCCTCCGCAGGACAGGCGCCGCCAGCGCCAGGATGATCAGCACGACCGCGAGCAGGATAAAGGAGAGTGCCGCGCCCAGCGGCCAGTTGAAGACGGCGACGAACTGGTCCTCGATGATGGTGCCGTAGAAGGTACCGGTGCGGCCGCCGAGGATGCGCGGCTCCATGAAGGAGCCGACCACCGGCACGAAGATCAGCGCGGCACCCGCGATCAGGCCCGGCATCGACAGCGGGATGATCACCCGCCACAGCACCTGCCGCCGCGATGCGCCAAGCGAGCGGCCCGCCTCGATCAGCGAATCATCGATGGCCTGCAGCGTGAGATAGCAGGTCAGCACCATATAGGGCACATAGGAGTGCACTAGGCCGATGATGACGGCTGGGTAGGAATACATGAGATCAATGTTGATCTTGAACGGCAGCACCGCATTGAGCGCGGTGTCGAGGATGCCGCCTTCGCGCAGCACCATCGCCCAGGAGAAGATGCGCACCAGCCCGTTCGACCAGAAGGGCAGGATAACGAGCAGGAAGATCGCCTCGCGGCTGCGCCCTTTCAGCACCTTTGCCAACACATAGGCCGCCGGGTAGCCGATGACGACGCACCACAGCGTCACTTCGAGCCCGAGCCGCAGCGATGAAAGCAACAGCGTCGAATAGAGGCTCTGCGAGAAGAAGGCGGCGTAGTTGCCGAGCGTGAACGACCATTCCTTTCCGGCCAGCGGCAGGTCGGTCATGAAGGAGAAGAACACCATGGCCGACAGCGGCAGGAAGATCGCCACCGTCAGCCAGAGATAGGCGGGAAGGAGAAGCGGCAGGGCCGGCCTCAGTCCGCGGCGCGAACCGATCGCAAGCTGGTCAGCCATCTTGCCTCTCCTCCCCGAAAGACGTGATTATTTCACGTTGACCTTCAGCTCCTGCCACAGCGCCAGGTATTTCTCGCGCTGCGCGTCGGTGATTGGCGCCTGGAACTGGATGCGCTTGGCGACATCAGGGCTGCCCATGACCTTGCGGTTGAAGGCGTCCTCGGGCAGCGCCTCGACAGCCTTGGTGTTGGCCGAAACCGGCGCGCCGACCTTGGTCACCCACTCGACATAGAATTTCGGGTCGATCATATAGTTGATGAAGGCCTCGGCGCCCGCGACATTCTTCGAGCCGACCGGGATGGAGAAGGCATCGAGCCAGGCGACGGCGCCTTCCTGCGGG
This sequence comes from Mesorhizobium sp. CA4, assembly GCF_020165075.1. Lineage (NCBI taxonomy): Bacteria > Pseudomonadati > Pseudomonadota > Alphaproteobacteria > Hyphomicrobiales > Phyllobacteriaceae > Mesorhizobium > Mesorhizobium sp. CA4. Next base: position 29,370 of record NZ_JAIUHK010000010.1, read on the forward strand.
ATGACCAGCGAGACCGGCAGCTTGAAATGCGTCTTGGCGCGGTCGGCCGAGCCACTCCAATAGGTGCCAATGTCGATCTGGTTGGAGGCGACCATCTGGTTCCAGTCGTTCTCCGAGCTCCAGAAGGTCTTGATCTGCGGCATCAGCGAGGTGAGCTTCGCCTTGACCGCGTCCATGTCCTTGATGTCGTTGATGTTCTGCCCCGTCGCGATCGCGCCGAACTGCACCGCCTCGACGGCATCGTCGCGGATGATGACGCGACCCTTATGCGCCGGGTTCCACATCTCGGCGATGCTCGTCGGCGGCTTGTCGAAGGACTTCTCGTTGATCGCCAAAGCCGTCAGGCCCCACACCCACGGCACGCCATAGACCTTGCCGTCATGGTTGAGCATCGGCGAGCTGGCTTTGTCCTTGGCGATGTCGGCATAGTTGGAAAGCTTCGAGACATCGATCGGCTGGATCAGCTTGCCGGCCATCGCCTGGTCGTTGAAGGCGGCGTTGATCATGACCACGTCGTAGAGGCCGGGATTGGTGCGGATCTTGGTCAGCATCTCCTGTTCGGAGTTGAAGAAGTCGTTGACCACCTTGAAGCCGGTCGCCTTCTCGAAATTTGCGACCGCCCACGGTTCATCGGCGCCATAGCCCTTCCAGTTGAGCACATGCACTTCCTCGGCGGCCTGTGCTCCAAGCGTAAATGCTGAGACGAAGACGGCGGTCGCCGTCAGGAAAGCGGTCAGTCTGGGCATGCGCATGTTCTTTTCCTCTCATTGTTTGCCCGATTGATGGGCTTGTTAAGTTGCAGTCGCTTCCGCCCGGCCGAGCGCGGTCGTCGCTTCGCCGCGCTCAGCCAGGAACTCCTGGATTTCCATGTCGGTCGGCGCCGATGACCCGCCATGGCGGGTGACCGAAAGCGCCGCGGCCGCATTGGCATAGCGTGCCGCCTCGCAAGCACCCATGCCGCGCGAAAGGCCGCTGACGAAGGCGCCGATATGCGTGTCGCCGGCCCCATTGGTGTCGACGGCTTCCACCTCGAAACCCGGCACCGCGCGGGTGCCGCCATCGGCCATGCGCACAAGGCAGCCATGCGCGCCGGCGCGGATGACGACGCCTTCGGCCCTGGGGCAATGCTCGGCAAGCAATCGGATCGCAACGGTCTGGGCATCGCCGGCGCCGGCAATCTCGGCGGCCTCATTGGTGTTGCAGCTCAGCCAGGTCGTACGCGCCAAAACCCTGTCCAGGAGCGGCCGTGGAATATCCGCGATCACCGGTGTCGGATCGAAGACGAAAGGAATGCCGGCCGGCAGCGCCTCGATCCAATCGGCAAGCGCATCGCGGCTGCCACGATAGCTCAGCGTGTAGCCGGAGGTGAAAACCCAATCGCCCGGAACCACTTGCACCGGCTTCATCATGTCCGGCGTGAGCCGGCTCTCGGCGCCCGGCCAGGAGACGAAAGTGCGTTCGGCGTCGCCGCTGATCATGGCGACGCAATTGCCGCTGTCCATCGAAGGCGATGGCGGCGTCAGCGTCTCGATGCCTTCGGCCGCGAAGGCGGCGCGCAGGAAGTCTCCATCCGGTCCGGTGCCGAGCTGGCCGCCGAACACCACCTTCATGCCGGTGCGGCTTGCCGCCACCATCATGTTGAAGCCGCCGCCGGCGACCCGCGCGTAAGCTGACGCGGTCTTTTCCGTGCCGGCCGCCGGCAGGGCATCGATGCGGTAGACATAGTCGACCACGGCGCTGCCGACATGAACGAGGCGCCCGCTCATCAGGCAACCTCCTTGCCTTGGCCGGCCTTGGAGCCGCGTGCGGCGACCAGGTCGCCAGCCAGCCCGCGAAGCTGCGCGATGTCGATCCCATGCAGTTGGGCGATGCGGTCCTGCGGCAGCCTCGACAGGCCAGCGCAGGCGCCGGCCATGCCGGCGGCAATCGCACCGATCGTGTCGGTATCGCCACCGAGATTGGCCGCGATGACGGCTGCCCGCCACGCATCGCCTTGCGCGATCTCCAGCACGGCGAAGGCCGCCGGCACCGATTCCTGGCTGGCGACGCCGGTGCCGACCAGATCGATGATCAGCTTGATGGCTTCCTTCTCCGCCTTGCCGCGGACAAGCTCCTGCGCCCAGATGATGCGCGCGGCGATGTTGCCGCCGGTGACCCAATGGCCGAGCGCAGCACCTAGCCTTGCAGCGGCGACCGCATGGTCGGAAGCGGCGCGCCAGTCCCCGCCCGAGACACCGAGACTGACAGCGGCTGCGACCGCCGCAGCCGATGCAATGGCGATCGACGTGTTGTGCGTGGCCCGGCAGGTTTCCGCCACCTTGGAAACCAGAACGTCGAGCGGCTCCGGCGGCATCATGATGCCGACCGGCGCGATGCGCATCGCAGCGCCATTGGTGTCGCCGCTGCGCCCGGCCTCCTCCGCCGGCACGCCGCTGTTGATGGCATCGATTGCGCGCTTGGTTGATGGTCCAAGCAGGTCGTAGCTGCCGCGCGCCTTGACCTCGCGCTCCCAGTCGAGCAGCGCGTTGACCCAGCGTGCATGATCGAAGCGCTCGCCGGATTCGACGAGGATGCGGCCAAGCAGCAGCGCCTGTTCGGTATCGTCGGTGATCGCGCCGGCGGGCAGCCCTTTCGACACCGGGTGATCGGCGGCAGGCGCGACGAAATCCTCGACGTGGCCGTAGAGCGCGGCGATGCGGGCCGGCGACAGAAGCTGCGTCGGCATGCCCAGCGCATCGCCCAGCGCCCCGCCGATCAGCGCGCCCATAGCCCGGTCCATTGCGTCGGCCACCATGCTCAGAACTCCAGGTGCAGCGCGAAATGCGCCGGGTTGAGCAGGCTGGTGACGAATTCGATGGCACGCCCGTCGGCGGCGCGTGTCAGGCGGCGTGTGCGCAGGAACGGCGTGCCGGGCGAACAGGCGAGGATCGCCGCGTCAACGGCGCTCAGCATCTCGATGTCGACCCATTCCTCGCCGTGATCGGGAACAAGCCCTGCCCCGCGCAGGGTCTGGTGCAGCGAGCCTTCGCGCAGGCCGCGCAGCGGTATGTCCTCCAATTCCTGCGACAACGGCAGCCGGCTGCGCTCGATCGAGATGGCATGGCCGTCATCGGCATTGGTGCGGGCGCGATCGACGGCGATGAAGGATGGACTCTCGACGCCGAGCCTGGCCGCCAGTTCGGCATCCTCGATGATCTCGAGCCGCAATGTGCGGGTCTCGGCATTGGCGCCCGCATTGGCAAGCGCGCGCGACCAGCCGATCGCGTCGTCGACCGGCATGCCGTCAAAGGTGACGAAGGAGCCGATGCCGACCTTGGTGGTGATCAGCCCGCGGCTCGACAGTTCCTCGAGCCCCTTGCGGACCGTATTGCGGCTGACGGAAAAGCGCTGGACGAGTTCGTTTTCGCTCTGCAGGCGGTCGCCGAAGCCGAGCAGGCCGGAGCGTATCTCATGCTCCAGAACCGTCGCGATCTGCTCGGGCTTGCCCGTGCCGGGAGTGATCTGCGTCGCGCGACGGGCCATATCGATACCTGTTCAGTGAACCTGTATAATCCTGTTCAATATCGGATTGGAATTCCCCCGTCAACGAACCTTCGTCACGATTCAAGAATGAGGGGTTGGGCGCGGAATGAGCCTGCGGCCTTGACCGGCAGAATCGGAGACGCGCCGCTCAAATGAAGAAGAACTCCTCGACGCGCTGCTTGGCCTGGCGCAGCACCGGCAGGATGTCGCGCTCCATCGCCTCGACCGAGAAACGCGCGGATTGCGTCGAGACATTGATGGCGGCGACGGTACGGCCGGCGCGATCGACGATCGGCACCGCGATCGAGCGCAGGCCGAGTTCCAATTCCTCGTCGACGATGGCAAAGCCATCCGCTCTCGCCTTGTCGATGGCCTTGCCGAGCGCGGCGCGGCCGGTGATCGTCTTCGGCGTCCGCCGCTCGATGCTCGCTTGCGCCAGGAAGGTCTGCAACTCGTCCGCCGCCAGTCCGGACAGCAGCACCCGCCCCATCGAGGTACAGTAGGCCGGCAGCCGCGTACCGACATCGAGCGCGACGCTTAAGATTCGCCGTCCGGGGATGCGCGCGACATAGACGACGTCTTCGCCCGACAGCACCGCCGCGTTGCAGGCCTCGTTGAGCTTCGCCGCCACCTCGCGCATGATCGGCGCCGCGGACGTCCAGAGCGATGCGCCGCCGAGCCAGGTCCGCGCGACCGTCAAAAGACGCGGCGACAGCGAAAACAGCCGGCCGGACTGGGTGGCATAGCCCGTGGCGACCAATGTCAGCAGAAAACGGCGCGCGCCCGCGCGGGTGAGATCCGCCTCCTCCGCCATCTCGGTCAGCGTCATGCCGGCCGGATGGCGCGCGAGGATTTCCATCACCGTAAGGCCGCGTTCCAGCGAGCCGACATGGTCGCGCGAAATGGATTCCTCTTCCACGGGCGCCTCCAGGCCGGCGTTGACTCAATGCAAAGGCTGGAGCTAAAAATATCTCATATAAAACATATGTTCGCAATACGAACTTTCGCGGAGCCCGGAGATGGTCAAGTTCCTGCCGCTGAAGGAGGCGGTCGCAGAAAACCTGCACGACGGCGATACGGTCGCCTTCGAGGGCTTCACCCATCTGATCCCCACCGCCGCAGCGCATGAGGCGATCCGCCAGGGCTTTCGCGACCTGACGCTGATCCGCATGACGCCCGACCTGATCTACGACCAGATGATCGGCATGGGCATGGCGAGGAAGGTGGTCTTCTCCTATGTCGGCAATCCGGGCGTCGGCCTGCTCAGGCGCGCCCGCGACGCCATCGAGAACGGCTTTCCGCGCGCCATCGAGGTCGAGGAGCACAGCCACGCAGGCATGGCCAATGCCTACGATGCAGGCGCCGCCGGTCTGCCCTGCGCGGTGTTTCGCGGCTATCGGGGCGCAGGTCTTGCGGCGGTCAATCCCAAGATCAAATCGGTCACTTGCCCCTTCACCGGCGAGGTGCTGGCGGCCGCCCCGGCGATAAGGCCAGACGTCACCTTCATCCACGCGCAGAAGGCGGACCGGAAGGGCAACGTGCTGGTCGAAGGCATCATCGGCATCCAGAAGGAGGCCGTTCTTGCCGCAAAGCGCGCGGTGGTTACGGTCGAGGAAGTGGTCGACAATTTCGACGACCTCCACCCCAATCTCGCCGTGCTGCCGAGCTGGACCATCGCGGCGATTTCCGTCGTGCCGGGCGGCTCGCATCCATCCTACACGCATGGCTATTACGAGCGCGACAATGCCGCCTATCTCGAATGGGACGAGATCGCCGCCGATCGCGACCGCTTTCAGGCGTGGATCCGGAAGAACGTCATCGAGAGCAGCGCGGATGACTTTGCCGGCCGCGTCGAGCACCTGAGGAAAGCCGCATGAGCGACGCGGACAATCTGGGCTTCACCCCGAACGAGATGATGACGATCGCCGCCAGCCGCGCGCTGAAAAGCGAGGATGTCTGCTTCGTCGGCATCGGCGCGCCGTCGGCCGCCTGCAATGTCGCGCGGCTGACCCATGCCCCCGACATCACGCTGATCTATGAGAGCGGCACCATCGGCACCGCGCCCGACGTGCTGCCGCTGTCGATCGGCGACGGCGAATTGTGCGAGACGGCGGTGACCACTGTCGCCGTGCCGGAGATGTTCCGCTACTGGCTGCAGGGCGGGCGCATCTCGATTGGCTTCCTGGGCGCCGCCCAGCTCGACAAATTCGGCAACATCAACACCACCGTCATCGGCGACTATGCACATCCCAAGACCCGCCTGCCCGGCGGCGGCGGCGCGCCGGAGATCGCCACCTCGTCGCAACAGGTCTACATCACCATGGCGCAGTCGAAGCGCGGCATGGTCGAGACAATCGACTTTTTCACGTCCTTTGGCCATGGCGATGGCGGCGATCATCGCAAGCGGCTCGGCATCGATACCGCCGGGCCGACGCTTTTGATCACCGACCTCGCCATCTGGAAGCCGGACCCGGTGACCAAGGAGTTTACCGTGGTGTCGCTGCATCCCGGCATCACGCGCGAGCGGGTGCAGGAGACTTGTGGCTGGGCCGTAAAATTCGCCGAGGCCCTTGACGAGACGCCGGCGCCGACGGAACTCGAATTGAAGACATTGCGCGACCTGCAGGCCCGCACCAAGGCGGCGCATCAAGGGACCGCCAGCGGGAAAGCTGCATAAATGACTGACGCCTTCATCTGCGACTACATCCGCACGCCCATCGGCCGCTTCGGCGGTTCATTGTCCTCGGTGCGTGCCGACGATCTCGGCGCCATCCCGTTAAGAGCGCTCGTTGAGCGCAACAAGGGCGTCGACTGGGCGGCGGTCGATGACGTCGTCTATGGCTGCGCCAACCAGGCCGGCGAGGACAACCGCAACGTGGCGCGCATGGCGCTGCTGCTTGCCGGCTTGCCCCAGGACATCCCCGGCTCGACGGTCAACCGCCTGTGCGGCTCTGGCATGGATGCCATCACCATCGCCGCGCGCGCCATCAAATCAGGCGAGGCCGAGCTGATGATCACCGGCGGCGTGGAATCGATGAGCCGAGCGCCCTTTGTCATGCCGAAGGCCGACACCGCCTTCTCGCGTAACGCCGAGATCTACGACACCACCATCGGCTGGCGCTTCGTCAACCGGCTGATGAAGAAGCAGTACGGCGTCGATTCCATGCCGGAGACCGGCGAGAACGTCGCTGAGGACTTTTCCGTCAGCAGAGCCGACCAGGACGCCTTCGCGGTCCGTAGCCAGGACAAGGCGGTCGCCGCGCAAGAGAGCGGCCGGCTGGCGAAAGAGATCACGTCAGTGACGATCGCGCAGAAGAAAGGCGATCCGATCGTCGTCGCGAAGGACGAACACCCCCGCGCCGGCACGACCATCGAGGTGCTGGCCAAATTGCCGACGCCGTTCCGCCAGGGCGGCACCGTCACCGCTGGCAATGCTTCCGGCGTCAATGACGGCGCGGCCGCCCTCATCATCGCGTCCGAAGCAGCGGCGAAGAAACATGGGCTGACGCCGATCGCCCGTATCCTCGGCGGTGCCGTCGCCGGTGTGGCGCCGCGCATCATGGGCATCGGTCCGGCGCCGGCCACGAAGAAACTTTGCGCCCGCCTCGGCCTCACGCCCAAACAGTTCGATGTCATCGAATTGAACGAAGCCTTCGCTTCCCAGGGCATTGCCGTGCTCCGCCAGCTCGGAATTTCCGAGAACGCGGAGCATGTGAATCCGAATGGCGGCGCCATCGCGCTTGGTCATCCGCTCGGCATGTCCGGCGCCCGCATTACAGGCACGGCGGCGCTCGAACTGCGCGAGCGCGGCGGCAAGCTCGCTTTGGCCACCATGTGCATCGGCGTCGGCCAGGGCATCGCGATCGCGCTGGAGCGGGTTGATTACCCGGCGCGGTATGGCTCTGTCCTGAACGGTGTTTAATCTCACTGACGATCAAGCGAGGCGACGAAGCCTCGGATAAGAGCGGTCAGCGCTTCGGGCTGCTCGATGCACGGGATGTGTCCCGCATTGCGGATCACCTCGAAGCGTGCGCCGGGGATCAACTCGGCCAGCGAGCGGACCAACTCCGGCGGCGTCGAGCCGTCCTGGTCGCCGACGATGCAGAGCGTCGGCACCGCAATGCGCCGGGCGCTCTCGGTGAAATCGGCGTCGCGGACCGCCATGCAGGTGCCGATATAACCCGGCAGGGCCTGCCTGGTCAGCATGTTGCGGCAGCCGGCAAGATCCGCGGCGCGCGTGGCATGGAAATGCGGCGTGAACCACCCCTTGAGCACGGCGTCGGCGATCGCCTCGATGCCGTCGCGCCCAACGGTCGCGATGCGGCTGTTCCAGCTCTCGGTGGTGCCGATCTTGTGCGCGGTGTCGCCCAGGATCAACGCATCGACGAGCTCGGGCCGGAGGGCACAGAGCCCTTGCGCGACCATGCCGCCAACCGACAGGCCGTACAGCACCACCTTATCGAAACCAAAATGGTCGATGAGCGCCCTCAAATCATCGACATGGTCGTCGATCGAGCGCACCCCGCTTCCGATATCCGAAAGCCCGTGGCCGCGTTTGTCATAAACGAGCATCGGCATTTCACCGGTAAGCCGCGCGATGACGTCGTCCCAGATGCGGAAGTCGGTGCCCAGCGAATTGATGAAGATGATCGGGCGCGAAGTGCCCTTCGCTTCTATGTAGCGGTGGTGCAGCGCGACGCCGCCGATGCTGACGAATGGCACGATTTTTGATCCTCCGAAGCCACATTGCACGAGGTATCTGGTTCGGCAAATAGCGCCGTCCAGGCTTCGGTCTCTTGGCTGCGCTACTCGATTCTATCCCAGCGTCAGTCCGGCCTTCTTCGCCTCCTCGCGCAGGAACGGCAGGCCGACCTCGATGACGTCGCGGGGATCTTCTGCCACCGGCCGCCACACGGCGAGACCGCCGGCGATGTCGACATCGACATGGTTCATGCTTTCAAGCGTGATGGCGCCCTGATAGCCGATGTCGGCGATTGCCTTCATGCAGGCCGCCCAGTTCAGCATGCCGCGCCCCGGCACGCCGCGATTGGCTTCCGAGACATGCACATAGCCGAGATAGGGCGCCGCCGCCTCAAAGCCGGAAGCAAAACTCTCCTCCTCGATATGCATGTGGTAGGTGTCGAGATGGATGAAGATGTTGTCGGCGCCGACGCGCTCGATGATGCGCGCCGCGTCGATGCCGCGGTTGATCAGATGCGTCTCGTACCGGTTGCAGGGCTCGATGCCGAGCTTCAGGCTGCGCGACTTCGCCGATTTCGCCGCCCGTTCGAGAAAGCGGCACACGCCGTCGATCTCCCTTTGCGTCGGCGCGCGGCCGGTGGTCTTGCCGATCGTGCCATAGGTGACGCCGCCGAGCGCTTCCGCACCCACCTCGTTGCAGACTTTGAAGGCCGGCTGCAGGAAGTCGAGCGCCTCGTCCGGCCGCTCGACCACGTCGAGCGCGCGCGGCAGGCCGAGCGAGGGGATAAGCTGGACGCCATAGTGATTGGCGAAGCCGCGCGTGCGCTTGGTGTCGATCTCCTCGGGGCGAAGCAGCGGGATCTCCATCAGGCCGATGCCGAGCTCCTTCAGCCGGTCCATCTGCGGCTCGATGCGGGCGAGGTCCCAGACAGGCGCGATGGCGAAAGTGTGCAGTCCGAAGGTGTTCATGTCAGCCTCGTTGCTCATGAGCCGCCGCTGCGGCCGTATCGCCGCCGCCGACAATGCGGCTGACGACTTCGTTCATGTTGGTGTTGGCGGTGACGAGATCGGCATCCGCCCTGCCGTGCCGCAGCACGACGATGCGGTCGGTGACCGACAGGACGTCGTTCAGCCGGTGCGAAATCAGGATCACGGCGATGCCTTCCGACTTCAGCCGCCGGATGAGGTCAAGCACGCTCTGCACCTCGCGCACGGCCAGCGCCGCAGTCGGCTCGTCCATGATGACGAGCTTCGGATTGAAGGTGAGCGCACGCGCGATTGCCACCGTCTGCTGTTGACCGCCGGAAAACGAACCGACCGACCGATTTATCGATGGCAGATGCGCGCCCAGCCGCTCGATCATTTTCGCAGCCTGACGATCCATCTCGCTTTTGTCGACGAAGCCCGGGACTAGGCCGAGCAACTTTTTCGTCGGTTCACGTCCGAGGAAGATGTTCGAGGCCACGTCCTGCTGTTTGGCCAGCGACAGGTCCTGGTAGATCATCTCGATGCCGAGACGGCGGCGCTGGCCGGGATCCAGCGCCAGTATGTCCTTGCCATCGAATTCGATCGAGCCGGTGTCTGCGCGGTAGATGCCGGTGATGGTCTTCATCAGCGTCGACTTGCCGGCGCCATTGTCGCCGACCAGCCCGACCACCTCGCCGGCCGCGACCGAAAGATCGACACCATGCAAAACATCGACCGCGCCAAAACTCTTGCGGATGCCGCGAAGCGAAAGCAGGGTCATATGCGCGACTCCTTCCGCACCTGGTACTGGTCGATGAAGACGGCGAGGATCAGCACCGCGCCGATCGCCATCTGCTGGTAATAGGATTGCACCGCAAGCAGCGTCAGCCCGTTCTGCAAGACGCCCATGATCAGCGCGCCGATCATCGTGCCGAGGATCGAGGCGCGGCCGCCGAACAGGTTGGTGCCGCCGATGATAGCCGCCGTGATCGCGGTAAGCTCGTAGTTGATGCCGGCGGTCGGATCGCCGGCATTGACGCGGGCGGTGAAGAGCAGGCCGGCGAGCCCGGCAAGCGCGCCGGACAGCGTGTAGATGATGCGGCGGTGATGCTCGACGCGGATGCCGGCCGCGCGGGCAGCCCCTTCACTGTCCCCCAGCGCCAGCGTGTGTCGGCCGAAGCGCGTATAGGCGAGCACCGCATGCGCGACGATTGCCGTCAGCACGAAGATGATGACCGGCATAGGGACACCGAAGGGCCGGCCCTGGCCGATATAGACGATCTCGGGCGGCAGTCCGTAGATTGCCCTGCCCTTCGAGATGACCAGCGCCAGCCCGCGCGCAAGACCCAGCATGCCGAGCGTGACGATGAAGGCCGGCACGAAGGCACGGGTGACCAACTGGCCGTTTATGTAGCCGGCGATCCCGCCGGCCAGAATGCAGGCGATTACTGCGAAGACCGATGGCCAGCCGAGATTGACCGCGACGAAAGCGCCCGCGACCCCGGCCAGCCCCATGACCGAGCCGAGCGACAGGTCGAGCCCGCCCGAGCCGATGACGAAGGTGGCGGCGATCGCCAGCACGCCGATCGTCGAGGTGGCCAAAAGGATGTTGAGGAAATTGCTGAGCGACAGGAAATACGGTGACAGCAGCGCCATCGCCGTGCTCAGCGCCAGAAGCACCACCAGCGACTCCACCCTGATGTGGAGCCTTTCGACGGATGCGCGCTGCACCCGAGCCCAGAAGCCGGGCTGCGTCGTTTCGGAAGCCATCTTGCCTCGCTGTTCGCAAAAAAGTTGGCTGGCGCAGGGTAGACCCGCGCCAGCCTGTCCGGGAGGACTATTTCACATATTGCAGCATCGGCTCCTTGCCGGCGTCGAGCACGTCCTTGGTCAGCACCAAAGTCGGCACGGCGATGCTTTCCGGAACCTTCTCGCCGCCGAGCGCCTTCTTGACGTTCTCCACCGCCTGCTTGCCCACGAGATAGGGAAGCTGCGCGACAGAGGCGTTGAGGCGGCCCTCCTTGATCGACTTCACCGCATCGACATTGCCGTCGACGCCGATGATCGTCACCTGAGAACCCTTGCCCGCCGCATAGACCGATTCCACCGCGCCAAGCGCCATGCCGTCATTCGCGCAGAAGATGGCGACGAGATCGGGATGCGCGGTCAGCGTGTCGGTGGCGATCGAGGCGGCCTTGCCGCGATCCCAGTCGCCCGGCAGCGAGGCGACGATTTCAAGGCCGGGCGCCAGTTCCTTCAGCTTGTCGGCAAAGCCTTTGGCGCGCTTCTCGCCGGTGATGTTGCCGGAGAGGCCTTCGATCACCAGCACCGGACCTTTGGCGTCCTTGCCGAGCTTGTTGGCGAGATATTCCGCACCCTGCGCGCCGGCGGCGATGTTGTCGGAGCCGATATGGAAGGTGACCTTGACGCCTTCCTTGTCGAGCACCGCCTGGTCGAGATTGTTGTCGAGATCGACGATCTTGATGCCGGCCTCCTGCGCCGACTTCAGGCAAGGCAGAAGATTGGTCGAGTTGATGGCGGCAGTGATCATCGCCACCGGCTTGCGCTCGAGCATGGTGTTGCAAAGGTTGAGCTGCGGCTCGGCCGCTTGGTCGCTCTCGGCCGCCTGCTGGAAATATTTAACCCCGGCTTCCTTCGCGCCGTCCGCGACGCCTTGCGCCATCGCGCCCCAGAACGGGTTGGCCAGCGTCTTCATCAGCACGCCATATTCGCCGTCCTCGGCCTTGGCGACGCCGACGGCGGAGAACGCAAGCGCGACGCCTACGGCAAGTGTAAATCGATTTATCTTCAAGAAATGCGATATCATTCGATCCTCCATTCGATTCTTGGCGCCGGATGCCACGGCCAGGGCCGGCGCATGCTTCCGCTCACGACAATGGGGGCTGTTGTCGATCTCCTCCCCCGGAATGCGGGCCGTTGCCTGGCGAGCCAACGGATTCCCGCATCAACACCTGGCAGGGCTCGAGCCGCGCCGCGGGTGGTCCCGCATCACCCTCGACCCTGCGAAACAAAAGGTTCATCGCCTCGCTGGCGATCTGGCGCACCGGCTGCACCACGGCCGCGATCGCCGGCCATGTCACCTGCATCCATTCGGCGTCGTCGAAGCCGACCAGCGAGATATCGTTCGGGCAATGCCAGCCGCGGCGGCGGAATTCGGACAGCGCGACAAGCGTGCCCTTCAAAAGCAGCGAATAGACGGCGGTCGGCCTCTCGCCTCTCCCGAAATAGTCGCGCAGCGAAGATCGCAGCGGCTCGACGCTGACTTCCGAGGTGATGACGTCGATGCGTGCCGACGGGTTGAGCGCCAGCGCCTGGCTGCGAAAACCTTCCAGGCGCGCCCGCACCGTCGCCGCCTGCTCGGCAAGGCCGATGACCAGAATATGGCTGTGCCCATTGCCGATCAGCATCCGCGCCACTTCGGCGCTGGCGGCGAAACTATCGGCCGAGACCGTGTCGAAAGCGTCGTCGGACAAGACACGGTCGATCAGCACGCCGGTCATGCCGTGGGCTTTCATGAAGGCAGCCGCCGGCCCGTGCTCATTGCGCACCGGCGCCAGCACCACGCCGGCAACGCGCCAGTCATGCATGCGGGCGAGGATCTCCTTCTCGCGCGCCTCCGATTCACGGCTCGATGCCGCGACGAGCGTATAGCCGCGCTGCTCGGCAAGGCCTTCCAGCTCGGTGACCATCGAACCGAAGAACTCGCTTTCGAATTCCGGCATGATGGCGCCGATGATGCGGCGCTTGGCCCTGCGCATGTCGGACGCCAATGGATCGACGCGGTAGCCCAGGCGTTCGACGGCATCGAAGACGCGCTGCGCGTTTTCAGGCTTCACCGTGATGACGCCGGCCAGCACCTTGGAGACGGTGGCCGCGGACACGCCGGCATGGCTTGCCACGTCATGGATCGACGGACGCCGCTGCCGGGCTTCCTGTTGCGCCATTGACTTCCTCCCGAAGGCAGGCAGCCGATCAGCCACCTCGCCATTCCAATCGATAAATCGATTTTTCGTTCTTGTAAATCGTTTCACCGGGAGTAAGACTGGAAAGAAGTGATTGACGCGACCCAATCGTGTCCCGGGAGGAAAACATGTCCGACAACACCTTGCCGCTGGTGATCAGCGCACCCGAACCGCGCACGCTCGACCTGATCTTCACGCCGCCGCAACTGGCACGCCTGCGCAGCCACTATCGCATTGTCGAGACCACGCCGGAAGACGTTTCCGCCCTACCCGCCGAAACTTTGGCCGAGGCGCGTTACATCATCGGCCAACCGCCGATTTCCTCCGACACGCTGGAAAAGCTGAAGGCGCTGCGCTGCATCTTCAACGTCGAGACCAACCTCCTCAACAACATGCCCTATGAGACGCTGTTCGCACGCGGCATCCATGTCGTTACCACCGGGCTGGTCTTTGCCGAACCGGTGGCGGAGCTTGGCCTCGCCATGGCGCTGAACCTAGCGCGCAACATTGTCGACGCTGACCTCGCTTTCCGGCAGGGCAAGGAACTGTGGGGCGGCGACGGCAACCAGACTGCGCGGCTTCTCTCCGGCGCCGATGTGGGCATCATCGGCTTCGGCGACCTCGGCCGCGCGCTCAACCGCCTGCTGACCGGTTTTCGCACACGCACCAAGGTCTATGATCCGTGGCTGCCGCCGTCGATCCTGGTCGACAATGGCGTCGAGCCGGCCTCGCTGGACGAGGTGCTGTCGCAAAGCGATTTCGTTTTTGTGGTCGCTTCCGTCACCAGCGAGAACCAGGGCTTTCTCGGCGCGGACTCCTTTGCCAAAATGCGCAAGGGCGCGGCCTTCATCCTGCTCAGCCGCGCCGGCGTCGTCGATTTCCCGGCATTGATGCAAGCGGTGAAGAGCCGCCACATCGTCGCCGCAAGCGACGTCTTCCCGGAGGAGCCGCTGGCCAAGGACCATCCCGTCCGCACCCTCCCCGGCTTCCTGCGTTCGGCGCATCGCGCCGGCGCGCTCGACATCGCCTTCAAGCGCATGGGTGACATGGTGCTGGAGGACATGGACCTCATCGACCGCGGCCTGCCGCCGCTGCGCTCCAAGCGCGCCGAACGCGAAACGGTGTCGCGCATGCGCTCCAAGCCGGTCGACAGGAATTAGTTTCGAACAGGGCTGCCTAAAGCGTCCCGAGCCGAAGCGCGTCGCGCGCGATTTGCCAGGCCGTCTCCACATGCCGCCGCGCCGCCGCCTCCGCCGCTTCCGGCTTGCGCGAACGGATCGCATCCATGATCGCGTGCATTTCGGCGATCGCCGGCTCGCGGCGGTTCTGCGACAGGATTGTCATCGAACGCAGCTGGTTGATGCGCACATTGAGACCGGTGACGATCTCCCAGGCTATGCGCTTGTCGGCGGCTTCGAAGAGCACCTCATAGAAGCTCGCCGTCGCCCGCATCACCTCGGCCGGCACGCCCGACGCCCACGCCTCGAGCAGCTTTGCCAGCGCCGCATCGAGCAGCGCGATCTGACCGTCAGTGGCCGATGTGGCGCAGGCCTTCGCCGCAATGCCCTCCAGCAGCGCGCGCAACTCGTAGATCTCGTCGGTCCGGCCAAGATCAGGCTTCGCCACGGCCGGCCCATGTCCAGGTATCATCTGCACCAGGCCTTCGGCCTCCAACTGCCGCAGCACCTCGCGCACGACCGAACGGCTGACCCCGAGCTGGTCGCATAGCGGCCGCTCGACCAGCCTTTCGCCGGGCTGGAAATGGAAATCCATGATCGCCTCGCGCATGCGCTCCAGCGCCAGTGTCCTCAACGTCTTGGCGGAGCGGTCTATGCGAAGCGTGTCAGCCATTTTTCCTGAATCCCTAGCCTAATCACAAAAACAGATTCCATGACGGATTGACAAGGCATGCGGCACTCCATAGCATGGTATACCATAAGATGATACACAAATCGATGCGGCCGCGAGCGGCTCCCATCCCGAGGACTTTCATGCAGCCGGCCATCCGCAAGATCGTCACCTATACCGAGAACACCCTGATCGAGGGCGGCAAGACGGCCCCGCGGCCGCTGCGCCTGATCGGCGTCGCCGCGGTGCTCACCAACCCGTGGGCAGGCCGCGGCTTCACCGAGGACCTCTCGCCCGAGATCCGCGCTTTCGCGCCGGTGCTCGGCGAAACGCTGACCAATGAGATCATCGGCGTGGCGGGTTCGGGCGAGGCCATCGAAGGCTACGGCAAAGCCGCCATTTGCGGCACATCCGGTGAGGTCGAGCATGCTTCGGCGCTGATCCACACGCTGCATTTCGGCAACCACTATCGCCGCGCTGTCGGCGCCAAGACCTATCTCGCCTTCACCAATCTGCGTGGCGGTCCGAACACGCCGATCATGATCCCGCTGATGGACAAGAACGACGAAGGCCGCCGCTCGCATTACCTGACGGTGCATTTCCAGATCGGCGACGCGCCGGCTCCGGACGAACTGGTCGTGGCGCTCGGCGCATCGATCGGCGGCCGCCCGCATCACCGGATCGGCGATCGGTACCAGGATCTGAGGGAGCTCGGAGATCTGCATGGCTGACGCCGCGACGATCCGCAGCAAAGCACCCGACGGCACCGGCTTCATCCGTGCCGGTTCAGGCAGACCGGTTCTGCTTATCCACGGCGTCGGCATGAATGCCGAGATCTGGCGGCCGCAGATCGCCGCGATGCAGGACCGCTTCGACGTGATCGCCATCGACATGCTCGGCCATGGTTCTTCGCCCCTCCCGCCGGCGAATGCCCAGCTGTCGGACTTCGCCGATCAGGCGATCCGCCTGCTTGATTATCTCGGCCTCGATCGCGTCGCCGTTGTCGGCCACTCGATGGGCGCGCTGGTGGCACAGGAACTCGCGCTCCGAGCGCCCGCTCGCATCAGCGCCATCGTCTGTCTCAACGCCGTCTTCCGTCGCCCGCCCGAGCTCGCGCAGGCGGTGCGCGAACGGGCGGCAGCGCTTGGCCGGCCCGGCGATCCGTCGGCCATCGCCGCCACGATTGCCCGCTGGTTCGGCAATCCTGTTCCGCCGGCTCTTTCAAACGCGGCCGCGACGGCTCGTTCAGCACTCGAAAGCGTCAACGCCGAAGGGTATGCCCGCACCTACCGCCTCTTTGCCAGTGCCGACACCGCGCACACCGATCACCTGGCCGACCTTGCCGCACCCGCGCTGTTCATGACCGGCTCGGAGGATCGCAACTCGACCCCCGCCATGTCGGCGGCGATGGCGCGGCTCGCGCCGGCGGGGCGGTGCCTGGTGTTGAATGGCGAAAAGCACATGATGACAATCGCTTCGCCGCAAAAAGTGACTCAACGGATAGTGGACTTTCTCGACGAGGCGTCGAGCGCTTCCGCAGGCGCGGACGCCGGTCCGGCATTCGATGCCATGGAGTTCCGGCGCGCGCTGGGCTCCTTCCTGACCGGCGTCACCATCGTCACCACGATCGACGAGGCTGGCGATGCGCGCGGCTTCACCGCCAACTCCTTCACCTCCGTCTCGCTCGACCCGCCGATGGTGCTGGTCTGCATTGCCAAGAAGGCGTTGGGGCATCAGGCCTTCTCGACTGCGAGAGGCTTTGCCATCAACGTCCTGTCGGAAGCCCAAAAATCCGCGTCCGGCATCTTCGCCTCGAAGGCCGCGGACAAATTCGCCTCCGTGGCGTGGCAGCCCGGGCAGACCGGCAATCCGCTGATCGAGGGATCAGTTGCGGTGTTCGATTGCGGTATGGAGCAATTGGTCGATGCCGGCGACCATTCGATCCTCATCGGCCGCGTCCATCACTTCAGCCACAATGGCGCCCAGCCTCTCGGCTACTGCCGGGGCGCCTATGTCACGCCGGGCCTGAGCCAGGAGGCGTTGGCGGCCGCCGCTCCGCCCGGAACAGAGGTCGGCGCGATCCTCGAGAACGAAGGCCGCGTGCTCTTCTTCGAGACCGCCGAGGGATCTTACCAATTGCCAGCCGGCCGCGGTCTCGGTGCCGTGAACGACCCTCGCAGCCTCAGGGGAAAACTTGCCGCCAAGGCGATCGATGCCGAGCTCGGCTTCCTCTACGCAGTGTGGGATGATGCGACGGACGCCGCACGCACGCACGTCTATTATCGCGGGACGGTGGACGCCCCCGTCTCCGGCGATGGCCAGATCCGCTTTGTCGAGATCGAGCGGATCGCGGAATTGAAGATCGCCGACCCGGCAGTGCGTTCGATGCTCGCCCGCTACGCACGCGAGCGCGCCGAGGACATGTTCGGCGTCTATGTCGGCAACGAGGTCGAAGGCGAGGTCCGGCCGCTCGCAAGGCCGGCGCCGTCGGCGCCAATCCCTTCCGGCCCAATCCATTCCGGCCAGCGGTGAGACCGATGAAATTTTCGCTTTTCGTCCATATGGAGCGCTCGGATCTTGCCAAGCCGCATTCCGAATTGCTGGTAGAATTGGAAGAACTGGTCCTGCAGGCGGAAGCGGCAGGCTTCGAGACCGCCTGGATCGGCGAGCATCACGGGATGGAATTTACTATCTCGCCGAACCCGTTCATCAACATCGCCTATCTCGCCGCAAAGACGAACACCATCCGTCTTGGCACCGGCACGATCATCGCGCCGTTCTGGCATCCGATTAAACTCGCCGGCGAAGCGGCGATGGCCGATGTCATCACCGGCGGCCGGCTGGATCTGGGCATCGCGCGCGG
This sequence comes from Mesorhizobium sp. CA4, assembly GCF_020165075.1. NCBI lineage: Bacteria > Pseudomonadati > Pseudomonadota > Alphaproteobacteria > Hyphomicrobiales > Phyllobacteriaceae > Mesorhizobium > Mesorhizobium sp. CA4. The sequence goes on from NZ_JAIUHK010000010.1 coordinate 47,253, forward strand.
CGCCTACAGCTATGAGTATCAGCGCATCTTCCCGGGACTGGATGCGCGGGGCGCCGGCCAGCGCATGCGCGAGATGATACCGGCGATCCGCGGCCTTTGGGACGGCGACTACGAGCATTCCGGCGAGTTCTGGCAGTTCCCGCCGACCACCTCCTCCCCCAAGCCCTTGCAAAAACCCTACCCGCCGATCTGGGTGGCCGCGCGCGACCCGAATTCGCACGATTTCGCGGTAGCCAACAAATGCCAGGTGCAGGTGACGCCGCTTGCCTCCGGAGATGGCGAGGTGGCGAGCCTGATGGAGCGCTTCAATGCCGCCTGCCAGGCGCACCCGGACATCCCGCGGCCGCAGATCATGCTCTTGATGCACACTTTCGTGGCCGAAGACGCCGCCGACGCCGACCGCCTGACCCAGGACCTCTCACAGTTCTACTGCCAGTTCGGCGCCTGGTTCCAGAACAAGAAACCCGTCCGCCAGGGCGTTCTGGAGCCGCTGACCGAGGACGAGATCGCGGCGATGCCCCAATACGCGCCGGACAAGATCCGGCAAAACCTGGTCATCGGCGAGGCCGACGAGGTGATCGCCAGGTTGAAGACCTATGAGGCGCAAGGCTACGACCAGTATTCGATCTGGATCGACAGCGGCCTTTCGCACGAGCGCAAGAAGAAATCGCTGCAGCTGTTCATCGACAAGGTGATGCCGGCTTTCCAGGAGGCGGAGTCGCGATGAGCAGCACCGCCTTCAGGAACTACATAGACGGCCGGTTCGCCGAAGCCGCCTCCAGCTTCGACAGCATCGATCCGTCCACAGGCCTGCCCTGGGCGACCATGCCTGCCGCTTCGGTTGCCGATGTCGATCGCGCCGTGGAGGCCGCGCACCGGGCGCTGCGCTCCGGTCCATGGGTATCGATGACAGCGACGGCGCGTGGAAAACTGCTGGTGAAGCTTGGCGATCTGGTCGCCGCCAATGCCGGCCGCCTGGCCGAACTTGAAACGCGCGACACCGGCAAGATCATCCGCGAGACGCGTGCCCAGATCGCCTATGTCGGCGATTATTACCGCTATTATGGCGGACTGGCCGACAAGCATGAAGGCGCCTTCATCCCGATCGACAAGGCCGATATGGAAGTGACGGTTCGGCCCGAGCCGATCGGCGTCGTTGCCGCCGTCGTACCCTGGAACTCGCAGCTCTTCCTGTCGGCGGTCAAGCTCGGCCCGGCGCTGGCCGCCGGCTGCACCGTCGTTCTTAAGGCCTCCGAGGATGGGCCGGCGCCGCTGCTGGCTTTCGCCGAGCTCGTCCATGAGGCCGGCTTTCCGGCCGGCAGCGTCAACATCCTCACCGGCTTCGGCCATGATTGCGGGCACCGCCTGACCAGCCATCCGCTCGTCGCCCGCGTCGCCTTCACCGGCGGCCCTTCGACCGCCCGGCGGATCGTCGCCAACACCGCCGAGAACCTCGCTTACACCACGCTCGAGCTCGGTGGCAAAAGCCCGGTCGTCGTCTTCGCCGACGCCGATCTCGACAGCGCCGCCAATGCAGTAGTGGCCGGTATTTTCGCCGCCACGGGCCAGAGCTGCGTCGCGGGCTCGCGGCTGCTGGTCGAGCGTTCGGTCAAGGACGATTTCCTGGCGCGGCTGAACCGCAAAGCGGAAGCCATCGTCATCGGCGACCCGCAGGATCCCGCGACCGAGATGGGCCCACTGGCGACCTCGCGCCAGCGCGAAAGGATCGAGGCGATCGTGGCGGAGAGCGTGGCGGCAGGCGGCCGACTGGTCACCGGCGGCGCACGGCCGAAGGGCAAGGCTGACGGATACTACTACGCGCCGACCATCATAGAGGCGCAGGATCAGGCTCTCGCCTGCGTGCGTGAAGAGCTGTTCGGTCCGGTGCTGAGCGTGCTCGCCTTCGACAGCGAGGCTGAAGCGCTGGCTTTGGCCAACGACACGCAATTCGGGCTCGCCTCCGGCGTCTTCACCTCGAATCTCGCCAAGGCGCATCGCATGGCCCGCGGCATCCATGCCGGCGTCGTCTGGGTCAACACCTACCGCGCCGTCTCGCCGCTGGTCCCCTTCGGCGGCTACGGTCTTTCGGGTCTCGGTCGCGAAGGCGGCCTCGACGCCATCCGCGATTACACGCGCTCGAAATCGGTGTGGATCCGCACCTCGGACGACCCGATCCCCGATCCCTTCGTCATGCGCTGAGAAGGCATGGCGACGGTGCAGACAAGAACAAGAAACGGAACAACCAATCAGAGGAGAACGACATGAAACTGATTTTCGCCGGCATCCTTGCCGGACTGATGGCGACCACGGCCGCGAAGGCCGATGAAATGGTGTTCACCAGCTGGGGCGGGACGACCCAGGAAGCCCAGACCAAATCCTGGGCCGAGCCTTTCGCCGCCTCGTCAGGCATCAAGGTGCTGCAGGACGGACCGACCGACTACGGCAAGCTGAAAGCCATGGTCGACGCCAAGAACGTCACCTGGGACGTCGTCGACGTCGAGATGGATTTCGCCATCAAGGCGGCCAAGGACGGTCTGCTCGAGCCGATCGATTTCGCCGTCGTGCCGAAGGCCGATCTCGACCCGCGCTTCAGCAATGAGAATGCCGTCGGCAGCTTCTACTATTCCTTCGTGCTCGCCTGGAACAAGGGCGCCGTGACCGGCGAGCCGGCAAGCTGGGCGGACATGTTCGACACCAAGAAATTTCCGGGCAAGCGCACCTTCTACAAATGGTCGGCGCCCGGGGTGATCGAGATCGCGCTGCTCGCCGATGGCGTGCCGGCCGACAAGCTCTATCCGCTCGATCTCGACCGCGCCTTCAAGAAGCTCGACACCATCAAGTCGGACATCGTCTGGTGGGGTGGCGGCGCCGAATCGCAGCAGCTGATCGCCTCTGGCGAGGCCGCATTCGGCCAGCTCTGGAACGGCCGCGTCTTCGCGCTCGAGAAGGACGGCGCCGATGTCGGCGTGTCCTGGAACCAGAACCTCACCGCCGCCGACGTCCTGGTGGTGCCGAAGGGCGCCAAGAACAAGGAGGGCGCCATGAAGTTCCTCGCCGCCGCGACCAGCCCGACCGGCCAGGCGAAATTCGCCGAGGCGAGCGGCTACGCGCCGATCAACACCAAGGCCAAGGCCGAAATGCCCGCCGACGTGGTCAAGGGCTTGCCCGACGCCCATATCGACGGACAGATCAATCTCGACATGAACTACTGGGCCGAGCATCGCGACGAGATCGCCACGCGCTGGTACGCCTGGCAGGCGAAGTAGACGCTATCCTTTCGTGACAAGGATCGGGACGGCGCTCGCCGCCCCGATCCGCAATCCGGGATTACCGTTATGTCGGTGGAAGCACAGCAAGGGATCGCAAATTCGCGCATACCATCAGGCCTGGGCGGCCTGCTTCCGGCGTTGATCCTGGTCGGACTGTTTTTCGTCGTTCCAGTCCTGGCGCTGTTGCTGCGCAGCGTCACCGACCCCGCTCCGGGCCTGCAGAATTACGCGGCGCTGCTGGGCGACGGCACATACGTGCGTGTGTTCTTCAATACTTTCGTGGTCGCCTTCGTCGTCACCGTCGTCACCGTGCTCGTCGCCTTCCCCGTTGCCTGGATGCTGGCGATGATGCCGCCGGCGCTCGCCTCGATCCTGTTCGGCATCATCATCCTTTCGATGTGGACGAACCTCTTGACCCGCACCTATGCCTGGATGGTGCTCTTGCAGCGCACCGGCGTCATCAACCGGGCGCTGATGGGCGCCGGCATAATCGATCAGCCGCTGCCGCTGATCAACAATCTCACCGGCGTCACCATCGGCATGGTCTACATCATGCTGCCCTTTATGATCCTGCCGCTGGTCGGCACCTTGCGCGCCATCGATCCGATGACTTTGCGCGCAGCCGCCCTTTGTGGTGCCAGCCCGCTCGCCGCCTTCAGGCGCATCCTGTTGCCGCTGTCACTGCCCGGCATAGCCGCCGGCGGCCTGATGGTCTTCGTCATGTCGCTCGGCTATTTCGTCACGCCGGCGCTGCTCGGCGGCACGTCGAACATGATGCTCGCCGAAATGATCGCGCAAATGATCCAGTCGCTGCTCAACTGGGGCCTGGGGAGTGCTGCCGCCTTCATCCTGCTCGTCGTCACCATGGCACTTTATGCGTTGCAGCTGCGCCTGGTCGGGTCAAAACGCGCGGCGGGAGGCGCCTGAGATGCTGCTCGACTATGACCGCCTCGGCTGGTTGAAGGCAGCACTGCTCGCCTTCACCGCCCTGGTCGCCGCCTTCCTGCTGCTGCCCGTGGTCTTCATCGTGCTGCTGTCCTTCGGCTCGTCACGCTGGCTGGCCTTCCCGCCGCCCGGCTGGACGTTGAAATGGTATCAGGAACTGTTCGCCGATCCGTCCTGGATCGAAGCGGCCCTCACCAGCGCCCGCATCGCCACGATGACCGCTATCCTCGCCGTCGCCATCGGCCTGCTCGCCTCCTTCGCGCTGATTCGCGGCCAGTTCCGCGGCCGCGAGGTCCTGCGCGGGCTGCTGCTCACGCCGATGGTCCTGCCGGTTGTCGTTTTCGCTGTCGCCATCTACGCCTTCTTCCTGCGGCTTGGCCTCGGCGGCACCACCATCGGCTTCGTCGTCGCCCACTCCGTATTGGCGGTGCCCTTCGCCATCATCCCGATCGCGACCGCGCTCGAAGGATTCGACAAGTCTATCGAGGATGCGGCGATCGTCTGTGGCGCGAGCCCGCTGCAGGCCAAGTTGCGTATCACTCTACCGTCGATCCGCATCGGCATCTTCTCCGCCGCGATCTTTTCCTTCCTGGCCTCCTGGGACGAGGTCGTGGTCGCTATCTTCATGGCGAGCCCCACTTTGCAGACTTTGCCGGTAAAGATCTGGGGGAGTCTCCGCTCCGACCTCACCCCCGTCATCGCCGCCGCCTCCAGTCTGCTGGTCACGCTCACGCTGGCCCTGATGATCGTGACGGCACTCTTGCGCCGAAAGCTGCAGACATGACCCAACCCTTTCTCTCGATCCGCAAATTGCACAAGGCGTTCGGTGCCTTTACCGCCGTTCATGATGTAACGCTGGATATTCCGAAGGGCGAATTCCTGACCTTCCTCGGGCCGTCCGGTTCCGGCAAGTCGACTACGCTCTATGCCATCGCCGGCTTCCAGGATCCAACCTCCGGCGATGTGCTGCTGCAGGGCAAGTCGCTGCTTTCAGTGCCTTCGCACAAGCGCAACATTGGCATGGTTTTTCAGCGCTACACGCTGTTCCCGCATCTGAGCGTCGCCGAAAACGTCGCCTTCCCGCTTCGCGTCCGCCGCCGGCCTGAGACCGAGGTCAGGCGCAAGGTCGCCGACATGCTCTCCCTGGTGCGGCTGGAAAGCTTCGCCGAGCGTCTGCCCGCGGCGCTCTCGGGCGGTCAGCAGCAGCGCGTCGCGCTTGCCCGCGCGCTGGCGTATGATCCGCCGATCCTGCTGATGGACGAACCACTGTCGGCACTGGACAAGAAGCTGCGCGAGGAGATCCAGGCCGAGATCCGACGCATCCATCGCGAAACCGGCGTCACCATCCTTTACGTCACCCACGATCAGGAAGAAGCGCTGCATCTGTCGGACCGCATCGCCCTCTTCAGGGATGGCCGCATCGAACAGATCGGCACCGGCGAAGACCTCTACCTTAGGCCCGCAACCGATTTTGTTGCCGGCTTCATCGGCAACTCGAATTTCCTCGCCGCCGAGCATCTGGAAACGGTGGGCGGCGCCTCGACCATTCGCCTCGCCGACGGCGCGCTTGTCTCCGGCATAAACGCCAATGGCAACTTCGCGCCCGGACAGAAAACCAGGCTGATGATCAGGCCGGAAGCATTTCGCCTTGAGCGCTCGCCCAACAATGCGGAGCTGTCGGTCGAGATCGTCGATGTCGCCTTCTACGGCGAACGCCGGCGTATTGTGGCGCGCACGGGCGCCGGACAGGAAATCGACATCCGGCCGACATCTTCGGCAGCGGCAACGCATGATGCCTCGCTCGGCAGGCGGCAGATATTCTTCGATCCCGCCGGTGCCTTCCTGTTTCCTGCCTCGAGCAAAACCGGCAAGGAGCTGTCATATTAACGGTCCCGATCAAAGTTGAACGCTCGGGCGTGCGTGCGCGAGACGAAGAAGGCCGACAAGAAACGCGATCATCGCTATGATCACGGGCCTGCAGCAGCAATAGCTGTGGAGCATCTGCCCGATTTAGGCGACGAGATTGCGGCTCACCGTTGGTGCGACCGGCTCGCCGAAATTGGCTTCTAGCCAGGCGATCGCGCTTGCGACATCCTCGATGACGAAGCGGGCAGCCGTCTCGCCCTGCGGCTTGACGCGGATCGAGATTCCGCCCGCGGCATTGACCGTGTCGAAGCCGTTCTCGTCGGACGTGTCGTCGCCGAGGAACACCGGACGTCTGCCGGTAAAAGGATCGATCTGCATGAAGCGCCGGATCGCGGCTCCCTTGGCGGCTTCGAGCGGCATCAGCTCGACCCCGGCATTGCCGGCGATCACGCGGTAGCCTTGCGGCAAGCGGGCGAGCGCTGCCTCGACCAGCTCCGTCGCCCGCGCCAGAAGCTGCGGCGCGGCCCTTGTGTGGATGGCGAGCACCGGGCCCTTGCGCTCGACATAGACGGCCTTGCTTGCCAGCTCCAGTTCGATCTCGTCGGCAAGTGCCGCCATATCCGCCGGTTCGTCGGCGGCTTCGATCTTTCCGTCCGGCCGAAGTCTGTGCTCCAGCCCGTAGAGGCCGGCGATCCGCAGTTTCAACGGGTCGAACAGTTGGTCGACGGCTGCTATCGAGCGGCCGGTGATGAAGGCGAGCGCGCCGTCGAGCCGCCGCTCGATCCTCTCCAGGAGAAGGCGCAACTCCCGGCTGACCGAGACGGCGTCGGGATGCGCCGCGTGCTCCAGCAAAGTCCCGTCGATGTCGAGGAAAAGCGCCCACCGGCCTTCGGGAAGCGGTGGGGTAAGGTCTGCCTGACTATTCATCGGAATCCGACTGCCTGTTTGCGTTCGAACATGGAAACGACATTATCGCCGGTGACGCTTGCCGGCCGGTCGTACAAGCCGGTGACCCGGTCGAGCTCGCCGCGTTTTCTCAGCCGCGCGGCGTCGAGCAGCATACTGCCGGCCCAGCGAAAGACATTGTTGTCGCGCACGATCTCGCGCATGCGCCGCATGCGCTCGTGCTGTTCGTCCGGCCCCATGATCAGCGCCTGCAGCATCGCCTCGCTCATCATCGCCGCGTCGTAAGGGTTGACGATCAGCGCCTCCAGCAGCTCGCGCGAGGCGCCTGCGAAAGTGCTGAGCAAAAGCACGCCCTGCTCGTCGTCGCGCGAGGCGACAAACTCCTTGGCGACAAGGTTCATGCCGTCATGCAGGCTGGTGACCAGGCAGATGTCGGCGGCGCGATAGAGTTCATAGACCGCGGCCTGCGAATGGTGCTCGGCCACCATGACCACCGGCCGGTAAGACTCGCTGCCGTAGCGCTGATTGAGCTCCTCGGCACAGCGCAGACATTCCTCGTGCAGCTGTTTGTAGGCCGGCAACGTACCGCGGCTCGGCGCCGCGATCTGCAGGAACACGACTTTGCCCACCATCTCAGGATGGCGAATGAACAACTCCTCCAGCGCGTGGAAGCGATCGAGTATGCCCTTGGTGTAATCGAGACGCTCGACACCGACGCACAGCTTGGCGCCGGCTGGAATCCTGAACCGCTTGCGAACGCGCATCCGGCATTCCTCGACGCTGGGCAGGGCGTTCAGGAGCTCGACCGGCCATTCGATCGAAATCGGATAGGAATGCACCAGCGTCACCTGGCCGCCATAGGAAATAGCGGCATCGGCACGCTCGATGCGGCTTTCCATGAAGCGGTCGACGCTCTCGGTGAAATTGTTGGCGTGGAACTGGGTGTGGAAGCCCACGATCGAACTGCCAAGCAGACCGTCGAGGATGCGCTCGCGCCACGGGCATATGCTGAACACTTCCGAATTCGGCCAGGGGATATGCCAGAAAGTGATGACGATCGCCTCGGGCAGACGCTCGCGGATCATGCGCGGCAAAAGCGCGAAGTGATAGTCCTGGACAAGCACGATCGGCCGCTCGTTGCGAGCCTCGGCAACCACTGTTTCGGCGAATTTGCGGTTGACGGCTTCATAGGCCTCCCAGTCCGACTCGCGAAAAATCGGCCGCGTGAAGGCGATATGACAGAGCGGCCACAGGCCTTCATTGGCGAAGCCGAGATAATAACCTTGATACTCGTCGTCACTGAGCCAGACCCGGCGCAGCGTGTAGGAGGGATGGCCAGGCGGCACTTGCACGCGGTCGTTTCCATCGACCACCGTCCGGTCGGCGGTGCCGCCACCATAGGCGATCCAGGTGCCGGCGCAGGCGCGCGTGATCGGCTCCAGCGCCGAAACCAGTCCGCTCGCCGGCACGACGAGCTCGACGCCGCCATCCTTCGTCTCATTGTGGATATAAGGTTCGCGATTGGAGACGACGATCACCTGCGCTCCCGGCAACTCGTCGGCGAGGATCTTGCGCAGCGTGTCCGGCGACCATGTCACTAGAGCCGCATCGACCGACTGCCCGTTCTTCTCGTATTCGCGTAGAACCTTTCGCGCCGCCTCGGTGGTAAAGTCGTCGCCGGCGCCCGGCACGGCCGATGCCCTCGGGTGATTGCGACGGTACCGGGATATCGAAATGAAAATCGCTAGTGCGGACAATCCGAGGCTTGCGAGAATAAGGACCAATAACAGGTCGACGCCATATTGTGTCATTGAAATGCCAGGTTGCCTCCGGCTATCGTTCATTGTTTTCGTTCTTACCGGCCGCGGAGGGGCAAGCCGGGTCACGTTTGCAACGCACAAACCAGCGATCAGTTCCGACCTTTCCCGATTGTTGAACGTGGGGTTGCAGCGCTGAATTTACGTGCGCACGATAAGCGGCACCTGGCCCTCATGCCGGTCGGATAGAAAGGCGGCGACGCGGTCGCCAACCCTTTGGAAGGTGAGGTCGATCGCCTTGTCGCCGACCGTCAGGTGTCTGATCATGAGAGTATCGATGCCGATCGGCAGCCTCGGTCGCGTGACATGCAATTCGCCCTCCCAGCCATCGATCTCCAGGCCCAGGCATGCCTGCATCAGCATGAAAGTGGAGCCGGCCGACCAGGCCTGTGGCAGGCAGGCGACGGGATAGGCGATGGGCGCCTCGCCGGGCGCCCGAGCGAAACCGCAGAACAGTTCCGGAAGCCGCATGTTGAAATGCACGGCAGATTCGAACGTACCACTCATCAGCCGCACCACGCTGTCGCGCTCGCCGTAACGCGCGAGGCCCACGCCGCAAAGCGCCGTATCATGCGGCCAGATTGAGCCGTTATGGTAGGACATCGGGTTGAAGAAAACCGCATCGTCGGCGAGCGTCCGCAGCCCCCAGCCGGAATGGAAGGAGGCCGACAGCAGCTGGTCGGCGACCAGCCGGGCGCGCTCGGGCTGCGGCAGCCCGACGAAAAGCAGGTGCCCGGCATTTGACGTTCGGACCTTGCAGGGCTGGCCATCGCCGTCGATGGCCAAGGCGTAGAAGTTCATATCATCCAGCCAGAAGTCGCGTTCCACGGCGACCCGCATTTCCTCGGCGCGGCCCTCCCAGTGCTCGGCGTCCGCGAATTCGCCGCGGCGGCGTGCGAGCGCCGCCATGCCGCGGAAGGCGGCAAAGACATAGCCCTGCACTTCGACCAGCGCGATCGGTCCCTTTGGGATGCGCCCATCGGCGTGAAAGACCGAATCGAAACTGTCCTTCCAGCCCTGGTTGGCGAGGCCTGACTCGGCGGCGCGCTGGTAAGTGACGAAACCGGTGGTGCGGCCCGCCTCCTCCATCCATTCGGCAGCGGCTTTCAGCGAAGGCCAAAGCTTGTCGATGAAGGCCATGTCGCCGGTGCGGTCGGCATAGGCGGAAGCCAGATGGATATAGAGCGGCGTGGTGTCGACGCCTCCGTAATAGCGGCCGAAAGGAAGTTCGCGCAGCGCCGCCATCTCGCCCTTGCGCGTCTCATGCATGATCTTGCCGGGCTGCGAATCCGAAAAGGGCGACGTTTCGGTCGCCTGGTGCTCGGCCAGGAAAGCAAGCACACCGCGCGCCAGGCCGGGATTGAGCCAAAGCATCTGCAGGCTCGAGATCACGCCGTCGCGGCCGAATGCCGTCGAGAACCACGGGATGCCGGCATAGGGATAGGGCCCGGTCGGAAGCTCGGTGGTAAGCAGCGCGACATCGGCGCGGGCGCGCTCGACCCAATCGTTGAAGACGCGGCCCGAGCTATGCACGGTGGCGCCATGCCTGCGCTTGGCGCGCATGCCAAAGCGGGCCCGTGCCGCCGCGGCGCGGAAACGGTCGCGATTGGGAGCCTCCGAAGCTTCCGGGCCGACTTCGACATAAAGTACTTTGCTGCTGCGCTTGGTCACCGCAATCAGGAAATCGGCGCGGTTGTCGCTTAGTTTGTCGGGAGCCTGCGAAAAGGCGATCGCGGAAAGCCTCGGCAGACCGTCGAGGCCGTCATAGCCGAGCAGCGCCGAGGCCTCGTCGGTCTTGATGACATGCGTCGTGCCGCGCTTCACCCGCGTCGAGCCGCGCACCTCGAACATGTCGCGAAAGTCGGCGGCAAAATGCAGCGAGACGGTGATGGTCGAATGCTCGCGGCTATAGTTGGAAAGCGTGATGCGCTCGAACAGCCTGTCCTGCCAGAGGAGCCTGACGCGTTCGATATGGATTGCACCCTGCGGGATATCGCGGCCTGCGGCAGTCTGGATCGGCAGGTTGGTGAGGTTGGACGTGAACAGCACATTATCCTGGCTGAGCGAGGCGCCGAGCAGCGACATCGGCCTGCCGCCGACAGTCAGCCGGAATTCGGAAAGCACACGGGTGTCGTCGCGAAAAAAGCCGTCCCCCGCCCCTCTGATGTCGCCATAGGCATCGGCGACGGCGAAGCAGTCGCCCTGCTTGAGGGCAAAAAGCCGGTGCGGTTCGCGTGGCGCGATCTCGTCGAGCGAAGAAAGGGCTACGGCAGGATCGAGCTTACGCTCGTCGAGCTCCGTCATTCGTCACCTCTTCGTTTGCCCCGCCCCAGAGCATGATGCCGAAAAAAGCGGCTTTCGGGCGACATCACGCTCTATCTCTTTAATTTAGAGCCGGATTCAGGGTCAGGCCGAACAGACCTGAAATCATCCGGCTCTAGGCATAAAGATCAAGAGGCCTTCGCCTGCGGCGTGCCGGTCAGACGCATATAGGCAGCAAGATAGTCGCTTGCCATTCTTGTCGCCGAGAACCTTTTCTCGAACACCGCCCTCACCTGCCGCCGGTCGAGATCGAGAAGCGCGGGTATCGACGCCACGGCACGGTCCACACTGTCGACGACGAAGCCGGTGACGCCATTGTCGACGATCTCCGGCAAGGCGCCCTGGTCCCAGGCAATCACCGGTGTGCCGCAGGCCATGGCCTCGATCGCGACAAGGCCGAACGGCTCCGGCCAGTCAATGGGAAACAGCAGGCCTGCCGAATTGCCGAGAAACCCGGCCTTCTCATCTTCGGTAATCTCGCCGACATAGTCGATGCGGTCGCCATCGATGAGCGCCTCGATATTGTCGCGGAAATAGGCGCGGTCATCGTCGCCGATCTTGGCCGCCAGCTTCAGCTTCAACCCGGACCGACGCGCGATCTCGATGGCGCGGTCCGGCCGCTTGTCGCGCGACAGGCGTCCGAGGAAAGCGAGATACGGTTCTTCCGCCTGCGGCTCATAAGTCGGTTGGTAGGCGTCGAGCGGCAGTCCGTGATGGATCGTGGCGAGCCAGTTCGCGTCCGGCAGGCCGCGCTTCTGGCTGTGCGAAATCGAGATCATCGGGAAACGCGGAAAGCATTTGTAGGCCGGCGCAAGGTCCACATAGTCGAGCCGGCCATGCGGCGTCGTCACCGTCCGCGCCGCCATCAGCTCGAAGAACGGAAAATGTAGGAAGTGGCTGAGATGGAAATGGATGACGTCGAACTCGCCGGCGCGCTCGCGCACATCGGCAAGCATTGCCAGATGCGCGGCGATCTCCGATTTCTTCGGCCGCGGATCGAGGCGTATCGCCTGGTCGCGTCCAGGCACCAGCCGCGCCGACGTCTCGCTGTCGCCGCTCGCGAACAAAGTCACATCATGTCCGAGCTCGACCAATGCTTCGGTGATGTAGAAGACGATCCGCTCCGTCCCGCCATAGAGTTTCGGCGGCACGGATTCGTAGAGCGGCGCGACATGGGCAATGCGCATCGGGTCCCTCGGCTGTTGACGCGAAGCAAAATGCGTCAGCCGCGAGATCGTTCCTGCCCAATTGGCCGCGGGCTCGGCTGAGCGGTTTTCCGTTTGGAATTTCAACAAAACAATTGGATAGAGCGGTTCGCCGTTTCCGTGAAACGGTGACCGTCCTAGATTTGCGAGATCACGACCCCGCCTGCCGGCCGGTGACGCGTTCGAGCCCAAGCAGCAGGATGAGGGTCACGGCAACGAGCACCATGGTCAGCGCCGCACCCGCGAACACATCGCCGCGGTCGGTGAGGCTGAAGATCGATACCGGCAGCGTCACCCAGCCCGGCGGATAGACCATGACGGTGGCGCCAAGCTCGCCCATCGAAAGCGCGAAGCTCAGGCCGAAGGCGGCAACCAGATAGGGCGCAAGCAGGGGCAGCGTGACATGCCGGAGCCGGTAGGCCGGACGCGCCCCGAGGCTCGACGCCACCTGTTCGAAATCGGGCGAGAGCCGCGCCAGCCCGGCTGAGACATTGCCGAAGGTGAAGGCCGAAATCAGCACGAAATGCGCGACCATGACGATAGCGATCGTGCCGTTGAGGAGCAGCGGCGGATGGCTGAAGGCCACCAGCAGGCCGAGGCCGACGGACACCGAAGGCACGGCGCTGGGGATAAAGAACAGCACGCCGAGCACCCTGGCCAGAGTGGCGTCCTGGATACGCAGCGCAAGCGCTGCCCAGGTGCCGCTGACCAGCGCCACTGCGCTGGCCAGGAAGCCGGTGACGAGGCTCGCCTTCACCGCCTTCCACGCCGCGCCTTGCACGACATCGCTGTAATGCTCTGTTGTCAGGCCGCTGGGCAGCACGCCGTTCCATTGGTCGGCCAGGCTGGAGAGCAGGATCACTGCCAGCGGCGCCAGAAACAGCACACCGAACAGCAGCGTGAAGACCAACCAAATCACGATGCGACCGGGGCGCGACCAGACCAGCATCTCTATGCTCCCAGCCGGCCGGCGGCGAACCGGTAGAGGCCGAACAGTCCCAGCGACAGCGCGATGTTGATGACCGCGATGATGCATGCGACCTGATAAGCCGATTCCTGGATCGCCTTGCTGTAGATCAGCAGCGGCAGCGTGATGACGCCCTTGGCGCCAATGAACAGCACGATGCCGAACTCGTTCACCGTCAACAGCAGGCAGAGGCTGCCGCCGGCAATCAGCGCAGGCACGGCCGCCGGCAGGATCACCTGACGCACGATGCGGAACGGCCTCGCGCCGAGCACGCTCGCTGCTTCGATCTGGCCGCGGTCGACGAGCGAAAAGGCGGCAAGCAGCGGACGCAGCACGAAAGGCGAGTAGACGGTGACTTCGGCCAGCACCACGCCCCAGGTCGAGTAGAGGAAGTTGACGGGTGGCGCCTGCAGCGAGAACGCTTCCGTCAATCCGGCATTGAGCATGCCCGCCGAGCCGTAGAGGAAGGTGAAGGCAAGCGTGACCAGGAAAGTCGGCAAGGCGATGAAGGTGTCGATCAGCCGGGCAATGACGCCGCTGCCTGGAAACGGTACGAAGGCGAGGATCAGCCCCAGCACGAGCCCGACGATCAGGCACCCGGCCGTTGCCGCGACAGAAATGGTGACGGTGTTGATGAGCGCGTTGAGGAAGAAGCGCGCATGCAGCACGCGCACGAATTCGCCGACATTGGCCATGCCGCTGTCGTCCATGAACGCCTGCTGGACGATCAACACCAGCGGATAGAAGAACAACAGCGCCAGCAGTGCCGCCGGCGGCACGATCCAGAACCGGCCGGGCACTCTTTTCGCTGCCGGCGCGGGAAGGACCGCCGCGTCAGCCACGGACGTCTTCCGGAACAAGCGAGGTGTCGCCAGGCGTGAAGAAGAGCGGCACGGCCGAGCCGCGCTCCGGCAGACTCACCGGCAGCCTGGTTGCCGAGACGCGCACCGGCGTGCCATCGACTTCGAGCACGAGATGGGTGAGTTCGCCCTGCCAGTGCACTTCCTTCAGCGTACCGACGATCCTGTTGGTGTGTTCCTCGTCGCCGGTGAGGCTGAGATGCTGCGGCCGGATGCAGAGCAGGGTCTTGTCGCCGGGCTTCTCGCCTCGTGCGGCGCCTGCCAGCAGGGCATCGCCGAGCCTAGCCGTGGCGAACCCCTTCGGTCCCGTAGCGCCTTCAGTGACCGTCACCGGCAAGAGGTTCGCGCGACCCAGGAACTCAGCCGTGAAGCGGTTCGGGGGCCGGCGATAGAGCTCCACCGTCGGCCCGTGCGAAGACACACGGCCGTCACGCATGATGGCGATCTTGTCGGCGAGCGTCAGCGCTTCGGTCTGGTCGTGGGTGACATAGAGGATCGTCAGTCCCGGCAGGTCGCGATGCAGCTTGGCGATCTCCTCGACCATATTGCGCCGGATCTGCGCGTCGAGCGCCGATAGCGGTTCGTCGAGCAACAGCACGCGCGGCCGCACCGCAAGCGCCCGTGCGATCGCGACACGCTGCTGCTGGCCGCCGGAAAGCTCGCGCGGATAGCGTTTGGCAAAGCCCGACATGCCGACCGTCGCAAGCGAGTCCTTGACGCGTTCGCCGATCAGCGCCTTGTCTGCGCCTTGCGCCCTGAGCCCGAAGGCGACGTTGTCCTCGACCCGCATATGCGGGAACAGCGCGTAGTTCTGCACCACCATGCCGAGCCCGCGTTCATAGGGCGGAAGATCGGTCACGTCGGTGGCGCCGATACGGATGCGGCCGCTTGCCGGTCTGACGAAACCGGCGACGGCCCGAAGCGCCGTCGTCTTGCCGGAGCCGGAAGGCCCGATCATCGCCAGGATCTCGCCGGGCGCGATATCGAGCGTCAGGGGATGCAGCACGACATGCGCGCCATAGGCGACGCTGACCTTGTCGAAGTGGACATTGGAGCCGGCGCCGCTAATTTTCGCGGCGTCGACGTCCATGACATTGCTTCCCGTGAAAGCGGGCACCGACATGGCTGCTCCTCCGGAATTGGTCACCAGGAGATCAACTTCCCGTCGCTTCGTTCCACTTCTTGACGTAGTCAGGCAGCTTGGCGAGCGCGTCGTCCCAGTTCGGCGCCCAGATGGTCACGCCTTTCATCGCCTCCCGCGCCTTGGCGAAATTGGCGTCGTCCGGCTTCACATCCTTGCGGGCCGGCAGGCCGAGCGCCACGGAGCTTACCGTCGACTGCGCCTCCTTGGAGAGCAAGAACTCGATCAGCTTCTTGCCATTGTCGCTGTTGGGCGCGCCGGTGACCAGGCCGATTTCATAGGGCAGCGCGAAAGTGGAGCGGGTGCCGTCCGGGCCTGCGGGCCAGAACACTTTGATGTTCGGATTATCGGCCATTTGCGACAGGTTCATCTGCAGGTCGCCATTGGCGACATAGAGCTCGCCCTTGTTGACCAGCGCGGTCAGCTTGCCGGTCGAGGCGGACGGGCCGACATTGTTGTCCTGCAGCTTCTTCATGTATTCGAAGCCGGCGTCCTCGCCGCCGAAGGCGTGGATGATCTCGAGCATGACGGCGGTGCCGTCGCCGGCCTGACCGGGCGTCGAATACTGGATCTTGCCCTTGAACTTTGGATCGAGCAGGTCGTTGTAGCTCTTCGGCGCTTCAGAGAGCACCGAGGCGTTGTAGATGAAGTTCATGTAGTTGTTGACCAGCGGCCGGTACTTGTCGGTGCCGCCGTCGATCTGGTCGGAGCCTTCCGGCTTGAAATCCTGCAGAAGCCCATCGGCGGCTGCGCGCTGGATGAAGGGCGGCAGCGTCACCAGGACATCGGCCTGTGGGTTCGATTTCTCCTTGGCGACGCGCTCGACGACGCCGCCCGAACCGCCTTCGATATACTGCACGGTGATGCCGGTGGCCTTGGTGAAGGCGGCGAACTCGGTCTCGTACCAGCTGCCATTGCCGTCATGCAGCCCGTCGGCCGAATAGATGGTGACGACGCCGTCGGCGAAGGCCGGCGCGACGAGTGCCGATGAGCCCAGCAGCGCTGCGCCGAAGGCCATAGCCACGATGAGATTTCGCGATTTCATGGTCAGTTCCCCTTTGATTGAAAGCACAATCTGCGACGCACTCGTGGTGGCGTTGGTCGGCCCGCCAAGGGTTCTGCAGCGCTGGTGCATGTCGTCGTTGTGCCAACTTTGAGGCCCGTCGATCGATAAGTAAAATCTATTTATTTTATGACAGGCAAGCTTCAGCTGATTTGTCGCGGAACTGTCGCGTGACCGTTGCAGGCATGTTCTCCTGCACATCTGGTTCCGATGCCTCAGGGAAATGACGGATTGTTCAGCGAAATTCGACGCTCGTCGTCTGCGCGCGCAAGCGCGGGTCGTGCGATCGGATCGTCACGGGTCGAGCTTCGAGCACCTCGAAACAGCGAGCGAGCGTGTCGTCCTCGAGCCGGCGCATCGCCTCATGTGTGAAGAAGGTGAGATGCGGAAACAGGATCACATTGTCGCGATCGAAAAGCGCGCTCATTGGGTGGCCGGACCTCGCCAGCGGCTCCAGCGAATAGACGTCGAGCCCGGCTCCGGCGATGCGCCCGGCAACGATCGCTTCGACAAGTGCTGCTTCATCGATGAGTGCCCCGCGCGAGACGTTGATGAGGATCGCCGAAGGTTTCATGCAGGCCAGTTCTTGGCCTCCGATCAGGCCGCGAGTCTGATCGTTCAGCACGCAATGCACCGAGACGAAATCGCAAGCGCCAAGCATGGCCTTCAGGTCCTCGACCTTCTCGACCCCCGCATCCCGCATCGTTGCCGCGTCGACGCCGGGATCGAAGCCGAGCACCCTAGCGCGAAACCCCTGCCCCGCCATGCGCGCCATGCTGCGGCCGATCTTGCCGCAGCCGACCAGCCCGAGCGTGGCGCCGGCGATATCGCGCCCCAGCCAGCGCTGCTCGGGCCAGATCCAGCCGTCGCGCGAAACCGCCGCCGTGATCGCGGGCAGCCGCTTCGCCAGCGCGATCATCAGCGCGAAAGCGCCCTCGGCGACCGTCTCTTCCGCATAGTCGGGAACATTGACGACGGGAATGCCGCGCCGCATCGCCGCCCGGATGTCGATGGCATCGATGCCGACGCCATATTTGACGATGCCCTTGAGGTTACGCGCGGCCTCTACGACACGCGCGGTGATCGGCGTGTAGCACATCAGGATGAGATCGGCATCGGCGACCGCTGCCATGAGCTCGGCTTCGGGAATGCCGTCCGGCAGCGTGACGAGCTCGACGCCGCGCGCTCTCAAGCCGGCGTCAATGCCCGGGCACTCCAGCTCTCTGTCGGTGCGGACAGCCTTCATCCGGCTCACGCCGCCAGCACTGCGGCCTCGACGATGTCGAGCGCCCGGTCGAGATCGGCGCGCGCAATCACCAGCGGCGGCGAGAGCGTCAGCACATTGCCCTGGCTGATCTTGAAGCTCAGGCCTTCGTCGAGGCAGCGATAGTAGATCTTCTCGGCAAGCGCACGCGCCGGTGTCCGGCTCGCCTTGTCCTCGACCATCTCGACGCCGAACATCAGGCCCCTGCCCCTGACGTCGCCGACGAAAGGCGAGCGCTGCATGAGGTCCTGCATACGGGCGAGCGCATAGGCGCCAAGCTCCGCCGAGCGCTCGACGAGGCTTTCGTCGCGAATGATAGCGATGGTCGTCAGCGCGGCGCGCGCGGTGACCGGGTTCTTCTCATGCGTGTAGTGGCCGATGGCATAGTCGCCCGCGACGTCGAGATGGCGCCGCGCGATCACCGAGGCGATCGGCAGGATGCCGCCGCCGAGCGATTTGCCGAGCACGATGATGTCGGGCGTCACCCCATCATGCTCGGAAGCGAAGAATTTTCCTGTTTTGCCGAGCCCGGTCGGGATTTCATCGAAGATGAGCAGCGTGCCGTACCGGTCGCAGGCTTCGCGCACCGCTTTCCAGAAGCCCGGCGCCGGCACCAGCGGCGTCGCCCGCATCGGCTCGGCGATGAAAGCGGCGAAATCACCTTCGCGTCCCAGCACGTAAGCGATCATGTTGGCGCACGCTCGGGCAGAATCCTCCAGCGAATTGGTGCCGTACGGGCAATTGTGCGGTGCCCAAGGCGCGACATGCTCGGTGCCGGGCAAAAGCGGCCCGGCAATGCCGGAGCGGAACGTCGCCTCGCCGCCGACGCTGGAAGCGCCGAAGCCTGCGCCATGGAAAGCATCCCAGAACGACAATGTCTTGAACCGGCCAGTGGCGGCGCGCGCCAATTTCAGCGAGACCTCGATTGCGTCGGAGCCGCCAGTCGTGAACAGCACCTTGCCGAGATCCCCCGGCGCCAGCCTGCCGAGCGTCTCGGCCAATTCGACCGCAGGCTCGCAGGTGAAGCGGCGCGGCGAGAAGGGCAGTTCATCCATTTGCTTGCGGATGGCTTCCTTAAGCCGCGGATGGCCGTAGCCGATATGGTGGACGCTGTTGCCGTGGAAATCCATGTAGCGGCGTCCGGCCGTGTCCTCGATCCAGATGCCTCCCGCCTTGGCGATGGCCGAGACGCAGGGGCTGGAAAGGCTCTGGTGCAGGAAGACCGCCGCGTCGCGCCGCAGGAGTTCCTGTGACGGTGCGTGGCTCTGCCTGGCGTTCCATTCCTGTCGTGCTGGAGCCTTGTTGGATTCGCCTTCGGTATGGACGAGCGTCATTGGCCGAACAACTCCACGATGGTCTCCTCGCCAAGCCCGAAGCCGGTGCTGGCGCCGGTGCCGCTGGTGACGATCACCAGCCGGACATCTTCATGCGGGGTCTCGCGCAGCACCGCATTCTTCGCTGAAGCGTAGTATCCCGTCCAGCGCGCAAGCACGTTCGGCACCTTGCCGAACAATGCCTTGAGTTCATCCAGGATCAATTGGTCGACCGCTTCCGATCCGAACGGATCGAGCGTCAGCCCATAATGATGGGAATCGCCAACGACCAGCGAACCGTCCGCGCTCTGCACCACGATCAGGTGAACGCCGTTGGCCAACGCGGCCCCGCGCTGTTCGCCCAGCTTGCTTCGCAATGCGCCGGCCTCGGGAAGGCCGGCGAAACCGCCATAACGCAACAGGCTGAGATCGGACATCAGCGCGGACGAAAGCCGAAAGCCCGGATCGGCGAGGCGCAGCATCTGCAGCTTGCAGCGCTGCACGCCGTGCTTGCCGATCAGTTCCGGATAGAGTGAGCTGAAATCGTCGCCGGGACAGACGACGACCTTTTCCGCTTGAACACGTCCCGCGCTGATTTCGACAAAGGGCGGAGCGACCTCGGTCGCCGACACGCCGGTGCGAAACACGACGCCATGCTTTTCAGCCAGGAACGATACCAGTCGCGGCAGCACCTCACGCGACTCCACGCGCAACTCGAACGGGCTGTAGAGCCCGCCGATGATCGCCTTCTCGTCAAGGCCGGCCTGATGCGCGAGCGCCTCGCGCGCGGTTAGAAGCTTGCACGCGCCGCCATGCTCGCCGGACTTGAAATTCTCGAGCAGCGCAAGCGCTTCCGGGCGTTGCGCTGCGATGAGCTTGCCTCGATGCAGGATTTCGATCCCCGCCTCGTTCGCAAGCTGGAGCCAGATCTCGCGGCTGCGCTCGGCCAGGCGGCGCGACGGCCCAGGCTCCTGTCCGGTCACGACGACGAGGCCGAAATTGCGGATCGAGGCGCCGTTGGCCTTCTGATCGCGATCGATGACGATAACGCGCAAGCCGCGCCGAGCGGCGGCCAATGCGTGAGCCAGCCCGATGATGCCGGAGCCGACGACGGCAAGGTCGAAACTGTCCGTCACGGCGCCTACCACGGCAAGGAGAAGGTCTTGACGTTGGTGTAGCTCTTCATCGCCTCGATGACGCCTTCCTTGTAGCCGTTGCCGGAATCCTTGATGCCGCCGAAGGGGCTCATCTCGATGCGGTAGCCCGGTACTTCCCAGATGTTGACGGTGCCGACCTTGAGGCTGGTGATGTATTTCTGCATGCGCCGAAAGTCGTTGGTGCAGACGCCTGACGACAGGCCGAAAGCAGTCGAATTCGACAGCTTGATCAGCGCCTCGTCATCGTCGGGCGCGCGCACGATCGGCACGATCGGGCCAAAAGTTTCCTCCATCACCAGCTCGGACTGGTGCGGCACGCGGTCGACGACGATCGGCGGTAGCAAGGCACCCTTGCGGCCTGGATTGTAGAGCACTTCGGCGCCCTGTTCCGCCGCCACGTGGACGCGTTTCTCGAACAGCGCCGCGGCCTTCTCATGCACCACGGTGCCGAGCTGCGTCGCCGGGTCGCGCGGATCGCCGAAGCGGATCGCCTTGGCCCGCTCCAGCACCATCGGCACGAAACGGTCGGCGACTTTTTTCTGCACCAGGATGCGCTTGACCGCCGTGCAGCGCTGGCCGGAATTCTTCGTCGCGCCCGCGACGGCCAGATCGGCCGCTTTCGCGAGGTCCTCGTCCGAAAGATCGTTGAGCACGATCAGCGGATCGTTGCCGCCGAGCTCCAGCACTTGGCGCCTGTAGCCGGCCTTCGACGCGATCATCTTGCCGACGGGCACGCCGCCGGTGAAGGTGATGAGGTCGATGTTGGGGTTGGTGATCATCTCGCCGCCGATATCGGCCGGCCATCCGGTGACGACCGAAAGCATTTCGGGTGGCAGGCCGGCTTCGTAGAGGATGTCGGCCAGCATCAGCGCGGTGATCGGCGTCAGCTCCGTCGGCTTGACCACGACGCAGTTGTTGGTGGCGATCGCCGGCGCGACCTTGTGCGACACCATGTTGAGCGGATGGTTGAACGGCGTGATCGCCGAGATCGCGCTGAGCGGCTCGCGGATGGTGAAGATCTTGCGCTGCTTGCCATGCGGGGTGAGATCGCAGGAGAAGATCTGCCCGTCGTCCTGGATGGCCAGCTGACCGCTAAGCGTAAAGACGTCGAAGGCGCGGCCCACTTCGTAGAGCGAATCCTGCTTAGAGATGCCGAGCTCCAGCGTGATGAGATCCGATAGCTCGTCCTTCCGCGCATCGAGCAGCTCGGCGGCCTTGAGCAGGATCTTCTGCCGCTCGTAGCGCGTCAGCTTCGGCTGGTAGGCGGCGGCGATCTCGAAGGCGCGCCGCGCATGCTCCGCTCCGCCCGCAGGCACCGTGCCGATGACGGTGTCGTTCCAGGGAAACCGCACCTCCAGCCTCTGATCGGCATCGACCTTCTCGCCGGCGATGCGCATCGGCTCATGGCGGACTTTGATGGCAGGATCGAGTTGGGTCATCGATTGGTTCCAGTCTTGGATACGTCGCGGGGTCGACCCCACTCCGGCCTTCGGGCCACCTCTCCCCCGATCGACGGGGAGAGGAAATCAGCTCAGCGCTCTCCTCCAATCCAACAGCGCAGCATTTGAGCAAAAGCGCTGCGGAATCGACTGGGCGCCTTCCTCTCCCGGTCGATCAGGGGAGAGTTGCCGGGCGAAGCCCGGCGGAGTGGGGGTCGACAGCGCCCACCTCAACCCAGCGCCGCCATCGTCGCGTAGTAGAACGCGTCAAAATTGCGCAGCTTGGGCTCGCTCGGCAAATCCGGCAGCACCCGGTTGACGATGAACGGCACCTCCTGCTCCGTCAGCCCACCATGCGAGCGCAGCGGCTCGTCGAGTGCTGCCAGATTGTGCCGGTGCTCCGACGTGCCAATCGTATTGTTCTCGCCCGAGATCAGGATGATGTCGCCCATGCGATCCTCGGGCAGCTCGAAGCGGGCGCAGCCTTCCTCGCGGCCGAGCACCAGGATGACGTCCTCGACCTTGCGCAGCTTTTCCATCACCGCCTCGCAGTCGGCGCCCTTCGGCAGATAGGCGGTGGCGAAGGAACCCAGCGCGCCGTGATGCACCACATAAGGATCGGTGATCGGCAGGATGACACGGGCTGCGTCCTTGCCCAGCCATTCGTCGAGAAGGTCCTGCACATAGACCACATTGGGCGAGCCGTCGGCGTGGTGCTTCGGCTTCATGCCATGGTCGGCGGTAACGACGATCGCGGCACCCAGCGCGTCGAGTTCGGCGAGATATTTGTCGAACATCTCGTAGAAGGCATTGGCCTGAGGCACGCCCGGCGCGTATTTGTGCTGAACATAATCGGTGGTGGTGAGATACATCACGTCTGGCCGGAACTCCTTCAGGAGTTGCACGCCGGCGGCGAAAACGAATTCCGAAAGTTCGGCGGAATAGACCTCGGGCACGGGCAGGCCGAAATGCTTCGAGGCATTGTCGATGCCGTGCTCGGCTTTCGTCGTGGTATCGGACCTCTCGGCCGAGAAGCACATTGCCCTGCCATCGTCGAACTTCAGTCCCTTGCCGAGCAGCGCGCGCAGCTTGTCCTTGGCCGTCACCACCGCCACCTTGGCGCCGGCATCGTAGAAGGCCTGGAACACGGTCGGCGCGCGCAGGAATTTCGGGTCGTTCATCATCACCTCTTCGCCCGTCTCCGGGTTGTAGAGGTAGTTGCCGCAGATACCATGCACCGCCGGCGGCCGGCCGGTGGCGATCGACAGATTGTTGGGGTTGGTGAAGCTCGGGATCACCGAATGGGCGAAGCGCACCGTGCCCTTCTTTTTGATCCTTTCCAGCGCCGGCATCAGCCCTGCATGAATAGCCTCATCGAGATAGGCCGGCTCGCAGCCGTCGAGGCAGATGGCGATGGCCGGCACGCGCGGCCACGCATAGGAGCGGCCATTGGCCGTGACGTTGACGGGAGACATCTGGTTCATCCGAAGACCTTTCAGACGGCGAGCTTGGCGCGCTCAGCGATAGCGGCGGGGGACGGGGCGGCGGTGTCGACGCCCATTTCGTTCAGCGACTGGGAAGCCGCCTCGACCACGCGGCGCATGACGTGCTCGTCCATCTGGCCGATGCAGCCGACGCGGAAGGAGTCCACGACCGTGAGCTTGCCCGGATAGATGATGAAGCCCTTGTCCTTCATCAGCTCGTAGAAGCGATCGAAGACGAAGTTCGGATGCGCCGGGTTGAAGAAGGTGACGATGATCGGCGACAGCCAGCGATCCTTGAGCAGGGTCTCGAACCCGAACTCACGCATGCCGGCCACCATGACGTCGCGGTTTCGCGTATAGCGCGCGCCGCGCCCCGCGACGCCCCCTTCTGCCTCGTGCAGTCGCAGCGCTTCGAGGAAGGCGGCGACCACATGCGTCGGCGGCGTGTAGCGCCACTGCCCTGTCTTGTTCATGTTCGCCCATTGCGCGTGCACGTCGAGCGACAGCGAATGGCTGCGGCCCTTGGCGGCTTGGAGCTCGCTTTTGCGGGCAATGACGAAGCCGAAGCCCGGCACGCCCTCGATGCATTTGTTGGGCGACGAAACCATCGCCTCGTAGCGGATGTCGTTGACGTCGAGCGGGATGGCGCCGAACGCGCTCATGGAATCGATCAGAAGCTTGCGGCCATTGGCATAGACGGCTTCCGATATCTCGGCCACCGGGTTGAGGATGCCTGAGCTCGTCTCGCAGTGGATGGCGATGACATGCGTAATGGCCGGGTCGGCCTTCAACGCTGCGGCAACCTCCTCGCCACGCGGCGGCAGGTAGTCGCCCTTGTCGATCAACGTGTAGGCGCGGCCGATATACTGCATGGTCTGCGCCGCGCGCAGCCCGTAGGCGCCGTTGGCCAAAACCAGCACCTTGCCGTCCTTGGGCACGAACGAGCCGAGCATGGCCTCGACGCAGAACGAGCCGCTGCCCTGCATCGGAACGCAGTCGAATTCGTCACGGCCGTCGCCGGTCAATGCCAGAAGGCGACGGCGCAGCTCGGCGGTCATGGCGCGGAAATCGCCGTCCCAGGAGCCCCAGTCGCGCAGCATCGCCTGCTTGACGGCATAGGCCGTGGTGAGCGGGCCGGGCGTCAGCAGATAAGGTTCGCCCAGCGCCGGCGCATCCAGCGGCTTGGTCGCCGCAAACTCCATCTCAGCGAGCATGCTGCCCTCCCACTTCGATCCTGTCATTGGAATATGACAGCCATTCTCAGTGGGCATGATATATTTGTAAAATCGTTATTTTGTATTGATGTATCGATCTGGTCGATGCTACGAACCTGAACGATAAGCGCCTCCATAGGAGCCATGCGAATGCGCTATGTTCAGCTCAGGGCATTTCACCAGGTCGCCGTTTCGGGCGGCTTTTCGCGTGCCGCCGAAGCACTCTTCCTCACCCAGCCGGCGATTTCGGACCAAGTGCGCAAGCTGGAGGAAGAGTATGACGTACTCCTGTTCAACCGGAACAAGAAGCAGGTCACGCTGACAACGCAAGGCCAGAGGCTGCTCGAGATCACGCATCGCATGTTCGAGACCGAACAGCAGGCGCTGGAGCTTCTGACCGAATCGCGCGCGCTGCGTTCCGGCACATTGCGCATCGTTGCCGACGCGGCGCACCATCTCCTGCATATTCTCGGCGCTTTTCGCGCCCGTTATCCGGGCGTCCAGGTGTCCCTGCGCTCCGGCAATACCGAGACCGTGATCAGCGGTCTTTACAGTTACGAGGCCGACATCGGCGTTCTTGGTGAGATGCCCGCGGGCCGCGATTTCGAGATGCTCAAGCTCAACTCGACGCCGATCATTGCTTTCGTGTCAGCCGATCATCCGCTGTCGGGCAGGAAATCGCTGACGCTCGGACAGCTCGCGCAGGAGCCGCTCGTGATGCGCGAGCGCGGCTCGAAAACGCGCAAGAAGCTGGAAGATCTGGCCACGGCTTCCAATGTCGAGCTGAAGCCCGCCATCGAAGCCGAAGGCCGTGAGGCTGTGCGCGAGATCGTCGCCTCCGGAGCCGGCGTCGGTTTCGTCTCGGCTGCGGAGTTCGGCCACGACTCGCGGCTGGTGCCGATCGCGATCGACGCGCCGGAAACGCTGATGGAGGAAGCGCTGATCTGCCTGCGCGAACGCAGCGGCGGCAAGCTCGTGCGCGCCTTCCTCGACATGGCCCGCTCGATGTCGGAAGATTGAGCCCGGCTTTTACGTGGATCCGGGTGCCGCCGTGGTGACCCGCCACACCGTGTTGCCGACATCGTCGGCAATCAGCAGCGCGCCGGACTTGTCGACGGCAACGCCGACCGGACGGCCCCTCGCCTCACCCTTGTCGTTGAGGAAGCCGGTGACGACATCCTGCGCCTTGCCGTTCGGATGCCCGCCGCTGAACGGCACGAAGATCACCTTGTAGCCATTGAAGCGGGAGCGATTCCAGCTGCCATGCTCACCGACAAAGGCGCCGCCGCGATAGAATTGGGGCAGGTTGCTTGCGGTGTAGAAGGCAAGCCCGAGCGGCGCGACATGCGAGCTCAGCGCGTAGTCCGGCGGGATGGCCTTCGCCACCATGTCCGGCCGCTGCGGCATGACGCGAGGATCGACGTGCTGGCCGTAATAACTGTAGGGCCAGCCATAGAAGGCGCCGTCCTTCACGGACGTCATGTAGTCCGGCACCAGGTTCGGCCCGAGCTCGTCGCGCTCGTTGACCACCGTCCAAAGCGCCTTGCTTTCAGGTTCGAACGTCAGGCCGTTGGGATTGCGCAGACCGCTGGCGAAAATGCGCGAGCGGCCGGTGGCGCGGTCGACCTCCCAGATCGCAGCGCGGTCCTTCTCGGCCTGGATGCCGTTCTCGGTGATGTTGGAGTTCGAGCCGACGCCGACATAGAGCAGCGAACCGTCTGGGCTCGCCACCAGGCTCTTCGTCCAGTGGTGATCGATCGGCCCGCCCGGCAGTTCCGTCAGCACCTTGCCCGGTGCCGTGATCTTGGTGTCGCCCGGCTGATAGGGGTAGCGCACGATGGCATCGGTATTGGCGACATAGAAGTCGTTGCCGACCAGCGCCACGCCGAAAGGCGCGTTGAGATGGTCGAGGAACACGCCCTGGTAATCCGGCTTGCCGTCGCCATTGGTGTCGCGCAAGAGCGTGATGCGGTTGCTCGGGCCGGTGTCGCCGCTGGAGGTGACCCAGCTTTCGACCCAACCCATGACGATGTCCTTCGGGCGCTTGACCGATGCTTCGTTCGGCGCCTTGGACTCCACCACCAGGATGTCGCCATTGGGCAGCACGTAAACCGAGCGAGGATGCTGAAGCCCCTTGGCCATCGCCTCGATCTGCAGGCCTTGCGCGACGGTCGGCTTTTCATCGTTTTTCCAACCGACCACCGAGGCTAGATGCATCGGCGGGAACAGGTATTGGTTTATCTCTGGCAGTTTCGGATTTGGGCCAATCTGCGCGTTCGGATCGGTGTTGTCGTCGCTGCAGCCGGCAACGCCCAGGACCATTGCGCTGCAAAGCGCAGCGGTCGTCCATTTGATTAGGCTATCAAGTCGTCTCATCGGCCACTCCTACATGATGGCGATAGACCAGCGCCCAGCCAAGCCAGCCGGTGAAGAGCAGGATGATCACAACTAGCGCCGACAGGATCAGTCCGGTCGGCACGACGGACGTCCAGGCGTCGCGCGTGTGGATGAGCATGTTGAGGAAGGACAGCACGAGCACGATGAGGTTACCCCCCATGTGCAGCCATGCGGTCGGCTGAGCGCGTATCTTGCGGTCCCCAAGAAAGTCGGTAAGCCCGGCGATGGCGGCCAGAATAGCGACAATGACACCCACGGTCAGGAGCCAGGCCGAAAAATTGGCCCAGGTCATTTCGGCTGTCTGCCAATAGGCGATATCGGTGATCAAAGTCCCGACGAAACAGGCGATCGGGATAGTGACGAGCATGGGGTGGATGGGATGGCCGGCTATGCTTGCCGTGGATCGCGGATTGTCCATGCGGAGGCTCCTTTCCGCGCTGCTGCTTGGATGTAACAGCGCGAAAACGCGAATGTTCCGCTGGAAAATCTACCGCTCACCAGAAGGTGAACGAACCGGTTGCCAGCCCAGGCTACCGCCGGGTAGCCCTCGCGGCCTCGTCAGTTCCGCGGATGGACCTGCGGCAGGGCGGCGTCGAGCGAACGCTCGAACGCATCGACCAACGCGTCGACCTGCGCCTCGGTGATGATCAGCGGCGGACAGAAGGCGATCGCGTCGCTCATGTTGCGCGAGATCACGCCGTTCTGCTGCAGGAAGCCGTTGACCAGCGCGCCGAGCGCGGCTGGCTTGCCCCAGGGCGCCTTGGTCGCCTTGTCGGCGACAAGCTCGACGGCGGCGATGAGACCGACGCCGCGCACCTCGCCCACCAGCGGATGCGAGGCGAGTTGGCGCAACCGCGCCTGCAGATGCGCGCCGACCTTGCGCGCATTGCCGACCAGGTCGCGCTCCTCGATCAGCTTGATGTTCTCCAGCGCGACGGCCGCGGCGACCGGATGGCCGCCGCCGGTGAAGCCGTGGCCGAAGGTGCCGATGCGGTCGCTCTCGTCGGCGATCGGCTCGAACACACGATCGTTGATCAGCAGCGCCGAGATCGGCAGGTAGGAGGACGAAATCTGCTTCGACAGCACCATGATGTCCGGCTTGACGCCGAAGGTCTGCGAACCGAACATCTCGCCGGTGCGGCCGAAGCCGCAGATCACCTCGTCGGCGACCAACAGGATGTCGTGTTTCGCCAGCACCGCCTGGATCTTTTCCCAATAACCGGCAGGCGGCACGACGACGCCGCCGGCGCCCATGACCGGCTCGCCGATGAAGGCGGCGATCGTTTCAGGCCCCTCGGCTAGGATGAGCTTTTCCAGTTCGTCGGCGAGCCGCGCGGAAAACTGTTCCTCGCTCTCGCCGGGCTCGGCGTCGCGCCAGTGATGCGGGGTCGAGGTGTGCAGGATGTTGGCGATCGGCAGGTCAAAGGAGAGATGGTTGTTGGGCAGGCCAGTCAGGCTCGCCGAGGCGATGGTGACGCCATGGTAGCCGCGCTTGCGGCTGATGATCTTCTTGCGCGCCGGCTGGCCAAGCGCGTTCGACCGGTACCAGATCATCTTGATCGCGGTGTCATTGGCCTCAGAGCCGGAATTGGTGAAATAGGCCTTGCTCATCGGCACTGGCGCCATCTGCACCAGCTTCTCCGCAAGATCGATCAACGGTGAATGCGCTTTCGAGCCGAAGTCGTAATAGAAGGGCAGCTTCGACATTTGTTTTGTCGCCGCTTCGACTAGCCGCTTTTCCGAAAAACCGACGGCGACGCTCCACAGGCCCGCCATCGCCTCGATGTAGCGGTTGCCGGCAATGTCCTCGACATAGATGCCGTCGCCCTTTTCGATGACTAGCGGTCCGGTTTCCTGATGCTTGCGGGCGTTGGTATAGCCATGCATGTGATAGCGGATGTCGCGGGCTTCAGGGGAATTCGGTGTGGCGTCCATCGTGGTGGCTCCTGTCGGCAGGCGTCCAAAGCGGAAATAGGACCGCCTCTCTGGTTGAGAAGTCCGAAGATTCCGCCTTGC
Organism: Mesorhizobium sp. CA4; assembly: GCF_020165075.1. NCBI lineage: Bacteria > Pseudomonadati > Pseudomonadota > Alphaproteobacteria > Hyphomicrobiales > Phyllobacteriaceae > Mesorhizobium > Mesorhizobium sp. CA4. The sequence goes on from NZ_JAIUHK010000010.1 coordinate 75,898, forward strand.
ATTGTGGCGGTTGATGCCTCATCGCGCTGGCTGATCGCAAGAGCCGCGATGTCGGGATCGATAGCGCCAACAAGCCTCGGACTGTCTCGGCAATGATGTAAATGACGCGCAGCAGGATCAGGGCATGGAACAGGTCGATTGCATCATCGCGGGTGCCGGCGTGATCGGTCTGGCGATCGCGCGCAAATTGGCGGCGCTTGGTCTCGAAACCCTGATCGTCGAAGCGGCGGACGCCATCGGCACCGAAACGAGTTCGCGCAATTCCGAAGTCATCCACGCCGGCATCCATTACCCGCAGGGTTCGCTGAAAGCCCGGCTCTGCCTACCGGGACGCGACATGCTCTACCGCTACTGCGCCGAACGTTCGATCCCGCACCGCCGCACGGGCAAGCTGATCGTCGCGACCGACGAGACGCAGGAACCGGTGCTGGCCGCCATCCGCGCCAATGCCAACGCCTGCGGTGTCGATGACCTGCGCTTCCTTACCGCTGAGGAGGCACAAGCGCTGGAGCCGGCGCTGCATTGCACCGCCGCGCTGCTGTCACCCTCGACCGGCATTGTCGACAGCCACGGGCTGATGCTTGCCCTGCTCGGCGATGCCGAGGAGAGCGGCGCAATGCTGTCGCTCAATACCCGCATCGTTTCCGGCCGCATCGAGGCCGACCGCGTCGTGCTGGAGACGATGGATTCCGCGAGCGGCGCAGAGTTCGAGATCGCCGCACCGCGCTTCATCAACGCGGCCGGTCTCGGCGCGGTCACGCTTGCCGGCTCGATCGAAGGCTTCGGCCGGCAATTCCTACCGGCGCTTCGCCTCGCCAAGGGCAATTATTTCTCGATTGCCGGGCGGGCGCCGTTTTCACATCTTGTCTATCCCGTGCCCGAGCCCGACGGACTTGGCGTCCATCTGACCCTTGACCTTGCCGGCACCGCCCGTTTCGGGCCTGATGTCGAATGGACGGACACAATCGATTATCGCGTCGATCCGGCGCGCGGCGAGCGCTTCTATGCCGAAATCCGCAGATACTGGCCCGACCTGGCCGACGACAGCCTGCAGGCAGCCTATAGCGGCATCCGGCCGAAATTGTCAGGCCCGGGCGACGCCAACAGCGACTTCGTGATCCAGGATGCCGAGACGCACGGCATCGGTGGCCTAGTCAACCTCTTCGGCATCGAAAGTCCCGGCCTGACCTCCAGCCTGGCGATCGCCGACCATGTGGCCCGGTCCCTGACGCCGAAAATCACCCAAGGCGGCGGGCATGCCACTTCAGGTGATCGTCCATGAAGGTCGAGATGAAGTTGTAAGAATGATCGTAGCCTTCCTGCACGCGCAGGGTGAGGTCGATTCCTGCCTTCTTGCAGGCCTCGTCGAGCAGCCATGGGCGGAGGCCATCCTGCAGAAAGCCGTCCGCCGCGCCCTGGTCGACGAGGAATTCCGGATATCGCTTGCCGTCCTCGATCAGCAGCGTCGCGTCATAGGCGCGCCAGCTCTTTTCGTCCGCTCCGAGATACTTCTCGAATGCCGGCCGCGACCAGCCGGCCGTCGACGGCTGCACGATCGGCGCGAAGGCCGAGCAGCTCCGGTAGCGCTCGGGATTTTTGAGCGCGATCGTCAGCGCGCCATGTCCGCCCATCGAATGGCCGAAGATCGCCTGGCGCGACATGTCAACCGGAAAATTGGCGCCGACGAGCGCCGGCAATTCCTCGGCTATATAGGAATACATGCGGTAATTCTCCGCATAAGGCTCTTGCGTCGCATCGAGGTAGAAGCCGGCGCCGCAGCCGAACTGCCAATTGTCCTTCTCGTCCGGAACGTCGGCTCCGCGCGGGCTGGTGTCGGGACACACGATGATCAGCCCGAGCTCGGATGCCATCCGCCGGTACTCGCCCTTCTCCATGACATTTGCGTGCGTGCAGGTAAGGCCCGACAGGTACCACAGGACCGGGAGCCGCCCATCCTTGGCCTGCGGCGGCATGAACACAGCAAAGGTCATGTCGCAGGCGCAGACTTCGGAAGCGTGCGAATAGACGCCCTGGATTCCGCCATGCGATTTCGATGTGGAAACGACCTTCATCGGCTCTGTCTTTCGTCAGCAAATCTCGATCCGGCATAACCGCCGGCCGGGACTCACGCAACCTGCGCCTCGCAAAACTATCAAGGCGATGAATAGGCCGGCACCGGTAGCCTGCCGGACCAACACTGGCCTGTGCCGCCAGGAGCCGCCCAGTGCCGACTGCGGCCATCGAGCGTCGCCGCAAAGCTCTCCGCTATCGATGCGTCGCCAAGGCGAGGACCTGCGCGTTATCCGATTATCTGAACGCCCTTTAGCTTTCCTTGTTTGAGCCCGCCGGCAGCGGGAGTAATAGTCGCGTCGGAATTCGTGAGGAGGAGACGATGACGCTGAACTTCGACCCGAGGGCGAAGGCCGCCACGCTCTACCATGGCGAATTCCGGCCGATGTTCATCGGCGGCAAGTGGGTCGCAGCGCAATCCGGCGAGGAGATGCAGGCGCTGAACCCGGCGACGGGCGAAGTGCTGGCCACCGTGCCGCGCGGCGGAGCCGCGGACATCGACGCTGCAGTGGCCGCGGCGCGCGCCGCCTTCGAAGGGCCATGGTCGAAATTCTCCCCTTACGAGCGGCAATGCGTGCTCCTGCGGATCGCCGACCTGTTCGAGAAGCATTGGGAAGAGCTCAGCGTCTCCGACACGCTCGACATGGGGTTGCCGATCACCCGCACGCTGGCCAACCGGCGCCGAGTCATCGGCATGCTGCGCTTCTACGGCGGCATGGCGACCGCGCTGCATGGCGAGACGATCGACAATTCCATACCCGGCGAGATCGTCTCCTTCACCCGGCGCGAGCCGGTCGGCGTCGTCGGCGCGATCATCCCGTGGAATGCGCCCACCGCCGCCTCGATATGGAAGATCGCGCCGGCTCTGGCTACCGGCTGCACCATCGTGCTGAAGCCGTCGGAGGATGCCTCGCTGACGCCGCTCTTGATCGCGAAGCTGATGCAGGAGGCCGGCGTCCCCGACGGGGTCGTCAACGTCGTCACCGGGACGGGCGCCGAGGCCGGCGCGCGGCTTGCCGAGCACCCGGACGTCAACAAGATCGTCTTCACCGGCTCGACGCTGACCGGCCAGGCGATCGCCCGCGCCGGCGTCACCAACCTCAAGCGCGTTTCGCTGGAGCTCGGCGGCAAGTCGCCGATCATCGTCTGCCGCGACGCCGACATCGACAAGGCCGTGCCGGTCGCGGCGATGGCGGTGTTCGTGCATTCCGGTCAGATCTGCATTGCCGGCTCACGCCTGTTCGTGGCGCGCGAGATCCATGACGAGTTCGTGCGTCGGGTTGCCGACTTCACCGGCAAGCTTCGCATCGGCCATGGCATCGAGGTGGAGACCGAAATCGGGCCGCTGATCAATGCCAGGCAGGCCGGCAAAGTGGAAGGCTACATCAAGGCGGGCAGCGACGAAGGCGCCAAACTGGTGGCCGGCGGCTCAAGGCTGAGGGGCGAGCCCTATGACGGCGGCAATTTTATCGCCCCGACCGTCTTCGGCGCGGTCTCTGACAAGATGACCATCGCGCGCGAAGAAATCTTCGGGCCGGTCATCTCGGCCATGCCTTTCGACACGCTGGATGAGGTTGTCGCGCGCGCCAACGCAACGCCTTACGGCCTTGCGGCTGGCATCTTCACCACCAATCTCGGCACCGCGCACAAGCTCGCGCGCCGCGTCAAGGCCGGCTCGGTCTGGATCAACATGTACCATGCCATCGATCCGGCCGTGCCGTTCGGTGGTATGAAGATGTCCGGCTACGGCCGCGAGGGCGGCGTCGAGCATCTGCACGAATATCTGGAGACGAAGGCGGTCTGGATCCAGACAGATTGATGTTCAGGTGAGGCCGGCCTGCGACGCTCGGTTTCTCAGGCCTGCGGCGGCTCGCCGGCATAGGCGCGCGCCATAAGAGCCCGGATCGGCTCCCGCTCCAGCGCCCGCGGATTCCAGTACGGATTGGCCAGCGCACGGTCTGTCGCGATGTCGATCCCGTCTGGCGGCATGCCAATCTGCGACAGGCCGCGCTCGGCGCCGATCCGGCCGGCCAGATCGTAGAGAGCCATGGCAGGATCGTCCGCCTTCAGCACGCCCCGCAGGGTTTCCATGACCGCCGGAACGGCGGGGGCGTTGTAGGCCAGCGCATGCGGCAGCACGATCGCATGGGTCTCCGCATGCGGCAGATCGAAACTGCCGCCGAGCGTGTGGCACAGCTTGTGGTGCAGCGCCATGCCGACCGAGCCGAGGCAGATGCCGCAGAGCCAGGCGCCGTAAAGCGCCTCGGAGCGCGCGTCCGGGTCATGCGGGCTCCCGGCTATGGCCGGCAAGGCGCGCACCAACGTGCGGATGGCCTCAACGGCCATCAGGTTTATCACCGGGTTGCCTTCCCTTGCATAGAGCGCCTCGGCCGCATGGGCGATGGCGTTCATGCCGCTCGTTCCCGACAGTGCGGCAGGAAGCGTCATCGTCAGGTCGACATCGTAGATCACCACTTCCGGCAGTACCCTCGGACTCGACTGGGTGACCTTCACGCCATCCTTCGTCTCGCCGAGGATCGGCGTCATTTCCGAGCCGGCATAGGTTGTCGGCATCACGATCTGCGGCAGGTCGGTGCGCAAGGCGATCGCCTTGGCGAGGCCTGTCGTGGAGCCGCCGCCGACCGCAACCAGCCCGTCGGCCTGGAGCTCCGCCACGACCCGCAGCGCGTCCTCGGTCACGGACACGGGCGTGTGCATCGTCGCCCCGGCATAGACCCCGGCGGCCACGCCGCCGAGCGATCCGGCGAGACGCCGGGCGTCGGCCTCACGCGGCGGCGTTGCCAGCACGAGCACGCGTTTCAGCCCTAACCGGTCGATCTCCTCCGGCAGCCGGGCAATGGTGCCCGATCCGAAGACGACGCGCGCCGGCTGGGCGTTATAGACGAAGCTTTTCATGTGAGCCCCTTCCCGTCAGCCGCGATTGTGTGCCGTGAGCATCAAACTTAGCGACGAAGAGGCGCGTGCGTAAGTGCGCCAGCCACCGGCATCTCGCAGTGTTTTATCTATCCGCCATCGGAAGCACACATCGGCCGATCGCGTCACGCCATCGGCACAGACGCGAGATCGCCGTTGGTCTCAGGCGATCCGTTGCTCGAATTGCGCGATGTCCGCGCTCTTGCGCAGACCCGTCGCGACGACGGACACGCGGAATTTTCCCGCCAGCGCCTGGTCGAAGATGGCGCCGACGATGATGTCGGCATCGGCGTCGACCTCTTCGCGTATCCGCGTCGCGGCTTCGTCGACCTCGAACAGCGTCATGTCCATGCCGCCGCAGATCGAAACAAGCAGGCCCCTGGCGCCGGACATCGAGGCCTCGTCGAGGAGCGGATTGGCGATCGCCGCCTCGGCCGCGATCTTGGCGCGCCCTTCCCCGGAGGCCTCGCCGGTTCCCATCATCGCCCGGCCCATGTCCCGCATCACCGACTTCACGTCGGCGAAGTCGAGATTGATCAGGCCTTCCTTGACGATGAGATCCGTGATGCAGCCGACACCCGCGTAGAGAACGCGGTCCGCCATGGCGAAGGCGTCGGCGAATGTGGTCTTGGCGTCGGCGACCCTGAACAGGTTCTGGTTCGGGATGACGATCACCGTGTCGGCGCTCTCGCGCAGCCGTTCTATGCCTTCCTCGGCTGCCTGGGTCCTGCGCTTGCCTTCGAACACGAAAGGCTTAGTGACAACGGCCACCGTCAAAATGCCGGCATCGCGCGCGGCACGCGCAATCACGGGCGCAGCGCCCGTCCCGGTGCCGCCTCCCATCCCGGCGGTGATGAAGCACATATGCGTTCCCGCAAGGTGATCCATGATCTCGTCGATGGATTCCTCCGCGGCGGCACTGCCGACCTGGGGCAGCGATCCGGCGCCCAGGCCCTCGGTCACATGCGCGCCCAGCTGGATCAGCCGCGACGACTTCGACATGGTGAGCGCCTGCGCGTCGGTGTTGGCGACGACGAACTCGACGCCCTGGAGCCCTTCGGCGATCATGTTGTTGACGGCGTTGCCGCCGGCGCCGCCGACCCCGACGACGGTGATCTTGGGCCTCATCTCCAGGATTTCCGGCTTGGCGGTCATTTTCTCATCTTTCTACCGAAGGTACCTGTTGCTCCGCCGCACGATCATGCGGAACCGGAACAACGAGCACACGAATCAGGCGATCCCCACCAACCGCAGGGAATCAGAGCAGGCGCCTCCCTGCAAGGTCCGCTGACATTCTGCAAGCGCAAATGCCTCGACCGACAGCTGGAAAGCGTCCGGGCGCTCGAGTTATGCGAGCCGGCGTCGTTGCGGGAAAGTCTATTGCGTCACCGAAGTCGAGGTGCCCCAGGTGTCCGACAGCACGTAGCCTTGCGGGTACGGATCCGTCGGATCGAGATAATAATTGTGCTCTCCTGTGATCCAGGCTCTGCCCGTTATCTGCGGCACGATCGCCTTGCGCCCGGCGACTTCGGTGAGTTCGAGAATCTTGCCGGTGAAGCGCGAGCCGATGATCGATTCATGGATCAGCACCTCGCCTTGCTTCATCTGACCCCGCGCCTGCAGCACAGCCATGCGGGCCGAGGTGCCGGTTCCCGTCGGGCTGCGGTCCGAGCGCCCGGGCGAAACGATGCAGGTGTTGCGCGTGACGTTGCCCGGCCCTTGGAACGGCATGGCGAACTGGACGATAGACACACCGCGCACATTGTCGAACTGCGGATGCACGACATCGAGCTGCTCGCGCGCTGCGCGGCGGACCTTCTCGCCGAGCACCGCCAACTCGCGCGCCTCGTCGGGCGTCACCGAGAAGCCGAGCGCGGGCGCATCGACAATCGCGTAGAACATGCCGCCATAGGCGATATCGGCCTTTATCGTGCCGAGCCCTTCCACCTCGATATCGGCATCGAGGCGCTCGGCGAAAGCGGGCGCATTGCGCAGCGTGATCGACAGGGATTTGCCGTCGCTGCATTCGGCGCGCACCTCGATGACGCCGCCGGGCATATCGAGCTTGAAGCGCGTCTCCGGCTCCTGCATCGGCACCATGCCGGTCTCGAGCAGCACCGTAGCGACGCAGATCGTGTTGGAGCCGGACATCGGCGGATATTCGGTCGGCTCCATGATGATGGCGCCCGCAGCGCAATCCTCGCGCGTGGAGGGCAGCAGGAGATTGACATGACGGGCAACGCTGCCGCGCGGCTCGCAGATCAGCATGCGCCTGATATGGTCGTGATCGCGCTCCATCGTGATCATCTTTTCCATCATCGTGCGGCCCGCAGGCGGCAGCACGCCTCCCACGATGACATCGCCGATCTCGCCCTCGGCATGGCAGCCGACGACGCGGATGCTGGTTTTGGTGCGCATTGTTTTTTCTCCCTGTCGGCCGCGATTACCCGCCAGGCAAGCGGTCCGGCTTGGGGACAAACTGATCAATCCGCGCGCCGGCCTCAAGGAGAATCCTGACCGCCGACGTTTTTTGGGCTGCTTGTCAAAATAAGAAACGACAGTGCTCCGAAGCGGCCACAACCGAGGGGCTCTACCCGTCCGCCAGCGCCGTCACCTCACGCCGGAAAGGCAGCGCGTCACCGATATCGGGTTCGTCCAGCTCGCGGGCGAAGCGGTGGCCGGCATAGGTCGCCCAGGCGATCGGCCCCGGCGCTTCCGCATCGCCGATGACCTTGATCGAGCGGATGCCATTGTCGGTCCACTCGTTCTCCCTTGCTTTGAGCTCGCGCCAAACGGCATCGTCCTGATTGCGCGACGTGACCAGGACGACGGCATCGGCCGCCAACTCCTGCCGAGCGCCGGTATAGACGCAGGCCGTCACGACGCCGCCGGGCGCGATGGTCGTGATGGTCCTGTTGAGGACGATATCTATCCCCAGCTCCGTCAGGCGGCGGTGGATGGCGCCCTGCTCCAGCGTGCAGCGGGTCCAGTCCGAGACATAGGCCGACGGCGTCACCAGGGTCACCCTCGCCCCCTGGCGCGCCATCAGCTCGGCCAGCACGCCGCCCATGTAATAATGGTCGTCGTCGAACAGCACGACATTGCCGGAGGGCACCTTGCCGTCCATCACGTCGTCGGGCGTGTAGACCGGCATGGCGGCGTCGATCGGCATCGGCACGACATGGGCACGCGCCACGCCGTCGCGCCGCCAGGTCGATCCGGTGGCGATGGCCACGTTCTGGAAGCCGAAGGACAGGATGTCGTCCGCCGACAGCCGGCTTTCGAAATAAATGTCGACATTCGGCATCTGGCTGAGCTGATACTGGCGATAGTCGCGCACCCTGCCCCAGGCCGAGAGACCCGGAAGCAGGCATTCGCGCGCCACGCGCCCGCCAAGCGCGGTGCCGGCTTCGGCAATCGCAACCTGGTAGCCGCGCAGGCCGAGCGCGCGGGCGGCCTCCAGTCCGGCAGGCCCGGCGCCGACGATCAGCACGCTGTCGCTATCGCCCTTGGCCTGCATGCGCTCCGGATGCCAGCCCTTGCGCCATTCCTCCATGAAGGTCGGGTTCTGCGTGCAGCGCGAGATCGACATCGTCATGTCGCCGGTGATGCAGATGTTGCAGCCGATGCATTCGCGGATGTCCTCGATGCGGCCCTCCTCGATCTTCCTTGGCAGGAAAGGATCGGCGATCGACGGGCGAGCGCAGCCGATGAAATCGAGCGTGCCTGATTTGATCATCTTCACCATCACGTCCGGCGAGGTGAAGCGGCCGACACCGACGACCGGCTTCGAGGTAAGCTTTTTGATGCCGGAGACCAGGCTTTCCTGCGCCGCCTCTTCCTTGAAGCGCGACGGCCCGGAGCAATCCTCCCAGGCGCCGTGGGCGAGGTCCCAAAGATCGGGCAGCTCAGCATGCATCTCGATCATCTCGCGGACTTCCGAATTGGCGAAGCCAAGCTCGCCGACCATCTCGTCCAGCGACAGCCTGAGCGTAAGGCCGCACGTGTCGCCGATCGCGTCGCGCCCTTCCTCGATCAGCTCGCGCATCAGTCGCGAGCGGTTTTCCAGCGAGCCGCCATATTCGTCGCTGCGCTGGTTCGTAGCGGTCGACAGGAAGTGCTGGATGATGCCGAAGCCATGCGCGCCGTAGAGGCACACCAGGTCGAACCCCGCCTGCCTGGCGCGCTTGAAGGCATTGCGGTGCCAGCGGCGCAGGTCGCGGATGTCCTCTCTGTCCATGGCGCGCGCCTGCACCGGATCGTTGGTGAAGGTGCGGATCGGTAGCGCCGACGGCCCGCGCGGCACCTCCTTGGTGTAGAGGTTGGGACCATTGATGCCGGAATAGGCGAGCTGGATGCCGGCGAGCGCGCCATATTCGTGCATGGCCTTGGCCATTTTGGCCAGAGCCGGAATGTCGGCGTCGTCCCACAGCCTGAGCTCGATGAAGGGCGTGATCTCGGAGGTGTGATGCATCTCCGTCTGCTCAGTGAAGATGACGCCCCATCCGCCTTCGGACTTGATGCGCCGCATCTCGGCCGCGGCCGAGGGATCGCGATAGCCGCCGCCATTGCAATGCGGAACCTGGTAGAAGCGGTTCTTGGCGGTCACCGGACCGATCTTCATCGGCTCGAACAGAATGTCGTAGCGTGGGTCGCGCATAATAGCTTCCTTCATGCCGGCTGCTCTGGAGATTACCCATAAGTGGGCGCGTGGGCGGGAAAACTACGGATTTCTTCCGCGGGGATTAGGGCGCGCCTAATCTTGTGTCGCCTGGATTAACCTCAGATGAAGCGAGGCTGAGCCAAATGCGACTTCAGGGCTGTCGCGACGCGATGTAGAGAACGGCTGCGGCAACGGGACCAGACAAGAATGGACAGCGTCAGAATACTCGAGCGGTTGATCGCCTTCCCGACGGTGAGCCACGACTCTAACCTTGACCTCATCGGCTATGCGGTGGCCCTGCTTCAAGCAAACGGCATCGCCTCCCAGATCATCCACAGTCCGGACGGGCACAAGGCCAATCTTTTCGCCACGATCGGCCCGGCCGATAAGCCCGGCATCATGCTCTCCGGTCACACGGACGTCGTCCCCGTCGATGGCCAGAACTGGACGCTGCCGCCATTCGCCATGACCGCGCGCGACGGCAGGCTTTACGGGCGCGGCGCGGCGGACATGAAGGGCTTTGTGGCCTCAGCTCTCGCGGCGTGTCTCAAGGCCTCGAAGATGACGCTTCGCACGCCCTTGCATCTGGCGCTCTCCTACGACGAGGAAGTCGGCTGCCTGGGCGTCCGCCACCTGATCGAAATGCTGAGCGCTGCACCGCAACGCCCGTTGCTGTGCATCGTCGGCGAGCCGACCAACATGCAGGTGGCGACGGGGCACAAGGGTAAGCTTGCAGCGCGCGCCCTCTGCAGAGGACGCGAAGGCCATTCGGCGCTCGCCCCGCTGGCGCTCAACGCCATCCATCTCGGTTGCGATTTCGTGCGGGCGCTTCGCGACGAACAGGACCGGCTGGCACGCGAAGGCGCTCGCGATGGCGACTATGACATTCCCTACACGACTGTGCATGTGGGCAAAATCAATGCCGGCGTGGCGCTCAACATCGTGCCCAATCTCTGCCAGGTCGATTTCGAGATCCGCAACATCGCCGCCGACGATGCCGCCGGCATTCTCGACAGGCTTCGCGGCGCCGCGGCACGCATTGCAGCCGACGCCGCTTTGATCGCGCCCGAAGCCGCGATCGACATCGAGATCACCAACACCTATCCGGGCCTCGACACGCCGGTCGCTTCGGAAGCGGTCGCCTTCGTCAAATCGCTGGCCGGCGCCAACGATACCATGAAGGTCGCGTTCGGCACGGAAGGCGGATTGTTCAGCCGCGATCTCGGCACGCCGGCCGTCGTCTGCGGACCGGGCTCGATGGCGCAGGGGCACAAGCCGGAGGAATTTATCAGCGTGGAACAACTGCGGCGTTGCGACGAGATGCTGGAGAGGCTGCTGTCGCGGCTCGCCGACGGCTGACCGTGACCAGGCTTATTTGACGATACGTTCGGTGCCGAAGACCCCTTGCTCGACAACGAAGCGGCGGCAGTGGTCGATGAAGGCTTGCACCGTCAGCGTGCGATGCTCGGCATTCGGCAGCGCAATTCCCATGGTCAGCGGCCTGAGGTCGCCCAGCAGGGGCACGAAGACCAGCAGCTTGCCGTCCGGCGACATGGTGTTGAGCGGCCGCATGTTGGCGATGCCGTAGCCGAAGCCATTGGCGACCATCGAGCGCATCACGGCGATGTCGCCGGTGCGCTCGGCGATCTTTGGCCGCAGGCCCTTGGGCTGGAAAGCCGACAGGAAATATTCGCGGCTGTAGGGCAAATCGAGCAGTACCATCGGCTCATCGACCAGTTCCTCGGGGGTGATGCCCGCCCTCCCCGCCAGGCGATGCGCGGCCGGCAGCATCACATAGGCCGGCAGCTGCATCAGCGGCTCGAACGTCATATCCTGCGACAGTTCGAGATCGTAGGTCAGTGCTGCGTCTATTTCGCCACGCTGCAGCATCTCGAATAACTGCCCCTGGTTGCGCTCGAACTGTCGGACGCGCACATCCGGATAGGCGTCCTCGAATTTGCGGCGCAGCGCCGGCAGCACGATCTGTGCGAAAGTCAGAAGGCAGCCGATCGCCAGCGGTCCGCGCACCTTTTCCGCGATATCGCCGGCAATGTCATGCAGCGCATCGGCGTCGTTGAGCAGCCGCGCGGCTTCCTTGAGGAACAGGCGCCCGCCCGCCGTGAGGGCAAGCGCGTGCGAGTGCTTGCGCACGAAGAGCTGGACGCCGAACTCCGCCTCGAGCTGGGCGATCGAAGCCGAGATCGACGGCGGCGACACGTTCACCTGCTCGGCTGCCTTGGCGATAGAGCCTGCCTCGCCGACGGCGACGAAGTACTCGAGTTGTCTGAGTGTGAAACGAAGCGGCATGGGCTTCTATGATGCCCGTTTGGTCGCTGCAATCAAGTCGCGGCCGCTCCTCAATACCTGATCCAGGTGGTCTTCAGCGCGGTATATTTGTCGAGCGCGTGCAGCGACAGGTCGCGCCCGAAGCCGGACTGCTTGAAACCGCCGAAGGGCGTCATCGGGCTCAGCGCGTCGACAGTATTCACCGAAACCGTGCCCACCCGCAGTCTTTCCGCGATGCGGTGTGCCCGCGACAGGCTGTCGGTCCAAAGCGACGCTGCAAGGCCGTAGACGCTGTCATTGGCAATCCGCAGCGCCTCCTCTTCGCTGTCGAAGGCGATGACCGACAGCACCGGACCGAATATCTCGTCGCGGGCGAGCGGATCCTCGGGCGAGACATTGTCGAAGATCGTCGGCTGCACGAAGCTGCCGCGCCCGCCGACCGAGATCCGGCCGCCGCCGGCGACCAGCCGTGCCGACTGCCTGCCGCCATCGATGAAGCGCATCACCGTAGCGGCGTGCCGCGCATCCACCATCGCGCCCATCCTGGATGCCGGGTCGAGAGGGTCGCCGGGTTGCGTCGCCGCCGCACGCTCCGCCAGCTTCTCGACCAGCGCATCCTTGATGCCGCGTTCCACCAGCAGCCGGGAATTGGCCGAGCAGACCTGGCCCTGGTTGAAGAAGATGCCGAAGGCGGCCATGTCGGCCGCCGCATCCAGATCGCCGCAGTCCGCGAACACCAGATTGGGGCTCTTGCCGCCGGCCTCCAGCCAGACCTGCTTCATGTTCGACTGGCCGGAATATTGCAGGAACAGCTTGCCTACGGCGGTCGATCCGGTGAAGGCGAGGCAATCGACATCCATATGCCGGCCCAGCGCCTGGCCGGCGGTCTCGCCGAGGCCCGGCACCACATTGAGCACCCCGGCGGGCAGGCCCGCCTCCATGGCGAACTCGGCCAGCCTGAGCGCCGAGAAAGGCGATTGCTCGGCCGGCTTTAGCACCACCGAATTGCCCGCGGCCAGCGCGGGCGCGCATTTCCAGGTCGCCATGTCGAGCGGGAAATTCCAAGGCACAACCGCGCCCACGACGCCAAGCGGCTCGCGCCGCACCAAAGCGAGGTCGCCTTGCCCCGTCGGGGCTACCTCGTCATAGACCTTGTCGATCGCCTCGCCATACCACTGGAAGATCGCCGCCGAGCCCGGCACGTCTATGGTGGCGGCGTCCTTGACCAGCTTGCCCATGTCCAGCGATTCCAGCAGCGCGAGCTCCGGCAGGTTCTCGCGCAGCAATTCCGCCAGCCGCAGCAGCACTTGCTTGCGATGCGCGGGGGCTGCTCGCGACCAGACGCCGGCCTCAAAACTGCGCCGCGCCGCCGCGACGGCAAGGTCAATGTCCTCTTCACCGCAGGAGGCGACCTCGGCGAGCGTCGCTCCCGTGGCCGGATTGACGCTGGCGAAGGTCCGGCCGGAGCGCGCCGGCACCGGCTTGCCGTCGATGAAGGCCTTGTCGCGGAAGCGGATCGCCGACGCCTTGCGGACCCACTCCTTGTGGCTGAGTTCGCTCATGCTCGCTCCAGAACTGGCCGGACTATTCGTCACCGGGGACGCCGTAGCTTGGCGCATCGGACGGATTGAGGGCGCGGGTGACGTAGGCATCGAGCTGGGGCTTGTAGATGTCCCACAGTCCCGCCAGCTGCTCGATCGGACATACTTCCGTCCAGTCGCAACGCAGGTCGGCCACGGGCCAGGATACATCGCGGACCAGCTTCATGCCGGCGGAGCGGACGGGACCCGCTTCCCCGCCGGCTTGAAGCGCGGCACGCATCGTGACGATCAGCCGGTCACCGAGATCGCCTTCGGAGGCAAGGAAGGCGTCGACCATGGCTTGCGGAACGCCGGCGTTCGCGAGCAGGTTGCCGCCGCAGGCAACGTCCTCGCCGCGCGCCTCGGCCCAGATGCCGAGCGCTTTCGGCCCGGAGTGGACCGCACTGCCGCCCGCGGCGTCTACAGACAGTATCTGCCGGTACTCGATAAAAGCGCCCGTGTGCTTGAGGATCGCGACCGCCTCCGTGGCGGAAGCGCCACGCGCCATCAGTTCCAATGCTCGAGGCCCGAGCGTGGGGTCGGTGACGTTCTGGCTGGCAACCGCGCCGACGCCCGCCTGCGCATAGGAACAACGCGCCGCGACCGCGGGAGACGACGACGACACCGCCACCCCGAACATGCCTGTGCGCCTGCAGCGCGCGACGATGGAGAAGGTCATGGCGCTTAGTCCGGAATGACGGCGGTGCCGTCGATCTCGACCAGCCATTCCGGCCGCGCAAGCGCCGACACGACCAGGCCGGTCGAAACCGGATGCACGCCCTTGATATATTCGCCCATCGTCCGGTAGACGGCCTCGCGATGGCGAACGTCGGTGATATAGACCACCACCTTCACCAGATGCTCCATCGTGCCGCCGCACTCCCCGATGAGCTGCTTGATGTTCTGCATCACCTTGTGGGTCTGCTCGACCGGATCGTGGCTGTCGATGTTCTTGGCGGTGTCGAGGTCCTGCGGGCACTGGCCGCGCAGATAGACGGTGCGGCCGCCGCGTGTGACGACGGCCTGGCAGAGATCGTTATCGAGCTTCTGCTCGGGATAGGTGTCCTTGGAGTTGAATTTGCGAATTCGCGTATGCGCCATCTTGGTCTCCATGAGGATCGGGCTCGCAGCTTTGGTCAGGCGTCCACGGGCTCGCGCTTGGCGGCGGCGTGGTAGGCCAGATATTTGCGCTGCGTCGAAATACGGTCTGCCACATGCTTGGCATCATGCCAGACGCCCCAGATGAAGCTCGACCCCCTGCGCGACTGCCAGGGCAACCCAAGGAAATAGATCCCGGGCTCGGTCGAGACGCCCCGCTGATGCCTTGGCCGGCCCCTCTCGTCGAAAGCGTCGACCTTCAGCCAGCTGTAATCGACGGCGAAGCCCGTCGCCCAGATGATCGTCGCGATCCCGGCCTCGGTCAGATCGAGCTCGAGGATCGGATTGGTCACGCAGTCCGGATCGGGGTCGATTTTGCGAAGAGCAGGCTCTTCCGGAAGGTCGAGGCCGTTGCGCTCGACATAGGCGTCGGCCTCGTCCAGCAGCGACATCAGGCTGGCGTCGCCCCTGGCGATATTCTTCGCTAGGTCGGGCGCGAAACTCATCACCCCGTCCTGGTATGCCTTTGTCATGCCGACGAGCGTGAGCCCCTGCGCGGCCAGGCGGCGGAAGTCGATCGTCTCGCCGCCGCGCGCGCCACTCACCGCGATCGTGACATGCTCCGTTCCGGGCCCCGGGGTTTCGAGGTCCCATTTGCCGAGCACGCCCAGCCACCAGCAGAAGTCGCGCCCGCGATAAGCGCGCGGCGGCCGATCATGCGGGCCGACCGAAAGATAGACGCGCCTGCCTGAGCGCTGCAGCTCGTCGGCAATCTGCACGCCCGAGGATCCGGCGCCGACCACCAGCACCGCGCCCTTTGGTAGCTGCGCCGGATTGCGGTAGGCGCTGGAGTGGATTTGCAGAATGCCGGCATCGTCAGGAACGAGAGGCGGGATGACCGGGACCTGGAAAGGCCCGGTCGCGGCCACGACGCTGTTGGCTTCGATCACCCCACCCGATGTCTCGACGCGAAATCCCGGACGGCCGACATTCCTCTGCACCAGCTTGACCTCCACGCCGCAGCGGATCGGCGCATTGATCTGCTTTGCATAGGCGACGAAATAGTCGGCGACCTCCTCCTTGGAAGGAAAGCCGTCGGGACCCGTCACCGGAAACTCCATGCCCGGAAACCGGTCATGCCAGGCCGGGCCATTGGCGACCAGGGAGTCCCATCGCTGTGAGCGCCAGCGCTCGGCGATCCGGCCGCGTTCGAGGACGAGATGAGGCACCCCGCATTTGCTCAGATGCTCGCTCATGGCCACTCCAGCCTGGCCGCCGCCGACGACGAGCGTGTCTACCTTCTCAACCGACATGCTCAGTCCTCTTCTGACCATCCGACAGCTTCCGCCGCGCGGGATGAAAACGATCTCTGGCAGTTGGTGGATGCAGCCAGGCTGCCATCCGACCGCTTCTCTGCTGGCGCTCACAAGTAGCAGCACGTGCCGGCGGGCGCCCATAACGAATCTCCGAAGTCACGCGTAACCATTTCCGAATTTCTCGCACCGATAGACGCACCTAGAGTCCCGGCGGTCGGATCGACAGCGCTGCATGAGGTGGCGGGCGAGGCCGGACATGTGTCCGCGCGGAACTGGTTCCGGAACAAGGATACGCCTTCGCGGCGGCCGGTTCTGCCATGCCTCGAGCGCCGGCATTCTCGAGGGGCTGGGCATGAAAACTGAAAGCTTTGACTACATCGTCGTCGGCGCCGGCTCGGCCGGTTGCGTGGTCGCCAATCGGCTGAGCGCCGATCCGTCGGTCACAGTGTGCCTGATCGAGGCCGGCGGCAGCGACAGCAGCCTGCGGGTCAGAGTGCCGGCAGGCATTCTCTCGCTCTACGGCAACCCGAACTACGACTATTGTTTCGTCGGGGTACCGCAACCGCAGCTCAACAATCGCAGGATTCCGGTCAACCGCGGCAAGGCGCTGGGCGGATCGAGCTCGATCAATTCGATGGTCTATATTCGCGGCGCCGCCGAGGACTATGACGAGTGGGCCGAACTTGGCTGCGCCGGCTGGGCTTATGACGATGTGCTGCCGCTATTCAAGAAACTGGAGCGCAACCTGCTTGCCCAGGACCCGCGCTATCACGGTACTGAAGGTGAGTTGCTGGTCGACAATCCGCGCGATCCGAACGAGCTTTCCGCGATGTTCGTGAAAGCTGGCGCAAGCGCCGGCCTGCCCGCCAACACCGACTTCAATGCGGCAAGCCAGTTCGGCCTCGGGATCTACAACGTCACGCAGGATCGCGGGCAGCGCTTCAGCAGCTTCAGCGCCTTCATGCGCCCGGTGCTCGACCGCAAGAACCTGACGCTGCTCAGCGAATGCGAGGTGATCGACCTCGTCATTGCCGAAGGGCGCGCCACGGGTATGCGCGTGCGTCATGGCGGCCAGCAGAAGACGCTCTCGGCCGGCCGTGAGATCGTGCTTTCGGCCGGCGCCATCAACTCGCCCAAGATCCTGATGGCGTCCGGCATCGGGCCGGCAGCCGATCTCAAGCAGATCGGCATCACGCCGGTCCTCGACCTGCCGGGCGTCGGCAAGAACCTGCAGGACCATGTCGACGGCATGATCACCGTGCGCTCCAAGAGCACCAGGACGCTCGGCCTCTCACTCGCCAACCTGCCGCGCATGGCGGCGGCGCCCTTCCAGTATTTCGCCCGCCGCAAGGGCATGCTCACCACCAACTATGTCGAAGCCGGCGGCTTCGCGAAGACCAGCCACGCCAACGGCCTTCCGGACATCCAGTTCCATTTCGTGCCGGGCTATCGCAGCCATCGCGGCAGGCTGATCGAATACGGCCACGGCTACGCCATTCACACTTGCGTGCTCAGACCGAAAAGCGTGGGCGAGATCAGGTTGTCGCGCGACAATTCTCGCCGCGACGTCCTGATCGACCACCGCTTCTTCACCCATGAAGACGACGCCATGGTGCTGGTGGAAGGCATCAAGATCGCGCGCCGGATTTTTGCCTCGTCCGAGTTCGACGCCGTGCGCGGCAAGGAGATGCTGCCGGGCAAGGATGTCCGAACCGACGACGAGATCCTGGCCTATCTGCGCGCCGAGGCGCTGACCGTCTATCACCCGGTCGGAACCTGCAAGATGGGAACGGATGACATGGCTGTGGTCGATCCGGCGACGCTCAAGGTGAGAGGCGTGGATGGGCTCCGGGTCGCCGATGCCTCCGTCATGCCGAAGCTGATCGGCGGCAACACCAACGCGCCAAGCATGATGATCGGGCAAAAGGCTTCGGAGATGATCCTCGGCCCGGCGCATCGCGCGCAAAGGTAAAGATCCCTCCGCCCTTCACGTTTGAGGGCAGTTCAGCGTTTCTATGCAGAACTGCCCCCAACTATTTGTGATTGCTTGCGAGTGCTCTAAAATGCGTAACGCGCTTTAAGCCTTGTTTAAGCCCTCCCAAAACCGCTGCGAATTTGGGGCGGCGGATTAGTGATCCTCGTCGATCTCGTCGTGCAGAAGGCCGAGGATGCGGCGCTTGAGCGCGATGAAGTCGGGTTCGAGGATTACATCCATCGAACGCGGCCGAGGAATGTCGACCTTGATCTCGGCCTTGATCTTGCCGGGCCTTGCCGTCATCACCAGCACGCGGTCGCCGAGCACCAGCGCCTCGTCGATATCGTGGGTGACGAAGAGCACCGTCTTCTGCTGCCGCTCCCAGACGCGCAGAAGCAGCTTCTGCATGGTGCCGCGCGTCTGGCTGTCGAGCGCGCCGAACGGCTCGTCCATCAAGAGGACGGCAGGGTCGTTGGCCAGGGCGCGCGCGATCGCCACGCGCTGCTTCATGCCGCCCGACAACTGGGCGGGGTAGTGATTCGCAAAAGACGCGAGGCCAACCTCGTTGAGATACTGGTCGACGATCTGCTTTCGCTGCTCCGCTGGCAGGCCTTTGCGCTTCGGCCCGTATTCGATGTTGGCGCGCACCGTGAGCCACGGGAACAAGGTGTAGCTCTGGAACACCATGCCCCTGTCGGCGCCGGGCTCGATCACTTCCCGGCCGTCGACCTTGATGCTGCCCGAGGTCGCGTCATTGAGGCCGGCGGCAAGGTAGAGCAGGCTGGATTTGCCGCATCCAGAAGGGCCGACGATGACGCAGAATTCGTTCTTGGCCACCTTCAGCGACACATCGTCCAGCGCCAGCACGCCATTGGCATCGCCGTAGCGCAATGTCACGTCCTCGATGGCCATCGTGGTCCCGGCCGAACGCGGATCGCCGGATGCATGGACCGTGCCGGCCGGATGGTTCGCCTTGACGGTTTCGGTCATCACTACCCTTGATCCGGCTGCGGTTTGCGAGGATGCGTTCAAGATCAAGGTGCCCATGGCGCGACCCTTGCCCGGAGAATGCGGAATGCCGTGTCGGTGATCAGGCCCAGAAGCCCGATCGCGGCGATCGCCATGAAGATCACATCCACCTGGAAGCCGCGCATTGCCTTGAGGCTGATATAGCCGAGGCCGCTCGACGCGGCGACGAGCTCGGCAACGACCAGATAGGTCCAGGCCCAGCCCATGGTGACGCGAAGCGTGTCGAGGATCGCCGGAAGCGCTGCAGGAAAAATGACGTGCCACACCGCTTCGCTGCGCTTGGTGCCCAAAGTGTAGGAGGCGTTGACCAGGTCCCTGGAGACGCCGCGCGCGCAGTCGGAGATCATCACCAGTTGCTGGAAGAACGTGCCGAAGAAAATGACCGCTATGCGCTGTTCGATGCCGATGCCGATCCAAAGGATGAACAGCGGCACGAAGGAGGTCACCGGCAGATAGCGGATGAAATTGACCAGCGGCTCCAGCGGCGCCTGAACCGCCCGATAGGTCCCCATCCACAGTCCCAGCGGCACCGCGATGAGCGAGGAGACGATGAAGCCCAGGATCACCACCTTGGCGCTTGTCAAAGTGTGGTAGAGAAGGCTGCCGTCCAGAGACATGCGATAGGTCGTCTCGAGCACGGTTCCAGGTGTCGGCAGGAACATGTTCGGCACGACGCGGCCATAGGACAGCAACGCCCAGCCGCCGATCACGACCACCCACATCGCCAGCGCAAGCGTGGTGGCCGTGCTGGCGGGGATGTTGGCGAATGGGGTCGTCAGGCGTGTCCACGCCGTCCGCCTTTGTGCCATGAGATGGCCTCCGTTGATTTCAGGCCTGAAACTCAGGCGTTCGAGAAGCAGGATCGGCCCGACGGGCCGACCCCCGGCCATCCCGATGGCCTACTGTTCCTTGATGAAATCGGTGTCGAGGATGGTTTTCGAGTCGATCGTCATCTTGAGCTTGCCGGCCTTGCCCCAGACGTCCTGCGCGAAATTTACCAGGTCGGCCGCTTCGCTCTTCTGCGGCGTGCCGAAGAATTCCAGGTTGCGGGCGCGATCGTAGTAGCGCACGCCCTTGGCGCCGGCTGCGAAATCCTCCGGCTTCTCGAGATAGCCGCCAATGCCCTTGGCCATGATCTCATAGGCCTTGTCCGGGTTGGTCTTGATGTAGTCGACCGCCTTGTAATAGCCCTTGATGAGAGCTTTCACGTCCTCTGGGTGCTTCTCGATCAGGTCGCATTTGAGCGCGATCACATCGACGATCAGGCCGGGGGTGGTCGTGGAATCGATCAGCACCTTGCCCTTCCCGCCCTTGCGGACTTCGGTGAGGTGCGGCTCCCACGTCACGGCTGCGGGTACCTGGCCGGCGATGAAGGCGGTGGCCGCGTCGTCGGCGGTCATGTTAGTGATGGTGACGTCGTCCTCGGTCATGCCTTCCTTTTTCAGGAGCACATTGAACCAGAATTCGGAAATGGAGCCCTCGTTCAAGGCCACCTGCTGGCCCTTCAGATCCTTGAGCGACTTGACATCGGGCTGCGTGACGACGCCGTCGCCGCCATGGCTGTCGTCGAGCGCCACCACATATTTGAAGCAGAGCTCCTCGGAGCGGTATTTCATCAGCTCGTCAACGGTGGAAGCGGCGCCGTCGAGGTCGCCGCCTGCGACCGCCGCCATGTAAAGCGCTGATTCTTCTATGATCTTCAGGTCGACATCGACGCCGGCTTCCTTGAAGTAGCCGAGGTCACGGGCGAGAAACAGCGGCCCGTAGCCCACCCAGGTGGTCATGCCGAGGCGAATGGCGCCGGCATTGGCGGGAGCGGCAAGCCCCAGGCCCAGCAGGCCTGCGCTGACCGCCGTCATCAGGCAATTTCGGAATGTCTTCATTGTCGTGGTTCCCCATGGCTGTTGCCGGCGTCGGCCCCATTCAAGCGGCCTATGCCAAGCGGCGTTTTGGCAGCCGCTCTCTTGTTATGCGTCGCCTCCCGGGCGGGCCTAGCGTGTTCTAGGCCTGCAAGAGAGCACCCGGCCCGGATCGCAAAAAGAAGTCTTTTTCTGTCCTTTGCTTCGCCGAAACCGAAGCAGCAGGCTGAGCTTGGCTGATAAGCCTGAATTGAGGACGCCAGGTGAACCGTGGTTCCGGGGGCGCCGGCAGATATGCCGATGACCATGGAGGCTTGCCGGCCAAAGGGATTGTAGTGCGGTTTGCCCAATCGACGAGTATGATAACCCGATCCCGGCGACGCCGGGGCGAACTCGATGGGCGTGAAAACGAAAGAGGCGATAGAGGAAAGGAACCGATCTTCGATTTGGTTGTTTGAGAACCCGGTGTTTCATTTGTCCATTTGTGAGATGATGGACGAGCCGTTGCACCCGCCCGCAATGGGCCAACGACATGACCGGCCCCTTCGGGCTGGCAGAAGAGGACAATGCGATGAAGAAGAGCTGGAAGAAACCGACCATGTGCCAGGTCGCTGCGGGCTTCGAAATTTCGCGGTATCTGCCTGCTGAAATTCCTCCCAGGAAGTAGGCCGCAAGGTGCATGTCCCTGGCAGCAGGGGCATGCACTCCGCCGCATGTGAGGGCTTGCAGCGGGAAACGCGAATACCAAGCTGTCTGCCGCCGAAAAGCCGATCGGACGGGGCGCGGAGCGGGCGTTTGGCATGCGCGTGAAGATCATCGGATCGGCGGCGGGAGGCGGCTTCCCGCAATGGAATTGCAATTACCGCCTGAGCCGCGCGGCTCGCGCGGGCATGCCCGGCGTGCGTTCGCGAACCCAATCATCCATCGCCGTATCGGCGGACGGCACAGGTTGGGTTCTCTTCAACGCGTCGCCCGATATCCGCCAGCAGATTGCGCAAGCGCCCGAGCTTCAGCCCGCGGCTGACGCTCCGCTGCGCTCGACGCCGATCCGCGCGGTGGTGCTGACCAACGCCGACGTGGACCATGTCGCCGGCCTGCTGAGCCTGCGCGAGCGACAGCCTTTCGCGATCTATGCGACGGCACAGGTGCTGGCGACGCTGGAGGCGAATTCGATCTTCAATGTCCTCGACCCGGCGATCGTGCCCCGGCGCCTGCTGGCCCAGACGGAGGAGATGCCGATCTGCGGCGCGGACGGTCACCCGACCGGGGTGGTCGTCCGCAGCTTTCCGGTGCCCGGCAAGGTCGCGCTCTATCTTGAGCAAAGAGGCGATCTCGCCGCCGATTTCAGCTCCGACACGGGCGACACGATCGGCGTCCGCATCAGCGGGACCGGCGGTCGCGGCGCCGTCTTCTACGTTCCGGGCTGCGCGCGCATCGATGCCGCGTTGCGCACGCGCCTGGCGAATGCCGCCTGCCTTCTGTTCGACGGCACCGTCTATACGGACGAAGAGATGATAACCGCCTGCGTCGGCCAGAAAACCGGCGCGCGCATGGGGCACATCGCGATGTCCGGGGAAGCGGGTTCGATCGCCGGCCTGGCCGATGTGAAGATCGGTCGCCGTATCTTCATCCATATCAACAACACCAATCCTGTTCTGGACGAGAATTCCGCCGAACACGCGGCGGTCAAGGCGGCTGGCTGGGAAGTCGCCAGGGATGGCATGGAGATGGAATTTTGAGCGATTTCCACGACGCGGCCCGAGGCGGACTGTCCAAGAGCGAGTTCGAGGCAGTGCTGCGGCAGGTCGGCGACAAGCGCTACCACAACCGCCATCCTTTCCATCACAGGATGACCGGCGGCGCCTTGTCGAAGGCCGAAATGCAGGCCTGGGCGCTGAACCGTTATTGCTACCAGGCCGTCATTCCGCGCAAGGACGCCATGATCCTGGCGCGCGCCGAGGATCCGGCGTTCCGCGCCGCCTGGCGCAAACGCATCGAGGACCATGACGGCGAGGACGGATGGAGCGGCGGCATCGCGCGCTGGCTGCACCTGGCGACCTCGCTCGGGCTCGATGCCGAAGCGGTCAAGAGCGAAAGGTTGGCGCTCCCGGCGACCCGCTTCGCCGTCGGCGCCTATCTTTCCTTCTGCACAAACCATACGCTGCTCGAGGCGGTCGCGTCATCGCTGACCGAGATGTTCTCACCGACCATCATCGGCGAGCGGGTGCCGGCGATGCTGGCCAGATACGACTACATCACCGAGGATACGCTGGCCTATTTCACCCGCCGGCCCGAACAGGCATCGCGCGACGCCGACTTCGCCCTCGCCTACGTGCTCGCCCACGCCGACACGGCCGAACGCCAGCAGCAGGCGATCGATGCGCTGGTGTTCAAATGCGACATACTCTGGGCCATGCTCGATGCGCTCCAGCATGCTTATGGCGCGCCGGGAAACATACCGCCCGGCGCCTTCCGCCCGGAGGCGGCGCCATGACAGCGCTGCGCGACAGAGCCATCGTGTCGTTGCGGTCGGCGCCATCACTGCCCAGGCATGTGCGCATCCAGTACGATCCCGTGCGGCAGGCCTTCGCCGTGCTTTCGCCGGAGAAGGTCTTCTGGCCGAACGAGATCAGTCTCGACATACTGCGCCGCTGCGACGGCCGGTCCACGGTCGAGCGCATCATCGCCGATCTTGCGGCCGACTATGACGCGGATCCGGAGGACGTGGCGGCCGACGTCATCGCCTTCCTGCAGGAATGGTCGGACAAGCTTTTGGTGAAGCTATGAGTGCGCCCCTCCTGCCTCCGATCGGCATGCTGGCGGAACTGACGCATCGCTGCCCGCTGCAGTGCCCTTATTGCTCCAATCCGCTCGAACTGCTGAAGGCCAACTGCGAGCTCGACACGCAGACCTGGCTCGATCTCTTCTCGCAGGCCGCCGATCTCGGTGTCCTGCAGGTGCATCTTTCCGGCGGCGAGCCGACGCTGCGTCGCGACCTCGGGCAATTGATCGCCGGGCTTTCGGCCCGCGGCGTCTACACCAACCTCATCACCGCCGGCGTCGGCATTGCCGAGGGCCGCATCGAGGCCTTTGCCGAAGCCGGTCTTGACCATCTGCAACTAAGCTTCCAGGGCGCCCGTCCGGCGACCACCGACCGTATCGGCAACCACCGGGGCAGTCACGAGAAGAAGCTGGAGACGGCACGCCGCGCCCGCGCGGTCGGGCTGCCCCTCACCATCAATGCGCCGGTTCATCGCAATAACATCGAGGAAGTGCCGGAATTCATCGATCTCGCCCTCTCCTTGGATGCGGAGCGGCTGGAGATCGCCAACGTCCAATATGCCGGTTGGGCGCTCGCCAACCGCGACAGGCTGATGCCCGACCTGGCGGCGGTCAACCGGCAGGCGGACATTGTCGCGGCGGCGCGCGAAAGGCTCGCCGGCATCATGAACATCGATTTCGTCACGCCGGATTATTTTGCCATCTATCCCAAGCCATGCATGGGCGGCTGGGCGCGCGACGCCTTCATGGTGGCTCCCGACGGCACCGTGTTGCCGTGCCATGCCGCCCAGACCATTCCCTCGCTGCGCTTCGAGCGCTTCGGAGACTGGAGGCTCGCCGAAATCTGGGCCGATTCACCGGCATTCAACGCCTTCCGCGGCACCGACTGGATGCAGGAGCCATGCCGAAGCTGCGAGCGCCGCGAGGTCGATTGGGGCGGCTGCAGGTGTCAGGCGATGGCGATCGCCGGCGATGCGGCGGCAACGGATCCGGCCTGCATCAAGTCGCCGATCCACAAGCGAATGGCGATGCTGACCGACGCCGCGCAGGCAGCGCCGGAGGGAAATGAAAGCTTCATTTTCCGGCGGATCGGCGCCACACCCCCCACGTGACACGCGCGCTGAGCCTGGCCACCGATAACGGTCCGAAGGATACCCCGGCCTTGGTGGCAGTCACCTCAAGCCAGCCCGAACCGCTCGACGGCGCGCATGATGCCGCGCAACTCGGCAAGGCCCTTGAGCCGGCCGATCAGCGAGTAGCCGGGATTGATCTTGGTCTTGCCGATATCGTCGGCAAGCAGATGCCCATGATCGGGCCGCATCGGAATGCGCCAGTCGGCGCGGCCTTCCTTACGGCGACGCGCCTCCTCCTGCATCAGCGCGAGAATGACATGCGCCATGTCGGTGCCACCCTCGAGATGCTCGGCCTCGTGGAAGGAGCCGTCGTCCTCGATGGTGACATTGCGCAGATGGACGAAATGGATTCGCTCCGCGAATTCCTTGACCATCGCGACAATGTCGTTGTCGGCGCGCGTGCCGTAGGAGCCGGTGCAGAACGTCAACCCGTTGGCCCGGCTGTCGACAACATTGAGGATGAAGCGCACATCCTCGGCGGTCGAAACGATGCGCGGCAGGCCGTAGAGCGAGAATGGCGGATCGTCGGGATGGATGCACATGCGCACCCCCTCCTCCTCGGCCACCGGAATGATTTCGCGCAGGAACCAAGCGAGGTTCTCGCGCAATTCCTTCGGCCCGACTGCATCATAGTCAGCCAAGGCCTCGCGAAAGCTGTCGCGGTTGTAGGCGCGCTCGGTGGCCGGCAGGCCGGCGATGAGATTGCGCTCGATCCTGTCGATCTTCTCGTCGCCGAGCTCCTTCAGCCGCGCTTCCGCCTCGGCGATGCGGGCAGGCGTGTAGCGGGCCTCGGCATTCCGGCGCTTCAGCACGAACAGATCGTAAGCGGCGAAATCGATCGCATCGAAGCGCAGCGCGTAACCCGTCGTCGGCAGACGGTAGGCTAAATCCGTCCGCGTCCAGTCGACCACCGGCATGAAATTGTAGCAGATCGTCGCGATGCCGGCCTTCGCCAGGGCCCGGATCGTATCCTTGTAGAAGCCGACATAGCGGAGCCGCTCCGGCGAACCGATCTTGATCGAGTTATGGACGGGAATGCTCTCGACCACCGACCAGGTCAGCTCCGCCGCCTCGATGATGCGCTTGCGCTCGAGGATGTTTTCCAGCGGCCAGACACGCCCGTCATAGATGTCGTGCAGGGCCGAAACCACGCCTGTCGCGCCCGCCTGCTTGACATGATCGAGTGTCACCGGATCGTCCGGGCCATACCAGCGCCAGCATTGTTCCATTGCCGCTTTCCTCCGCGAGGTGGGCAACTTATTGTTGGACCACAATGAGAGTCAAATAGGCGCGCGACAGTTGGCTTACGCCTATCTGGTAAGCCGCCATCTCGATTTCGCCCTGCGATTCCTGCCGGAAGAACCGGCTTCCGAGACGTGACCAAAGGAGTTCAGCAATGAAGGATTTTGACGGCAAGGTCGCGCTGGTGACCGGAACGACCGGGATCGGTCTCGCAGCCGCCAGGCGCCTCGCCGCCGGGGGCGCCGCGATCATCGCCTGCGGCATCGATCGCGCGGCCAATGCCGCGATGAGAGCGGAGTTGAAAAGCTCCGAGGCCGGCGCGCTGGTCGTGGACACCGATGTCTCCGTATCGGACCAGGTCCGCGACGCCGTCGCCGCCGGCGTTGAGCGCTTCGGCGGCCTCGACGTGATCGTCAATTCGGCGGCGGTCCATCCCTATGGAACCGCGACGACGACCGACTGGGAAACCTGGAACAGGGCGATGACGGTCAATGTCGGCTCGATCTACCTGACCTCCCATTTCGGCATCCCGGAAATGATCAAGCGCGGCGGCGGCGCCATCGTCAATGTCGCCTCGGTGCAGGGTTTCGCCTGTCAGCAGAACGTCGCCGCCTACGCCACTACCAAGGGTGCCATCCACACGCTGACGCGTTCGCTGGCGCTCGACTACGCGGCCGCCGGAATCCGGGTCAATTCGGTCAGCCCCGGCTCGATCCGCACACCGATCCTCGAGAAGGCCGCGCGCGGCGACAATGGCAGCGATGCCGATGTCGAAGAAGCCTACAGGCGCTTCGGCGCGGCGCATCCGCTGGGCCGCATCGGCGAACCCGAGGAAGTGGCGGAACTGATCGCCTTTCTGTGCTCGTCGAAGGCCGGCTTCTGCACCGGCGCGGACTACAAGATAGACGGCGGCCTGACCGCCGGCATCGGCGTGAAGTGACCCATGAAGATCGGTCTTGGTCTTTACCGGGAACCGCTGACTCAAGATAATTTCCGCTTTGCCCGTGAGGCAACCTCGGTCCCTGCTTCACATTGGTCCCTCGGGGCGAAGCAGGAGGACTTACATGCCGCTCACCGCTTTTGCTCTCAATTGCACACTCAAGATGCCCGAGGACGACGAACGATCCTCCACCGATCGAATGCTCACGGAGTTGACCAAGGCCTTGGCGGCGAACGATGTCGAGTGCGAGACGACCCGAGCGCTCGCCCATGAAATCAAACCCGGCGTGCTTTCCGACAGGGGCGAAGGCGACGACTGGCCGAAGCTGCTTCTCCGCGTCGGTGTCGCAATAGACGCGCACGTGATCGCGAAATTTGCCGCCCAGCATCTGGTAGATCGGCACGCATAGGCCTTGCCGGCGAGGTCCCATAACGCGATTTAGCGGGCCGGCGAAAGACGGCAGCCATTGTGTACTTGGAGCGATGCGGCTTCAGTTCAGCCGCCTTCCGCTCCAAGTACTTTCTGCGCGCTGCCAAGTTCTAGCCGTGCCGGATTTCTGTGCCGAGCACTTTCAGGCATTCCCGGATGAAGGCCGCGAGCGCAGTCCAACCTTTGGCCGAAACCATTGTGCCGTCGACATAGGCTTCGGTTGGCGACAGGTCAATATAGGTGCCGCCGGCGAGCGTCACTTCCGGCTCGCAGGCCGCCAAAGCTCCGACCTTCTTCCCACGCACGACGCCGTCGACCGCGATCAGAATCTGCACGCCGTGGCAGATTGTGAAGATCGGCTTCTTGGTTTCGTGGAAATGGCGCACCATTGCCTGAACGCGCTTGTCCGTGCGGATATATTCCGGTCCGCGGCCGCCGGCGCAATAGACGGCGTCGTACTGATCAAGTTGCCTTTCCGCATCCGAAAAAGTCTTGTTGATCAGCGCATAATGGCCAAGCTTCTCGGTATAGGTCTGGTCGCCCTCGAAGTCGTGCAATGACGTCTTGATCACATCGCCGGCCTTCTTGTCGGGGCAGACCACATGAACCGTGTGGCCGACCGCCTCCATCGCCTGTTGATAGACGAAGATTTCGTATTCCTCGGTGAACTCACCGGTCAGCATCAGGATTTTTTTGGCTGGCATGATTTGTCCTCTTTGATTTGGGGCGGCGATGGCCGTAGGAACCTGTCACTCGAAGGCAGGCAGGAGCCGGTCCCGCGAATTCTCGATGTGAACGCGCATCGCGTCCGCGGCGCCGCTCGCGTCGCCTGCAGCGAACGCGGCGAGAATCGCCTCGTGCTCATCCAACGCTTCCTCGGTGACCCGCGAATGGTACATCAGGCGGAAAATATGGAAGTGGGTATGCTGATGGTTCAGCGTCTCTCGAATGAGCTCGTTCTGCGCGAACTCCATGATCTTGTCGTGAAAGATCGCATCCTGCCGCGCGAAGTTGGAATAGCGCAGACGCTCGTCCTTCCCCACCCGCCGGGCCATCACGCCGGCCGCCTCCCGCAATGCCGTGAGGCGCTCCTCGTCGAGCGTTGCCGTAGCCTTTGCCGCAGCGGCGGGCTCAAGCAGGAGACGCAGTTCGTAGAGCTCGTCGAACCGGCGCCGAGTGATCTGCGGGGCCGCGCGATAGCCGATCAAATGGGTCTTTACGACCAGGCCTTCGCCTTCCAATCGCCCGAGCGCTTCGCGGATGGGCGTGTGTGAAACGTCGAATTCCCTGACAAGATTATCGACGGTAATGCGCGATCCTGGCGGAATCTTCAGCGACATCAATTGCGCGAAGATTGCTTCGTAAACATCGCCCGCCAAGCTGTTGGCGCGCTGGATGCGGCCGCTTGAGCGAGCTTCGGTTTCAACCGTCAGGTCGGGATTTTCCATCGGTTACCTCTTGACAGGAGCAAGCCCTAACATGATGCTCCAGCCAATTCAATAGGATATCCTATACGATTTTATAGAGGATAACGAGATGGGTTAGGAAGCCCGACCCGGGCACAATCCGACAAAGCACGGTCCCCGAACTGAAGACCACCCCATGAGGAACACGACACTTTTCCAACAGTCTTTTTCGAAAGATCTCAGTCGATGACCCTTTTTGCAGCCGCGCGTCTGCCGCGCGAAATTCTCTTCGGCAAAGGTCAGCGCCACGCGCTGCCTGCCATTGCCGGCCGACATGGCCGGCGTGCATTCATCTGCACCGACGAACGGCTCGCCGGAACGTCCGAGTTCATCGAGATGCTCGATGGGTTAAAGGCTGCCCGGATCGACACGCTCGTCTACGACCGCACCTTGCCCGATGTGCCGCGCGACAGCGTGGGTGCCTGTATCGCAGAGGCGAAGGGGTTCAGGCCGGACATGGTGATCGGCATCGGCGGCGGCAGTTGCCTCGATATGGCAAAATGCGCCGGGCTGCTCATCAGCCATGGCGGCAAGCTCCAGGACTATTATGGTGAGTTCAAGGTGCCGGGCCCTGCCCTTCCCCTTATCGCAGTGCCGACCACGGCCGGCACCGGCTCCGAAGTTACTCCCGTCGCGGTGATCTCCGATCCGGAGCGGACGCTCAAGGTCGGCATCTCCAGCCCGCATCTCATCGCCGCGGTTGCGCTGTGCGACCCGGACCTGACAGCGAGTTGTCCCCCATCACTGACAGCCATTGCCGGCGCCGATGCACTCACACACGCGATCGAAGCCTTGACCGCTGCCAAGCGGGGCACCGACCCCGACCTGCCGCAAAGACATGTGTTCATCGGCAAGAGCGCAATGACCGACCATTTCGCCTTGCTGGCGATCAGACTCCTTGGCCGCAGCCTGGAAGCGGCTTGCCGCGACGGGTCCAACGAGGACGCACGCGCGGATGTCATGATGGGGGCGTTGGCCGCCGGCTGCGCCTTCGGCACCGCGGGAACGGCTGCTGCCCACGCCGTGCAGTATCCGGTCGGCGCCCTCACCCACACGCCGCACGGCTTGGGCGTCGCCACGATGCTTCCTTACGTGATGCGCTATAACCTTGCCGCAGCGACAGCGGAGATAGCCGAGATCGGCTCAGCCTTCGGTTTGGCCGGCTACAACGGCAATCCCGCCGCCCTGGCGGAAGCGACCATCGATGAAATCGCCCGACTGTTCGCCGCGATAGGCATCACACGGACGTTGGCCGAACTCGGCCTCCCCGCGGATAAGATCGACTGGACGGCCGAGCAGGCGCTCGGAATAGACAGGTTGATCAAGAACAATCCCCGTCCATTCGACATCGCGGCGATGCGAAACCTGATCCGAGCCGCGTATGAAGGCGACATGGCCGCCAGCGCGATGTGATGGAGGAATCCGAAACTATGAACATCTCTCCAGACTTGTTTGACCAGGATTCCGACATGTCCGACTACACCACATTTTCGCACGGCCTTTACATCGGCGGTAAGTGGCGCGCTTCATCCGACGGACGCGTCATCGAAGTGGTCGATCCCTCGACGGAAGCAGTAATCGCCGCGGTTCCCGATGCGACGCTGGCCGATGCCGGGGCCGCGGTCGATGCGGCTGCGGCGGCAGCATCGGGTTGGCGCGAAACGCCGCCGCGCAGGCGATCCGAGATCCTGCGGCGCTGCTTCGAGCTGATGACCGAACAGGCAGAGACGCTGGCTGCGCTGATCGCCCTGGAGAACGGCAAAGCCCTGCGCGATGCGCGCGGCGAAGTCGCCTATGCAGCCGAGTTCTTTCGCTGGAACGCCGAGGAGGCAGTGCGCATCAGCGGCGAATTTGGCCTGTCGCCATCAGGCACCAATCGGATTGTCGTCGACTACCAGCCCATCGGCATCTGCGTGCTTATAACGCCCTGGAATTTTCCCGCGGCCATGGCCACGCGCAAAATCGCGCCTGCCCTTGCAGCCGGCTGCACCGTGATCCTCAAGCCCGCCAGCGAGACGCCTCTGACGGCTTACGCGCTTGCCGCGCTCTACGAGGAAGCCGGAGTGCCGCCCGGCGTCGTCAACGTCATCACCACCTCGAATCCAGGCACGGTAACATCGGCCATGCTGGCCGATGCGCGCGTACGCAAGCTGTCCTTCACCGGTTCGACCGGCGTCGGCCGGGTGCTTCTTGCCGAATCGGCCAAACACGTCATCTCCTGCTCGATGGAGCTTGGCGGCAACGCTCCATTCATCGTCTTCGATGACGCCGACCTGGAGGCGGCTCTCGACGGCGCGATGATCGCTAAGATGCGCAATGCGGGCGAGGCTTGCACGGCCGCCAATCGGCTCTATGTGCAGGCCGGCATCCACGATGCTTTTGCGGAAGGACTGCGCAAGCGCATGGCGGCGCTCAAGGTCGGCCCGGGCACTGAATCCGATACAGAGTGCGGTCCGATGATCACAAGGAAGGCCGTGGACAAGATCGACCGGCTCGTCCAGGACGCGTTTGCCCGCGGCGCGAAAGTTCTGTGCGGCGGCGCGATTTCTGAAGGCAGAGGCTACTTCTATCCGCCGACCGTGCTCTGCGATGTGCCTGCCGACGCCCTCATGGCGCATGAGGAGATATTTGGTCCCGTGGCACCGATCAGCCGCTTCGAAGGTGAGGCGGAGGTCATCGCAAAAGCGAACGATACCGAATACGGCCTCGCCGCCTACATCTACACACGTGATCTTGCAAAAGGCATGCGCGTGGCATCGAAGATCGAGTCCGGCATGATCGCGCTCAATCGCGGCCTCATGTCGGATCCGGCGGCGCCATTCGGCGGCGTCAAGCAGAGCGGGTTGGGACGGGAAGGCGGCCAGAAGCACGGCATAGTCGAGTTCATGGAGGCGAAGTACATCGCCGTGACGATGTGAGCAGACAAATGGCGAAAGACCCGTTCCGCACCCGTGATCACGTCGTCGAATTTGACGAAATCGTCGCCGAGATTGTTCGCAGAAGCGCGGAGACCAGGGCGAGAATCCCGATGGTCGCCGATGTCGCCTACGGACCGAGCCGTGCCGAAACCCTGGACCTGTTCTTCCCGGAAGGAAGGCGCGATCGGCTGCCGGTGCACATGTTCATCCACGGCGGCTATTGGCGCATGTTTTCCAAGAGCGACTATTCGTATGTCGCCGAGACCGTCACAAGCGCAGGAGCCATCGCAGCGATCGTTGGCTATGCGTTGATGCCTGCCGTCAGGATGGCTGCAATCGTGGATCAGGTGCGCCGGGCAAGACGGTGGCTAGATGAGAGGATCGCGAATTTTGGCGGCGATCCCGGGCAACTCACAATCAGCGGTCATTCAGCGGGGGCGCATCTTGCTACCATGCTCTTCAACGACGGCAGCCAGCCGTCGGGCATCAAGGGAGCAATGCTGCTTGGCGGGCTTTACAACCTGAGGCCGTTGCAAAGCTCCTTCCTTGCTGGGGAGATCGCGCTCACCAACGAAGAGGTGGCCGGCTTTTCGCCCATCGGCCATCGTTTCGATAGTCGGGTGGCGGTCGAGATCGCGGTCGGAAGCGATGAGACACCCCCCTTCCATGGTCAAGCTGCAGCGTTTGCCGAGCACCTGGAACGGCAAGGGCTGGCCGTTTCGCGCTCGAGCTTGGCGGGCGCAAATCATATGAGCAGCATTCGCGACCTCGGCATGCCTGGCACACAGGCTTCGGCTTTGTTGACTCGTCTGCTGGCCAGATGAAAGGCTTAGACGCCAGCGATCGAAAGTCGTCTTTCGGTAAGGATAGGATCTGCTCCGAACACCATGAGGCGCATCTCGGACGGCAATATCCGGGTCACGGAAGCAGACCCTGGCGCCCCTGTTGATGTGGGCGCTTCCGGGCAGCCAATCAAAACGATTGCCAAACGGACGAAACAATAACTCTGGCAGCGTGTTCTGCCTTAGATGGGTGTGCGGGCATTTTCTCATCTGGAGGCGACGATGAGCTCTAATGGCCTCGACGTGTTCGACAAGACGATACCAGACCACCAATATCTGGCTGAAGGAGATCATGGATGATCTCGGGCCGGATCGGCAGGCATACCCCTGGCGTTGTCCTGCGGACCTTGCGCGACAGCCTGCCCCCGGACCTGGGAGCCAATCTCGCCGCCGAGTTGCCGCTCCTGATCCGCGGAGCCTATTACGATCAGTACAACCCCAGCAGATAGTGAGCGACGCGATCGGTTCGCGCCAGAAAAGCTCCGCCGAGGTCTTTAGCCATTTGGCGTGCTGATTGACCATGGAATCGACGATATGGATGAAGCTAGGCGTTCCCTCGCCGCCGCCAAATCCCGTTCCTTCGCCAGGACCGGCCGATACCGCCTCGGCCGGTCCGAATTGCCGGCCTCCGTCGCGTCTTCCTATCGGGCGCTACGGGTTTCCTCATCACAGCTGTACTGGCGCTTTGCATAGAGGGGTTTCGGGATTGGGCGCATTCTGGGCGCTTGGGTTTGTTGCGGCCGCCAACAAGGGAACCAACCGCAATCGTGATGGTTCGGAAACCAACAGCGGAGCCTCGCAATGCCCAATGCAGCCGAAATCCTCGTCGACACCTTGATCGCCTGGAACGTCGAAGTCGTGTTCGGGCTCCCCGGCGACGGCATCAACGGCGTCATGGAGGCGCTGCGCAAAAACCAGGACAAAATTTCTTTCATTCAAGTGCGGCACGAGGAGTCGGCCGCGTTCATGGCCTGCGCTTACGCGAAATGGACAGGCAGGCTCGGCGTGTGCCTCGCAACGTCCGGACCCGGCGGCACCCACCTTCTGACCGGCCTTTATGATGCCAAGCTCGACCAGGCCCCGGTGTTGGCGATCACGGGCATGCAGTTCCACGATCTTATCGAGACATTCACGCAGCAGGACGTCGATCTGACCCGCGTCTTCAACGATGTGAGCGTCTATAACGTCCAGGTATCGGATGCGGCGCATATGGAGAACGTGGCGAGCCTTGCCTGCCGCACGGCGCTCGCCCGCAAGGGCGTCGCTCATCTTTCGATAGCCAGCGATATCCAGGAACAGCCCGCCGACGCAGCCAAGCGGTCCAAGCGCAACCGGCCGGCGCACACGCCGCAGGACATGTTCGCTCCTCACTGCCTCGCCGAGGATGCGGAGTTGGACAAGGCCGCGGCCATCCTCAACGACGCGCGGCGCGTGGCGATCCTGGCGGGACGCGGAGCCATCGGCGCGGCGGCCGAACTCGAAGACACGGCGAGGCTGCTGAAGGCGCCGATCGTCAAGGCGCTGCTCGGCAAGGCGGTGCTGCCGGACGATCATCCCTATACCACCGGCGGCATCGGCATTCTGGGCACCTTGCCCTCGCAGCAGGCGATGGAAACCTGCGATGCCGTCCTCATTGTCGGCTCAACCTTCCCCTACATCGAATATTATCCGCAGCCGGGCAAGGCGCGTGGCGTCCAGATCGACTGCGACGCGCAGCGCATCGGCTTGCGCTTCCCGGTCGAGGCCGGCCTGGTCGGTGACGCGGCGGAGACCTTGCGCGCCCTCAACAAGCGGCTGGAGCAGAAGAGCGATGGCGAATTCCTGGCGACGGCGCAAAGCTCGATGCAAAAATGGCGCGAGATGATGCGCCAATCCGAAGACAGCTCGGCGCATCCGCTCAAGCCGCAGCGTATCGCGCGCGCCTTCGGCGAACGCCTCGCCGAAAACACGATACTGGCGGCCGATTCCGGTCAGAACACGGAACTGGCCGCTCGCCATGTCGATCTTGGCGCGGGGCAAGCCTTCGGCGTTTCGGGCGCGCTTGCTTCCATGTCCTGCGGTTTGAGCTACGCGATCGCCGCGGGCATCGCCTTTCCCGGCCGTCCGGTCGCGGCGATCGTCGGCGATGGCGGGCTCGCCATGCAGCTCGGCGAATTTTCTACGGCGGTGCGCTACGGCATTCCGCTGAAGCTCCTGGTCATCAAGAACAACATGCTGAACCAGATCGCCTGGGAGCAGATGATGTTCCTCGGCAATCCCCAGTTCGGCTGCGAATTGCAGCCGATCGATTTTGCCAAGGCTGCGGAGGCGATGGGCGGAAAAGGCTTCAGCATCGAGCGGGCGGACGATGTCGAGCGCGTGCTCGACCAGGCCTTCGCCGCCAGCGGGCCGGTGATCATCGAAGCGCTGGTCGACGCCTATGAGCCGATGATGCCGCCGAAGATGCCGCGCGACTACGCCAGGAACTTCCGCAAGGCGCTGCCCCAGACTCCGGGCCGCGACCTGATCGAGGAAAATGTCGCCCGGCAGCCGGCCAAGACGATGATGGAAGCAGGCGAATAGGAAGGAATCCTTATGCTCGATCTTTCCCGCGAGCGCCGTCGGATGGTCGATGTGCATCTCAGCCGCCGCGGCATCCACAATCGGGAGATATTGGCGGCGATGCGGGAGGTTCCGCGCGAAGCCTTCGTCGATCCTGGCTACGAGGAATTCGCCTATGAAGACGGACCGTTGCCGATCGCGGAGGGGCAGACCATATCGCAGCCCTATATCGTCGCCTTCATGCTGGAAATGGCGGAGATCGGTCCGGGAGATCAGGTCCTCGAAGTCGGCACGGGATCGGGCTACGCTGCCGCCGTCATGAGCCGCGTCGTCGACCATGTCTACACGATCGAACGCCATGCGGCGCTGGCCGAGACAGCACGGCGGCGCTTTCAAAAACTAGGCTACGGCAATATCGAAGTTCGGACCGGCGACGGCACCAGAGGCTGGCCGGAAGCGGCGCCCTTCGACGCCATCGTGGTAGCGGTGAGCGGGCCGGGCGCGCCGCTGGCCTTGCAGCAGCAGCTCGATGTCGGCGGCAGGCTGGTTATCCCGGTCGGCGACGATCCTGACGAGCAGCGGCTGCTCAAGGTAACCCGCACCGGCGCATCGACTTACAGCGAGGAGGATTTCGGTGGGGTGCGCTTCGTCCCCTTGATCGGCGAACAGGGCTGGCGGGAGGAAAGCCGCCCAGGAATTGCCCGCACGATGCCGCTTGCCCGCCCGCGCAGCCTGCCGGAGATGATCGCGGCGGCAGCCGAGCCGCTTTTGGACTTCGACGATCCCGGCTTCGCCGAAGCGTTCGACCGGTTTGCGGACCGGCGGATCGTCCTGCTTGGCGAGGCCAGCCATGGCACGTCGGAATTTTACCGGGCGCGCGCGGCAATAACAAAAAGGCTGATCGAGAGGCATGGCTTCACCATCGTCGCGGTCGAGGCTGATTGGCCCGATGCCGCCGCGATCGACCGCTATGTCCGCGGCCGCGGCGCCTCGCCCGGTGCCGATCGGCCGTTCCAGCGCTTTCCAACCTGGATGTGGCGCAACACCGACGTCGCGGCATTCGTGGAATGGCTGCGCGAGCATAATGACAAGGTCAAGGCACTCCAGCCGCAAGCAGGCTTTTATGGCCTCGATATCTACAACATGCGCGGCTCGATCGCCGCGGTCCTGGAATATCTCGACCACGTCGATCCGGAAGCGGCGAGGGTTGCGCGGGAACGCTATGGCTGCCTGACGCCGTGGCAGACCGAACCGTCTACCTATGCCCGGGCCGCGCTGACCAAAGGCTATCGCGACTGCGAGAAAGCGGTCCTCCAGCAGTGCCGCGACATGCTGGCGAGGCAACTCGATCATGCCGGCCGGGACGGCGACGAACTTTTCGACGCCGCGCAAAACGCCAGGCTCATTGCCTCCGCCGAGCGTTATTACCGCACCATGTACTATGGCGGATCGCAATCCTGGAACCTGCGCGACACGCATATGTTCGAAACGCTGGAACGTATTCTCGGCGCGCGGGGTCCGAACGCCAAAGCCGTGGTGTGGGCGCACAATTCCCATATCGGCGACGCCCGTTACACCGAAATGGGAATCTCGCGCGAGGAAGTGAATATCGGCCAGCTCTGCCGGCAGCGGTTCGGCGATGCCGCGGCGCTCATCGGTTTCGGCACGCATGCAGGCACTGTCGCCGCGGCAACGGACTGGGACGGCGAGATGGAAATCAAGTCGGTGCGACCTTCGCGCGAGGACAGCTACGAGCGGCTCTGCCACGACGCCGGCGTCGAGCGGTTCCTGCTTGACCTCGGACGCGATCCGAAGCTGCGCGACCGGCTGACGGAGCGTCGCCTGGAACGATTCATCGGCGTGATCTACCGACCGGAAACCGAACTGCACAGCCATTATGCCGACGCTTCGCTGGCGCGGCAGTTCGACGCCTTCGTCTGGTTCGATCAAACCAGCACCGTCACGCCTCTTGGACCCGAGCACGCGGCTGGAGGCATGCCCGAAACCTACCCATTCGGCGTTTGACGCTGGAGCATTCGGCGCCGCTTCCGGTTCAGAAAGACAAGAGCGAGGAAAACCATGAGCGGAAACCAGCACCCGAAATCGAAAAAACCGAGCGACGCGGATATGGCGAACGATCCAGGCATCGGCACGTCCAAGGGCACCATCAAGGAGGGCGACGAGCTGGAGCATGGCGAGAACACGGTCGAAGGGGACGTCGAGAACGACACTAACGCCGCCGGTGGAATCAACCCGAGGCAGAAAATCCGTACAAACAAATAATCGTTCTTACGTTGCTATGCCCCGAACAGCGTGACAACGAAGTATAATTTGTGCATAGCCCAGTTGGAACATCGGCAGGAGTCTCTTGTTTGAATCGTATCGCAATCAGGCGATAAAATAGGAGACTCCCCATGATTAGACTTCTCTCGGCTTCGGCTGTCGCAATCGTGCTCGCCACATCCGCAATGGCACAGTCCAGCGGGTCCGGAACCAGTGGTAGCGGGACCGGCGCCACGACGGGCACCAACGGCACAGGGACCACGACCGGGACCAGTGGCATGAACAACAACGGCAATGGCGGCACGATCGATCCGAACGCCACAAACAGCACGAACACGACAGCCAAGCCCAACGGAGGCAGCGACCGGTGCAAGGACGCGGCCGGAAACGACATCGATAACAACACCGCCAGTGGCAACACCACATCCAACATGCAGAATTGCAACAAGTAGGCTCGTCATCCTGCTGCCTTGCACAGAAAAAGGCCCGCCTTTCAGGGACGGGCCTTCTTCCTTGGCGATCTGCGGTCGAGCCTCCCGCCCTACATCCCGCGGTCCGGAACATAAAGGCAGAAGGAGTGCTGGGATTGGGTGTCGCCGCCAGGCTTGCACTCGTGAAAATACTCGTCACGCGATCGCTTGATGCGGTGATCGCTGTAGGGGATCAGTTCGCCGGTCGAGAGCTGATAGCCGTATTTCGTCTCCTTCACGTCCGAAGGCGGCGCCTGATAGCAATCCACCCCGGCGCAGCATGAAGGATCGTACTGCCAGCCTGCCGGCGCCTGGTGCGCCAATGCCGGGACGCAAAGGAAACTTGTTACGATGCTTGCCGGCAAAACCAGCCAGACCTTCGATCGGCGCTGCTTGGTTGATCGGCAGGCCACCGCGCCTGTCCGTTTTGGGAGGCATCTGCTTGGGGCTGTTCTGTCCATCGCCGGTCCGCCGTGTCTGCGGCGGCCCCGGATAGGCCCCGGGGCCTCACAATCCGCCGCCGGCATGCGGAGTCGCCGACGGCGGTTGCTACCGAACCTCAAAGTCGAAGCTATGTTCCACGGCGCATCCGGTCCGGCTCAGTCCTTCACATAGGCGCCGGGCTGACGGCCGCTCCGGGGCGCCTTTGCGTCCTTGGAGCGCTCCGCGACGGCCGGGCCTGCGCCTGAACTCTTTTCCGTCGCCGGGCTTGGTGTCTGACGGGCCGGATTGCGGCCCTCGGACTGATGGGTTTTGTCCTCGACCTCACCTTGCTTGCGGCTGAGACCTGGACCGACATGGGGCTTTTCGTTGCTGGCGGCGTCCTGGGAGAACTGGTCGCTTGGATCCGGATCGGTGTTGGGGGGATATTTCCTGGCGCCCGTCTCGCGGCGGTTCTGGCTGTCCTTCATGACGATCTCCTGTTGGATGAAAGATAACATTTCGACGAAGGCGGCGTTCCCAATGCGGCGCGGTCCGATTCAAGTCTTGATGGAACAAACCTCCCGTCGCCCGATTAGGCCTGGCTTCAGCGCCAGCCCGGCGCGAGAGGAGGTTCCGCATGGACAGGGAAGAACGTATCAGAGAACGCGCCCATGAGATCTGGGAGCGCGAAGGCCGCCCCGAGGGACGCCAGCAGGAACATTGGGATCAGGCTGTCCAGGAGATCGAGTCGGAAAGTTCGGAAGCCGAGCGCGGCCCGGTTGCCCCCGATCCGGTGGTTGGCGTCGGCTCCGATCCGACCGTCAACAAGCCAGG
Organism: Mesorhizobium sp. CA4; assembly: GCF_020165075.1. Classification (NCBI taxonomy): domain Bacteria; kingdom Pseudomonadati; phylum Pseudomonadota; class Alphaproteobacteria; order Hyphomicrobiales; family Phyllobacteriaceae; genus Mesorhizobium; species Mesorhizobium sp. CA4. The sequence continues at coordinate 115,010 of NZ_JAIUHK010000010.1, forward strand.
CGGCTAGAGCCCGATGCGTCGTATCATTGCCTTGGTCGTCATCGTGGTGATCGTGGCGGTCGCTGTATGGGTCTGGGCCGACCACACCAGCAGGCGTCCGAGCGGCGGTGCCCAGCAGCCTTCGCCGCACGCTATCGACCAGAATGGCTGAGAGGATGGAGCCGCGTCACCGGGTGGCGACGTCGTCTCCGGAAGATTCCCCCCGCGCTGCCGTTGTCATGGTTCGACTTCGTAGTGCCAGCGGAAAGGTTCCATGCGGCCTGCCGCCCGACCGATGTGCATAGGCACGGGAACGAACAGCCGCCCTCGCATTTCATCGATCAGTTTCCGTGCGAACTCCTTGTCGGGCGCGGCGCGCCGAGCCGCCGGCGACCTGCGCTCGCCGGGCGGCTAGCCTTCTTCAATGCAGGAAGCGGCTTCTGAGCCAGGCGAAGAACCGGTTGCCGCTAATCAGCCTACGCACCCGCGCCGCGGCCCAACTGGCCTGCATCGTCGACCCGGCATGGCAGCTGCAGACGACGTCATGCAATTGCCAATCGGAGAGTTCGAAAAAGCGCTTCGCCTCGCCATAAGTGTCCGATTGCAATCCGGCCGCGCGAAGCAACGGATCATCAAACGCAACCGTGAGCGGGGATCCGTCCGCCCGCACCCGTTCGCGAACTTCAGGATCGACATATTCGGTTCCCGTCAGGGCCGAGAGGCAACGCAGAGGATTTCGGTCGAGCAATTCCGCCCACCGCTCGATCCGCTGCGCTCTTGTTGCCAGAGGAACCAATCCAAGCCGATCGACGACTGCCACCGATTGAAGTTCATATGAGGTCTGATGCTTCATTGCTGTCTCCTGTGGTTGTGGCGGCGACATCTGCACAGCGGCACGGCAGATCCTGCCGGGGCACAAAGCCCACGCCTGCGAGGGACAGACCCGGGCCGATCAGGTGTTGCCCACCGATCTTCGACAGACGCCTTGAAGCGGCGTCTGAAGCAAACCCGAACTGCCAGCGATGTCCAATGTTCCCGGACATCTTCGCAACGACACGGCTTCCTACCAGGCTCGATCGAGCTGCATGTGGCGCGTCAATCGGCACCAATGGAACATCGGGCATATTGCAGGGCTAATCAGCTGACCGGTCGCTTCGAATGCGACGGCGCCAGACATGTGCAGCAGCTGGTCGAGTGTAACGATGAGAAAAGCTCAGATCGTAGGCCACCAGCCTTACCGTTTATCGCCCGATCAGCGTCAACCCGAACAGGATGACGAGCCAAAGCCCGGCGGCCGCGACGGCCAGCCGCGGCAACGTGCCGGTCAGATGCATGAACAGCATGGCGATCAGGATCGCCTTTGCGGCGGCGATCGCCAGGTTGAGCGCGACGTTGAACCCGCCGAGATCGACGAAGGACGAGCCGACCGTCAGTGTCAGCAGCGCGAGCAGCCCGAGATAGCCGAAGGTGAGTTTGCGCAATTCGCTCATCGGTTGATCAGATAAAGGACTGGGAACATGAACACCCAGATGATATCGACGAAATGCCAGTAAAGGCCGACGGCAACCACCCGGCGCAGGCGGTTGGCAGGGCTGGAAGTCGGCCAGAGCGCGATCATGCCGGCGATGACGACGATGCCGCCGATCAGGTGCAGCGCATGGAGCGAGGTCATCGTGAAATAGAGGCCGAAGAAGGATTCGGCGTGCACGGGATCCGGTCCTGCATAGCGGAACGGCAGGCCGAGAAGCGGGGCCAGTCCTTCGCTGATCTCCTTGCCGTATTCGATCCCTTTCACGATCAGGAAGCACAAGCCCAGCGCCGCAGTCGCGACCAGCGCCCAAATTGTCGGGCGCCAATGTCTATGAAGCGCAAGCATATCCGCCAATGCCATAGTGAAGCTGCTGGTGATCAGCACGGCCGTGTTCAAGGTGCCGAGCGGCAGAGAAAGGCGCTTCGAGGCGGCGGCGAAAGCGGGGCCGAAATCGATATGGGCGACGAGAAAGACAAGGAAAATCGCGCCGAACAGCATCGCCTCGGAGCCGATGAACACCCACATCGCAAAAGTGTCGGCGCGCCGTTCGCGCAGGGGCGTGTCGAAAGCGACGCTTTCAGTGCCGCTCATCGCGCCGCCTCCTCCCGGTGCGGACTGAAGCTCTCGTGCTCGAGCCCCTTCATGTCGTAGGCATAGGCCGGTCGCGTCACGACCGGCATGGTCTCGAAATTATGCGGCGGCGGCGGCGAGCTTGTCTGCCATTCGAGCCCGGTCGCGTTCCACGGATTATCGGGCGCCCGGGCGCCGCGAAACAGCGACCAGCCGAGGTAGAACAAGGGCATCAGGTAGCCGATCGCCAGCACCACCGCGCCGGCCGAGGACAATACGTTCCAGAACTGGAACTCCGGCGGATAGGTATGATAGCGCCGGGGCATGCCGTTGAAGCCCAGCATATATTGCGGGAAGAAGGTCAGATTGAAGCCGACGAAGGTAACGGTCGCCGCTATACGCCCCGCCGTTTCCGAATACATGCGGCCGGTCAATTTCGGCCACCAGAAATGCAGGCCAGCCATATAGGCCGTCACCATGCCGCCGACCATGATGTAGTGAAAATGCGCGATGACGAAATACGTATCGTGGACATGGACATCGACCGCCAACGCCGCAAGGAAGAGCCCGGCCAATCCGCCGAAAGTGAACAGCCCCAGGAAAAACAACGCATAGAGCATCGGCGTCTCGAAGCTGATCTCGCCCTTGCGCAGCGTCAGGCTCCAGTTGAAAACCTTGATCGCCGACGGGATCGCGACGCAGAAGGACAGGAACGAGAACACCACGCCGGCATAGGCCGACTGTCCGCTGACGAACATATGGTGGCCCCAGACCAGGAAGCCGAAGACGGCGATCGCCATCGACGACATCGCCACCGCCTTGTAGCCGAACAGCGGCCGGCGGCTGAAGCAGGGTAGCACCTCCGACACCACACCCATGCCGGGCAGGATCATGATGTAGACCGCCGGGTGCGAGTAAAACCAGAAGAGATGCTGGAAGAGCAGTGGGTCGCCACCGAGATCGGGATTGAAGATGCCGATGCCGAACACGCGCTCCAGCACGATCAGGATCAGAGAGGCGGCGAGCACCGGGGTTGCCAGCACCATCACCAGGCTGGTGGCGTAGAGCGTCCACACGAAAATCGGCAGTCGGAACCAGGTGAGCCCCGGCGCGCGTAGCGTGTGCACGGTGACGATGAAGTTGATGCCGGTCATGATCGTCGAGAAGCCGACGATGAAGACGCCGAACGCGGCGGTCGAGACGAAGCCATTGGCATAGAGCGTCGACAGCGGCGTGTAGAAGGTCCAGCCGGTGTCGACGCCGCCGGCCACCACCGCAAACAGCGCGAACAGGCTGCCGAAAATGAAGACGTACCAGCTGGCGAGGTTGAGCCGCGGGAAAGCAAGGTCGCGCGCGCCGATCATCAGCGGCAAAAGGAAATTGCCCATGGTCGCCGGGATCGACGGCACGAGGAAGAACCAGACCATGATGATGCCGTGCAGCGAGAACAGCCTGTTGTAGACATCGTCGGAGACGAGGTCGCCTGCCGGTGTCGCCAGCTCGATCCGCATCAGCACCGCCATGGCGCCGCCGAGAAAGAAGAAGACCGTCAGCGAGATGAGATAGAGCCACGCGACGCGCTTATGGTCGGTGGTGAGAAGCCATGCCCGCAGGCCGCTGCCTTCGCCGAGATATGTACCCTGCATCGCCGCGTTGCTCATGGCTTGGCTCCAGCCGTTGGCCGAGGCGAAAGCGACTTCAGATAGGCAAGCAGCATCTGCAGCTCGCCTTCGTCGATCAGGCCGTCGAAGCTCGGCATGACCGGCTCGTAGCCCGCCGCGATCTCCTTCTTCGGGTTGAGGATGGAGTCGCGCAAATAGCGCTCGTCGGCGATCACCGTCTGCTGATTGTCGAGCGCCACCGGCCGGCCGAAGATGCCGTCAAGCGACGGCGCCCTCACCTTGCTGCTCGCGCCATGGCAGCCGGAGCAGCCCAGCGCGCGAAACAGTTTCTCGCCGCTCGCGGCAAGCGTCTCGCCTTCGCCCTGGCCGTTCAGCCAGGATGCGTATTGCTCGGGAGCCATCACAGTCACCCAGCCGCCCATTTCGGAATGCTGCGTGCCGCAATATTGGGCGCAGAACAGATGGTAGCGGCCGGGCTCGGTGGCGATGAACCAGATGCGCGTCGTGCGGCCGGGCACCGCGTCCTGCTTGATGCGGAAGGCCGGCACGTAGAAGGAGTGGATAACGTCCTGCGAGGCGAGCGACACCACGACCGGTTTGCCGACCGGAACGTGCAGCTCGTTGATCTCGCGCTGGCCGCCGGGTTGCCTGAACTCCCACATCCACTGTTTGCCAAGCCCCGTGATCTCGAGCGCGTCCGCCGGCGGATGATCGCGGCGAACGAAGAGCACTGCGCCCCAGCCGAAGAAGATGAAGGCAATGATCAGGCTGGCGACGGTCCAGCTCATCTCCAGCCACATGGTGCGGGAACGCTGTCCCGTGCGATCCGCCTTCGACCCGACGCGGTATTTCACGGCGTAGCCGACGACGAGGCCGGTGAGTGTCAATCCGAGAACGGCTGAGAAAACGAGCAGCGTGTAAAACAGCGCATCGACATGGCCGGCTTCCGACGAGGCTTCCTGCGGGAAGAAGGGAACGCCGAAGCTCACCTTGCCCTCCTGCGCGTTAGCCAGAGCACCGTCGCGGCGAGACCAAGGGCCGTTGCCAGGCTTGACGCTTTCAGCGCTGCCCAGATTACGGGAGTGTACTGGCCTTTCGAACTGTCGAATCCCGCGCAAAACAGAAAGACATGATCGGCAATCGACCCGAGCTTGTTGGCCGACGCCTCGACCAGCGCGAGCCGCAGATCGCGCGGCGTGAAGGTCAAGGCCGGCAATACCTGCGAAATTCGGCCGGAAGGCGTCAGCGCAATGACCGCGATCGGATGCACGAACTGATCGATGCTCTTACGTCGGTCGAAAGTGATGCCGGCCTCGTTGGCCAGCGCTGCACCGGCGCCATCACTGCCAGTAAGGAAACGCCAAGCGGAGGCGCCAGCAGGACCGGCGGCGGACGCGATTTCGGCTTGCGCCTCTGCGGCATCGGCGGAGGTCTCATCGGGGTCGATCGAAATGAACAGCGCGCGATAATCTGCAGGGCGAAGCGATGTCTTCTTCAGGTCGGACGCGACGGCCTGCTGGGTAGCGCCGCAAAGGTTCGGGCATTTGTCGTAGCCAAAGATGACGAGCGCCGGACGCCCATCGAGCGTCTCGCCAAGCGTCAGCTTCCGGCCGCTTGTATCGACCAATTCTCGCTCAAGGCTGAGCTGCGCGCCGGGCTTCGGATCGAATATCGGTCGTTCGGTGGCAAACGCCGTGCCGGCGACGAACAAACAAAGCGCAGCCAACAAGCTTCTCATCGCCCTGTCCCGTCCTGCTGCCGGCAATTTTCGGCCTGCGGTGCGCGGGGAACCGCATTTGTAAGCAAGGCGCAATCATCAGGCTCCGTGGCCGCTGACCAATCCGGCAGGCCGTGGCTGACCACTGCCCACATGGCGTCGTCGATCGGGATGCGCGCAATGCCGGCGTTGCGATCGACCCAGCCAAGCGTCTTGAGCTGGCGATCCTCCTCGGCGCGGAACGCGGTCAGATCCTGTTGCGGCGTGGTCTGCAGATCCGGGTTTTCGGGATTGGTGTTGGCTGGCAGCGGCAGCCAGGTCGGCGCGGTGTTGAAGATGAGCTTCACGCCGATCGCGGCTAAAGCGATGAACAGCAACAGCCCGCCGCCGAAAGCGAGCAGCACACGCGGCTGGACATCGCGCGTCTCGGGGTGACGGTGCGCCTTAGCCATGGACGACCTCGCGCTTCCACCAGACGATCTTGTCCGGTCGGCGGAGCAGGAAGAGGAATAGCGCGAGCCACAGCCCGCCCACTCCCATCCAGGCGGCCGCATCATGCCACAATGCCGGGACGCCGCCGGAAAAGAGTGGCGGGCGGATACGCCAGAACACATCGGCGAAATGGCCTGCCAAGGCAATTCCGGCGAGCCAGACCAGGCCGGCGTGGCTGCGTTTCAGGTTCCGACTGAGCAGACCCGCGAAGGCAGCCATCTGCAAGGCGACCAACAGGTAAAGCAGGTAGTGCCATCCATCGTCGCCGCGGATGACGTACCAATGGATCTCATCGGGCAGATCGCCGCCCCAGACCACCAGCCATTGCATGAAAGCGAGATAGATCCATGTCAGCACGAAGCCGAGCAGCATGTTGGCAAGATCTTCGCTGAGCGCGACGTCTTCCTCGCCGCCGGGCATGACTTCCACTGCCCGCGTTGCCGCCAGCACCAGGACGGCAACCGCGAATGCCCCGACCACCTCGGCCGAGGCTTCGCAAAGCGCATAGATGGTCGAGGTGAATTCAGGCTCGAGCGACAGCATCCAGTCGATGGCAAAAACGCTGACGCCAAGCGCATGAAGGATGAGGCCGAGGGCATATTTCCTGCCGCTGCCACGCTTTGCGGGGTCCTCTACAGTAAGCATCGTCCAGGCAAGAACGAGCCAGACCGCAGCGCAGAAGGCGAAGCGCAGCAGGAAGAACGGCATGTTGAGATAAGCAAGCTTCTCTCGAACCTGCTCAGGAAGCATCGCGGGATCGGCGCCGGCCCATGGGAAGATCAGGTCGAGCCGCATCAGCACCGGCAGGAGCAGGATGAGCGCAAATGGCAGCATCGCGATCATGATCCGCAAAGGCTGGCGGACCGCATCGCCCCAGCGTCCACCGGTCAGCCCGTGCACCATCAGCATGGTCAGCGCGCCGAGCGGGAGGCTGAGCGCGAAGAGAATTGCGGGGAGCCAGGCGCTCAGCATCGCCTTGGCATCGAGCGATACGCCCAGACCGCAGACGACAAGTCCTGCGGCGCCCGCCGACAGAAAGCCTTGCTCGATGCGGCTCATGGCGATGCCTCGAGCCGCGTGCGCAACGCTTGCGGAAGTTCGGCGACCGGCGCGGCGCGCGAATATTGCAGCGCGCGGATATAGGCGACGATCGCCCACCGGTCCTGCGACGGCACTCGCGCCGCGTAGGAATACATGGCGCCATAGCCGTTGGTGATGACATCGTAGAAGTGCCGGTCCGAGGCCTTGCGCAGCGCATCCTGATGGTAGCTCGGCGGCTCCGGAAAGCCGCGCTGGACGATCATGCCGTGACCATTGCCGGTACGGCCGTGGCAGGGTGAGCAGAAGATGTCGAAACGCTGTCGTCCGCGCTGCAGAAGCTCGATCGTGATCGGATAAGGGATTTTGTCGGGGACCGGCGTCAGATCGGCGTCGCGCGCCACCGTACCCGGCACCGGCGTGCGCGCCGACATGCCGTCGGCGAACTGGTTGCTCGCCTCCAGCGGATCGTAGCGCGGCTGGTCCTCCATATCCTGCCGGCAGCCGGCGACGGCCAGCGCACCGACCATGAGCGTGAGGCCGAGGCGGCTCACGCCTCGACCTCCTCGACGAGCTCGGCGCCGAGCCGCGTCAGCTGGCCCCTCGTCACGCCTTTGCGGTATTTGGGATCGGCCGTTTCGATCAGCAGATAGAACTTGCCGCCGCGCGCGTAGCTGAAGCTCTCGGCGTTGAACACCGGATGGTGATAGCGGGGCAACCCGTTGGCCGCGAGCACGCCCAGGAACCCCGCGAAGGCAGCGCCCAGAATGCCCGCCTCGAAAGCGATGACGACGAAAGGCGGCCAGGAATGCAGCGGCCGGCCGCCGACATTGACAGGGTAGTCGATCTCGACCGAGTACCAGATCAGCGCATAGACGAGTACGGCCCCGGCGATGCCGCCGGCGAGCACGATCCAAGGCAGGCGCGTTTTCGGGATCTCCAATATCCCGTCAAGCTCCTTCATCGGAAACGGCGAGAACGCATCCATGCGCCGATAGCCGCGCTCGCGCATGCCGCGCGCGGCTTCTATCAGCGCTTCCGGCTCGGCAAACACCGCCATGAGACCGTAGAGGCTCATCCGAGCTTGCCCTCTTCCTCAGCCAGTTCCTCGACCTCGAAGATGGTGATCGCTGGCAGGATGCGGATGAACAGGAAGACGAGCGCGAAGAAGGTGCCGATCGAGCCGAACAGGATGCCGAAATCGAGCCAGGTCAACGATTGCTCGCCCCAGGAGGTCGGCAGATAATCTCGGCTCGGCCCCGTCACCACGATGATGTAGCGCTCGATCCACATGCCGACATTGATGGCGACGGCGATCGCGAACAGCAGCGGCATGTTGCGCCGGATGCCTCTGAACCACAGCAATTGCAGCACGCCGCAGTTCAGGCTCAGCATTATCCAGAACAGCGGCGCATAGGGACCCAGGGCGCGCTGCGCCATCATGGCGCGCTCATACGGCTCGCCCGAATACCAGGCGAAGAATGCTTCCGAGACATAGCCATAGGCGACGACCATGCCGGCGGCGATCATCAGCTTGGCGGCATTGTCCATGTGCCGGAGCGTGATCAGGTCCTTGACCGAGAAGGCCCAGCGCAATGGGATGGCGATGGTGAGCACCATGGCGAAGCCGGAGAGCAGCGCGCCGGCGACGAAATAGGGCGGGAAGATCGTCGAGTGGTAACCGGGCGTGATCGCGAAGGTGAAGTCGAGTGAGACGATCGAATGCACCGAAACGACCAGCGGCGTGGCCAAAGCGGCAAGCAGGAAATAGACAACCTGGTAGCGCGCCCAATGATAGGCCGAGCCGCGCCAGCCGAGCGCCAATATGCCGTAGAAGAGCTGCGCCGGTCTCGACCTGGCGCGGTCGCGCAGCACCGCCAGGTCGGGCAGCAAGCCCATATACCAGAACAGCAGCGAGGCGGTGGCGTAGGTGGCGATCGCCGCGAAATCCCAGACCAGCGGACTTCGCCACTGCGGCCAGTGCATATGCACATTGGGCAGCGGCAGCAGCCAGTAGAAGAACCACGGTCGCCCAAGATGCAGGATGGGAAACAGGCCGGCCATGGCGACGGCAAACAGCGTCATGGCTTCGGCGAAGCGGTTGATCGAGGCGCGCCATGGTTGGCGCAGCAGCAACAGCACCGCCGAGATCAGCGTGCCGGCATGGCCGATGCCGATCCACCAGACGAAGTTGGAGATCATCGTGCCCCAGACCACCGGCATGTTGATGCCGAGGCCGCCGACGCCGACCGCTATCAGATATGTGATCGAATAGAGCAGCAGCAAAATCAGCAGGAAGCAGAGGAAGAACGCGGTCCAGAAATGCCGCGGCAGGCGGCCGTTGAGCACGATCGAGCCGATGCGTCCGCTGATCTCGGGAAAATCGTGGCGGCCGCGCAGGACGACCGGGTTGTTCGCGCTCGCTTCAGCCATCGGTCGCCTTGCCCGGCTTGGCAAGCTTGCCGTTGGGATTGGAAATCTTGCCGAGATAGGTGGTGCGCGGCCGTGTGTTCAGCTCCTCCAGCAGCGCGTAATTCTGCGGCGCGCTCTTTTCGCGAACGACCTTTGCATCTTTCTTGTTGCGATCGCCGAAGGTGATAGCTTGCGTCGGGCAGGCCTGCTGGCAGGCGGTGACAACTTCGCCATCGGCGATGTCGCGGTTCTCGATCTGCGCCTGGATGCGCTTGGCGCTGATGCGCTGGACGCAATAGGTGCATTTCTCCATCACCCCGCGCGAGCGCACGCTGACATTGGGGTTATGGACGCCCTGCTCCGGACCTGCCTCATCCTTGTCGAAGGATTGATGGTCGAGGAAATTGAAGCGCCGCACCTTGTAGGGGCAATTCTGCGAGCAGTAGCGCGTGCCGATGCAGCGGTTATAGACCTGCGCATTCAGCCCATCATGCGTGTGCACGGTGGCGTTGACCGGGCAGACAACCTCGCATGGCGCCTTCTCGCAATGCATGCAGGGGACCGGCTGGAAAAGCGTCTCGGGCGCATCCAACGGCCCGGCATAGTAGCGGTCGACCCGCAGCCAGTGCATCTCGTGGCCGCGCTCGCATTCTTCCGGGCCGACCGGCGCGATGTTGTTCTCGGCCTGGCAAGCGGAGACGCAGGCCATGCAGCCGATGCAGGCCGAGAGGTCGATCGCCATCGCCCAGGCTTCCTGGTCGTAGGGCCAATCGGGATAGAGTGATTCCGTCGGCGTTGGCGGCGCATCCTGGCGGACGAAATCCGGATTCTGTCGGAAGGCATCGAGGGACGCATGGCGCACGATGGCGCGGCCTTCCATCGCCTGGTGATGCTGCGTGGTGATGACCCGCACGCTATTCTTGCGGGGCGCGATGGCCGCGCCGGCCGCGAACCATTCAGCGCCGCTGCGCAAGCGAAATGCGTCGCAGCCTTCTGCCAGCGCGGCAACGGAACCGGCCTTGCGTCCGAAGCCGAAGGAAAGCGTTATCGTTTCGTCCGGATGACCGGGCAGGATCCAGGCCGGCGCAGCGACGTCCGCCCCGTCGGATGCGATGTTGATGACCTTGCCATTTGCGATCTTCAGCCGCTGCGCGGTGGCGGGCGAGATGAGCGCCGCATTGCCCCAGACGATCTTGGTCAGCGGCCGCGGCAATTCCTGCAGCCACGACGCATTGGCAAAGCGGCCGTCGCGCAGCCACGGATCGGCGACGAACCGTATTTCGATACCGTCACCCGCTTTCGCCGCTGGCCTTAGTCCGCCCAGATCCGGCGGCATGGTGACGGGTACGGGCCTGGCAGCGCCGTTCGGCACAGTGCCGTCGCGCAACGCCTTCTTCCAGGCATCGTCATCGAGTGCTGCCCAATGTTGCTGGACGAGCGACAGCGGATCGGTCTCGAACTGGCCGCCAAGCACGGCGAGCAATTCGTGCACGGTCTTGCCGTCATAGAGCGGCTTGATCAGCGGCTGCACCAGCGAGGCAGTGCCGTCATAGGCGCGGATGTCGCTCCAACTCTCAAGTTCATGCGCCGCCGGCACATGCCAGTGCGCCAGGAACGCCGTCTCGTCACGATAGAGTCCGTGATGGACGAACAAATTCAAGCCGGAGAATGCCTTATGCGCGTCGACACTTGCCGGGGCCGTGTGCAGCGGATTGGTCCCCAGCGCCACGACGGTGTCCACAGCCCCATCGCCGATTGCCTCGCGCAGCGCTCCGAGATCGCCGTCGACCGACAGCGCATCCGGCGGCTCGATCAGCTCGACCGTGTTGCCAAGCGCGCCAAGCTTCGCATTGGCGGCAAGCGCGGCGGCGTGAACGAAGGCGCTCTGCTGCGCTCCTGCGATGACCAGCGCGTCGCGGCCCGCCGCCCTCAAATCGTCGACCAGCGCCGCCATCCACGCCTGGTCGATCGGCGAGCCGGAAGTTCCGGTTTGGCCAGTCAACGCCGCGTTCAATCCGGCAGCCACGGCTTCGACTTCACTTGGCTTGATCGCTAGTCGATGATCGGCGGCAGCCCCAGTGATTGTCGGCGTCGACCCCACCGCATAAAGCCGGCTCATCCGGTCGGACGGATCGCGTACACGTCGCCGCGCTACAAAGTCGCGCGCATAGGCAAGCCGACCAGGCCCTTCGCCAAGGAAATCGGCGTCGAAGCTGACGATCGTTTCCGCACGATCGAAGCGGTAGACCGGCGTCAGCACCGACCCGAACAGGGCACGCGACGCCTCCCCCGCGGCCGGCATCGCCAACGGGTCGTGGCGGAAGATTTTCAGTTTCGGATAGCGAGCCCGCAACGCATCGATCTGGGCCGCGAGCGTAGGCGACGTATAGGCATCGAGAAGCAACGCCCCGCCCCGCCCCTGCGATACCGTCCACCGCGAGACAAGCGCCGCCATGTCCTTGAGGAAATCGCCATATGATGCCGGCTGGCCATCCTTGAGCGGCGTGCGTGAACGGTCGGGATCGAACAGCGTCAGCACCGCCGCCTGCATCACCGCGTCGGTGGCGCCGCGCGAGGCCGGATGATCGGGATTGCCCTCGACCTTGGTCGGCCGCCCTTCATGGCTTTCGACGATGGCGCCGATACCGAAGCCGTCACTCGACAGCGTCGTCGCGTAGTAGACAGGCTTGCCTGGGATCAGGATTTCCGGCTGGCGCACATAGGGCAGGATGTTTTCCGCTTTGCTGCAGGCGGCCAGCCCGGCAAGCGACAGCGATGCGCCCATCAGCTTCAGCAGCGTCCGCCGGTTCGGCTTTGCCGGCAGGCGTTCCGCGATTGCCGGGAACTCGGCCTGGACGAAGCGGCGGAATTCGGCAGCGCCGGCGATCTCGTCCAGGCTGCGCCATATTTCGCCGCCATGCGCCAGCCGCTTGCGCAGAGCCTCGATATCGATGGCGGAACCAGGCCTGTCGTCAGCGATGGCAGACATAGCAATCCGTCATCGTCTCGGGGTGGATGTCGAGCACGCCGATCAGCTGCCGCCTGATCTGATCGATGTCCGCAGACGGCTGCCAGTGCATCAGGAACACGTCCTCTGGGGGACGCAGATTGGGTTCCGGGTTGCGATGGCAGCCGAGGCACCATTCCATGCTCAGCGTATGCGCCCGCCTCGTCAGCGGCATGTCGTCGACCTCGCCATGACAGGTCTCGCAGGCGACGCCCTTGTTGACGTGAATGGCGTGGTTGAAGAACACGAAGTCGGGCACGCCGTTGACGCGCTGCCATTCGATCGGCTTGCCGCCGGCCAAGCTTGCGCGGACCGGCGCCAGCATATCGGCATTGGTGAAAAGCTGCGAATGGCAGGTCATGCAGACTTCGGTCGCCGGCAGGCCCGCCGAAGACGAGGTCTCGACGCCATTGTGACAATAACGGCAGTCGATGCCGAGCTGGCCGACATGGTGCTTGTGACTGAACGGCACCGGCTGCGCCAATGGTTCACCTACTCCCGTAACCAGGTCCGAACGGGGAAGGATTGTCCCGATCGCGGCGGCGATCAACAGAACTGCACAGCTTCCCCAGATGACAAAGCGCGCAACGCCATTGGCGTTTTTCGAGAAGATTTGCGGCATCCCCTCGCCGATTCTGCTGAAGGCAAACCCAGAGTTGACCCCTAACGGTGCTTTCGCCGCTAAGGTTCCGAGCCCGTGTCGGAATCACAGAATGGTGACTGCAACCGGGAACGGGTCGCGGATTTAACCCGCAACCGCAGCCGCTCCGGCGGTCACCACTTCACGGAAACCAAGGTCGGCGACGAAGTCATAGCCTACGCTTTGCCGGCCGGGTGACAGAGATCGGCCAGCCGGGCTAAAGACTTCAGTGCTTCAGGTCGTTGCGACGCCGCCCCGTCTCTCGTGACGGACCGCCCTTCCGCTCCGCCGGCCGCCGGCTTCGGCGCCTGGCGAGGAAATACATCCAGAACAGAATGAGGATCAGAGGGATGCCCGCGATCGGCAGCATCCACACGCCAAGGTGAAACATGGGTTTCGCCCTATTAGAGAAAATAGCTGTGCGCATGCATCGCAGGCATGCTCAAGCGAGCAACTGCTCGATCCTTATCGGCAGGTCACGGATGCGCTTGCCCGTCGCGTGGTAGACCGCGCTGGCGACGGCGGCGGCCGTGCCGACATTGCCCAGTTCGCCCAAGCCTTTCACGCCGGCTGGGTTGACCGCGTGATCGATCTCCGGAACCAGGATCACCTGCAGGTCCTTGATGTCGGCATTGACCGGCACGAGGTAGTCCTGCAGGTCGCGGTTCACGTAGCGGGCGTAGCGCCTGTCGACCTCGGTCGCCTCATGCAGCGCCTGGCCGATGCCCCAGATCATGCCGCCCATCAGCTGGCTGCGCGCCGTGCGCGTGTTCATGATGCGGCCGGCCGCGAACGCGCCGACGATGCGTGGCACGCGGATTTCCCTGGTGTAGCGATTGATGCGCACTTCCACGAACTCGGCGCCGAAGGCATATTTCACCGAATCCTCGTCTTGCTCGCCGCCGTGGAATTCCGGCGTGCCCGCATAGAGCTTCTTCAGCGCCTCCGGCGTCGCCCCCTTGGGCGCGAACTCGGCATATTCCTCGATCGCGCCGACCTGCATGGCTTTCAGGACGTCCTCGACCTTGGCCGATGCGCCGCTCTTCGCCACGATCTTCCCGTCGGCAAGCTCGAATTCCTCATTATGGGAGCCGGCCAGCGGACCGCCCTCGGCAGTCGCGGCGGCAAACAGCTTGGTTCGGATAGCGTCGCAGGCCTTGAGCACCGCCGAACACACGCTGGCCGTGGAGATCGAGCCGCCTGAGACGGGCGCAGGAGGCAGGCTGCTGTCGCCCATTTCGACACTGATTTTGTCGATAGCGACGCCGAGCCGCTCCGACGCCATCTGGCCGGCCACGGTGCGCACGCCGGTGCCGATCTCGTGCGAACCGCATTGCAGGCGCACATCGCCATCGACCGTCAGGCGCACGCGCGCCGCGCATGGCGCGACGGCGGTGGGATAGATTGCCGTGGCGCAGCCCATGCCGATCAGCCAGTCGCCGTAGCGCATCGCGCCGATCTTCGGATCGCGCCTGGCCCATCTGAAGGCCTCCGCCGCCTGGTCGTAGCACTGGATCAGCGAGCGGCTGGAGAACGGCTTCTTGCCGATCGGCTCCGTCTTCGGTTCGTTGATCCGGCGGAACTCGACCGGATCCATGCCAAGCGCCACCGCCATCTCGTCCATGGCGTTTTCAAGTGCATAAACATAAGGCGTCTCGGGCGGTGAACGCATGTAGCCCGGCGTGTTGCGGTCCGCCTGCACCAGCGAGACATGGGTCAGTACCGAGCCATAGCCGTACATGCGGCCCGTGGCCGACGTGCCGCCAACGACATAGAGATCGGGCCGCGAGGTCACCTCCCAGCCTTCATGCGCGAAAGCGGTGATGCGGCCGTCCTTGCCGGCGCCGATCCTGATGCGGTGACGCGTTTCAGCCCGGTAGGTCTGGGTGCCGAAAGCCTGCATGCGGCTTGTCACGCAACGCACCGGACGCCCGAGCCGCTTGGCGGCAACGGCAACGATCGCGGTGCGCGGCGTCATCGGCCCTTTCGAGCCGAACGCGCCACCGATGAAGGGGCTTACGATGCGCACATTCGCCGGATCCATCTTCAGTTGCCTGGCAAGCTCGACTTTCCAGCCGGTGACGTTCTGCGAAGGCTCATGCACGACGAGTTGGTCGCCCTGCCAGTACGCGGTCGTCGAGAACAGTTCGATCGGATTGTGATGCTGGGTGGGCGTCGAATAGCGCTGGTCGATCTTGACCGCCGCCGCGGCAAAGGCTGCATCGAAGTCGCCGGCCTTGACGTCCTCCTTGAACATCGGGCTTTTGCCGGCCGCCGCAACGGTCTTCGTGCCCGGACTGTCAAAGCTCGCGGTCGGCCTGTCCTCCTCATATTCGGCGCGGATCAACTGCGCCGCCTCTTCGGCCGCCTCGAAAGTCTCGGCAACCGCGAGCGCGATGATCTGGCCGTCATGGAAGATCGTCCGGTCATGCAGTGGACCGATCGATGTGGCGCCGGAATTGCCGAATTTCGGCTTGTCGACCTTGTCCATGTCACCATAGGTGACGATGTCGAGCAGGCCAGGCACAGCGCGGGCATCGTCGAGACGAAGCTTCGTCACCTTGCCTCTGGCGATGCTGCTGGTGGCCAGCGCGCCATAGGCGATGTTGGCGGCCGGCAGGTCGGCGGGGTAGTGCGCCTGCCCGGTGACTTTCAACCGCGCATCGACGCGCGGCAGCGGTTCACCCTGGTTTTCCTTGGGTCTTGGAGCGGCAGCGTCCATGGTCACACCTTCATGTCGCGGGTTTCGAGCAGCGCGCGCACCAATGCTCGCTTGCCGAGTTCGATCTTGAACGCGTTGTGTTGGCGGGGCTGGGCCTCGGCGAAGGCGGCGTCCGCCGCTGCTCCTGCCGACGCATCGTCAAGCTTCTTCCCTTGCAGGATTTCCTCGGCCGCGCTGGCGCGCCACGGCACGGTCGCCACGCCGCCGAGCGCAATGCGTGCCTCGCGCACAGTCTCGCCGTCGAGGTCGAGAGCAACGGCCGCCGAAGCCAGCGCAAAGGCATAGGATTCGCGGTCACGGATCTTCAGATAGAGCGAGCGCCGGCCCCACGGCAGAGCCGGCACCTCAATGGCAGTGATGATCTCGTCGGCGGCGAGATCCGTCTCGATATGCGGCGTATCCCCGGGCTGCCGATGCAGTTTGGCGAACGGGATTTTGCGCGCGCCGCGCGAACCCTCGGTGAGAACGACGGCGTCGAGCGCGATCAGCGCCTGAGCGAAGTCGCCATGATAGGTGGCGATACACGAGTCGCTGCCTCCCAGCACCGCATGCTGCCGGTTGAAGCCTTCCATCGCGGCACAGCCCGACCCCGGCATACGTTTGTTGCAAGCCCAAGACGTCTCGCGAAAATATTCGCAGCGCGTGCGTTGCAGGACATTGCCGGCGAGGCTTGCCATGTTGCGGATCTGGCCGCTTGCCGCCAAACGCAAACTCTCGGCAATGACCGGATAGCGCTCCTTGACCTCGCGGTGATCTGCAGCCTCGCCCATTCGCACCAGGGCACCGAAGCGGATGCCGTCTTCCGTTACCCGGATCTGCCTGAGCTTTTGCTCCTCGAGCCGGTTGAGGTCGAGCAGACGGTTCGGCTCAGCGACCCCTAATTTCATATAGTCGGCGAGATTGGTGCCGCCGGCGATGAACTGCGCATTGGCTCGCGTCGGCTGATCGTCGCGGGTGTTGAAGTTGGACGCAAGCGCGACCGCTGCCGAAATGTCGGTCGGTCGTTCATAGACGAAAGGTCGCATCTCATGCTCCTCTCGTCTCGCCGCGTGCCTGCAGAACGGCGGCGACGATGTTGGGATAAGCGGCGCAGCGGCAGATATTGCCGCTCATATATTCACGGATGTCATTCTCGGATTCGGCATGACCTTCATTGACGCAGCCGATCGCCGACATGATCTGGCCCGGCGTGCAGTAGCCGCATTGGAAGGCATCGTGGTCGATAAAGGCCTGCTGCATCGGATGCAGCTTGCCGTCGCTGGACGCGAGCCCTTCGATTGTCGTCACATCCTTGCCGTCGTTCATCACGGCGAAGCTCAGGCAAGAAAGCACGCGCTTGCCGTCGACCAGCACCGTGCACGCGCCGCACTGGCCGTGATCGCAGCCCTTCTTGGTGCCGGTGAGCCCGGCGTGATCGCGCAACGCGTCGAGCAGGCTCGTTCTTGGATCGAGCGAAAGCTCGTGACGTTGCCTGTTGATCCGCAACGTCGTGACGACCGGCTCCCTTAGCCGTGCCCCTGACTGTGTGACCTCTTGCGTCTTGGCCTGTGAGCCAAGCAGAGGCACGGCCGCGGCGGCGGACACCGTGCCTGTCATGAAATTTCGTCGGTTGAGAGCAGCAACATGGGAGGCTGAAGGCTTGGACATCGCTCGCTCCGTCGCTGGCTGGTCATTGGGCCCAACCAATGAGCCGAAGCATTGTTCCGAAACGGCCGACTTCACAAAAAGGTGCTCCACGGCTCCCGAACCAGGGCAAGGAACACGCGGCCCGATTCCGAGTTCGACCTTGATGATGGCCGTTGAAGCGAGTTGATCATGAAATCGAAGCTGGTTGGCGAGACATCCGAACAAAGGACATTTGTGGTCGTGCTTGACCCGGGCGAAGAAGCTTTCGCTTGCCTGACCGCCTTTGCGGTCGAGCAGGGGATGACCGCTGCATCCCTGACCGCAATCGGGGCATTCGAGAAGGCGGTGGTCGGCTGGTTCGATTTCCAGTCGAAATCCTATCGCAGGATTCCTGTCGATGAGCAGTGCGAGGTGTTGAGCGCGATCGGCGACATTGCCGTCGACGATAAAGGCAAACCCAGTCCTCACGTGCATGCCGTGCTCGGCCTCGGCGATGGGTCGACGCGGGGCGGACACCTGCTGGAAGGCTACGTGCGACCCACGCTGGAGGTCACGGTGCTGGAATCGCCTGGCCACCTGCGCCGCCGGAAGCGTTCCGAGCTTGGCGTTGCGCTGATCGATCTCGAGGCGGAGCAGCCTCTCAATTCCAGGCCGAGAGAACGACCTCCATCTCCACCGTCTCAACCTGCTGGGCAAAGCGCTGGTGATAGACGGTCATCAGCGCATCATGAGTAGCGTCGGAAGAGCTGCAAAGCGCATCCGTGACCAGCACGACGCGGTAGCCGACGTCGATCGCTCCCAGAACGGTGGCTAGAACGCAGACATCGGTTTCGCCGCCGGTGATCACCAAAGTATCGACACCTCGGCCGGCAAGCTCAGCCTGCAGTCTGCCCTCCGGCCAGGGCGAATAGACATGCTTGTCGATCACTTGGGCCGGCGGGCAAAATGCGCGCAGCGCCGGCAGCAAGTCCACCATCTGCGGGCCGACGGCTTCGACCGTCATCGAGGCCCATCGCTCGTAGTAGCGTCTCCAGGTGCCTACGCCCTGCCCCGCCCGCGCCGCCGGAATAAAGCGGGTAAAGATCGTCTGCTCGGCCTTTCTTTCGACCAGACTCACAATTCTCGGAAGGACCCGGGTAATCCAGGGCGTCGCCCATTCCGACGGCTCGGCAAACAGCTTTTGCATGTCGACACAAAGATGGGCGCAGTGATCGCCAAGCGGCCCATAGGTCAAGCCCGGAGCTGACATCAGAACACCCGATAAATTCGGCTCGGCGGAAGCGGGATGAAGCGGAAATGCATGTACGGCAACGCGCGGCAGTGGTGATTGGAGATCAAGGCCTGGTCCTTGGAATGTTGAACAACGCTTTGGTTCGTTGGCTGTTCCCGCCGGAAACCAGATCCCGCGCCGACCGTTCAAGCTGAATGGATGCAGCAGAGACTCTCACCAACGCGGCGACTGGCGAACGTTCAGGCGGATGCCTCTGCGGCAAGATCCGTTACCGCGTGACCGGCAATCCACGTGTGCACTACTGTCATTGCGACATGTGCCGCCGCGCGACCGGCAGCGCCTTCGCGGTGCTCGCTTGGCTGCCTTGTGCCGACGTGTCATGGCTGGGCGACGAGCCGTGCTTCCGGCGCTCATCACCTCTCGCCAGACGCGGCTTCTGCCAGGTTTGCGGCTCTCCTCTTACCCTGGCCTACGACGCAGCCCTCAGCGAGATCGCGCTGCATGTCGGAACCTTCGACAATCCGGCCGATCTTGAGCCGCAATACAATTACGGATCTTCGCAGCGGCTCGGCTGGGTTTGCTGCGGCATCGACCTGCCTCATCGCGATACGGAAGAGCGATGGTAGCCGCGCGGGCAAACAGCTTCCCATTGCCGTTGGACACGCCGCCAATGGAAGCGCGAACTGCGGAAACGTTGCCGACGGAGAACGGGCCTTGGCAGTATGAGCCGAAATGGGATGGCTTCCGCTGCCTCGCCTTCAAGGGCAAGGAGGACGTCGATCTTCGCGCAAAGTCCGGCAAGCCGCTCGGGCGCTACTTTCCGGAGCTGATCACCATGGTGCGAAGGCTCGACGCCAAGGATTTCGTCGTCGACGGCGAGATCGTGATCGAGATCGACGGTCGCGCTTCCTTCGACGCGTTGCAGATGCGGCTGCATCCGGCGGAAAGCCGCATTCGCAAGCTGAGCATGGAGACGCCGGCGCGATTGATCCTGTTCGACATGCTTGTCGCGCCGACCGGCAAGATCATGCTCGAAGCGCCCCTGGCGGACCGACGCGCGGCATTGGAGACGTTCTTGTCCGGCTACGCAGGCGCAGCGCTGCGGCTGTCGCGATCGACCACCGACATTGCGACTGCCGAGCAATGGCTGCGGGGCTCGGGCCAGGGTTCGACCGACGGGGTTGTCGCCAAGGGGCTCGACGAGCCATATCGGCCCGGCGAGCGCGCTATGATCAAGGTAAAACGGCTGCGCACGGCCGATTGCGTGGTCGGCGGCTTTCGCTATCTCAATGGTACGCGGCTAGTCGGATCGCTGTTGCTCGGCCTCTACAACGACAATGGGCAGCTCGATCATGTCGGCTTCACCTCGACCATCGCCAGTGGCGAGCGCGCCGCTCTCACCGAGAGGCTCGAAAAATTGCGTGGCGGGTCAGGCTTCACCGGCAAGGCACCGGGCGGGCCGAGCCGATGGAGCACCGAACGCAGCGGAGAGTGGGAACCGGTGCGGCCAAAACTGGTCGTCGAGGTCCGCTTCGACCATGTTACCGGCGGCCGTTTCCGGCACGGCACGAGGCTCTTGCGCTGGCGACCCGACAAGGCGCCGAGCCAATGCACGTTCGAGCAGATCGAATAGCTTCCAATCCGCTCGCAACGATGGCTCTCAGAACACGTTTTGAAGCGAAGAGATCCGCATCGGCATCCTGTGCGCCGGCGATCGAGGCGGAAACGATCTCGGAAGCAATCTGTGAAAAGGTGATCCCGTTGCCGCCATAGCCCATCACCGCATGAATTCGCGGATGACCGGGCACGCTGCCGATGATGGGAAGGCCGGTGCCGGGCAGTCGCGCCAACCGTTCGTGATTGGATAAGAAGCGGAACAACTGTTTCGGCGAAGGGTTTTTCACTCGAAGCTCAGCATTGGAGAACGTCATGGACCCGCGCGACAAACAGCGGCCTGCAAAGACCGAAGAAACCGAAGCCCCGACCATCGAGCAGCAGGACTGGGATGCCCTGGAGGGCGGCAGAATCCTGCCTGACAGCGTTGCCGTGAACGGTGACCCGCAGGATGATGCTGAAGCGGAAGGCGACCCGCCGGAAGAGGATGACGATAACCCCTTCCAGGAAAGTGACGAAGCCTTGCCCGACGATCAGGAAGAGCGTGTGCTGTCCAAGGATCCTTCCAAGGAAGGCAGCCGGTTTGACGAAGTCTAGCCGGTCACCAAATCGCTGGCCGGCTCAGATCTCGAGCAGTGCGTAAGGCCGGCCGGTCGGTTTCGCGATATGCATGGCGACATTGTAAACTTTCGCGCCGCCGGGAGTTTGGCCTTCGAAAGTGCCGCGATGAGCATGCCCATGCACGACGGCGCTCACCTTGAACCGGTCGATCGTTTCCGCAAGCCGGGAAGAGCCGAGGAACGGGAAGATTTCCGGCGGCTCGCCGGCGACCGTCTCCGCGATCGGTGCGTAGTGAAGCACCACAAGCGTGCGCTTGGCGCGGACTTGCCGCATGGCATTTTCGAGCCGCATCGCCTCGCTGACGCTCTCGGCCACCATGGCCTTGATTGCCGGCTCACCGAAGGACCCGAGCATCCTCGGGCCGAAACCGCCGACAAAGCCCTTCACGCCGACAAAGCCGACCTCCATCAGCTCCGTCGCCTGTCCGTCGAGGAGATGAACGCCGGCATGGCGAAGCGTCGCCGCGATCTGCTCTGCGCAACCGGATTCGTAGTCGTGGTTGCCGAGCACCGCAACCACGGGAATCGAGCAGGCCCGCAGATCCTCCGCCAGAAGCTCGGCCTCCTTCGGCTTGCCAAGATTGGTGAGATCCCCGGTAAGCACCAGGACATCGGCTTCGCGCGAAACCTCGCCGAACAGATCGCGGTAGGAGGTCTGCGCATCTTCCTGAACATGCAGATCGCCCACAGCGGCGACTTTGACCTTGCCGTTTCCGTCCGCTTTGCGGTCTGCCTTGCTTTGTTCAGCCATCGCGGAATTCTCCAACGCCGCCAACGCCTGCGAAGCCCCATTCCTTGACGTCGATCTCATAATCGATCTGCGACAGCAGCCGGCCACGGCAGATCTTCATTCTGGGCGACGGCAGCCGCCGCTGTGTGGCCAGCCGCTCGAGCAGTTCGTCGAGCAGCCAGTCGGGGACAAGGTCGCGCTCGCTCGGATAGATCCAGCGGAAGTTGAGCAGCTGCATCAAAAGCACCTCCCAGTGGACGTCGAGATAGGAAAGCAGCCTCTGCCAGTCGATCTGGTCATGCGCCTTGAGAATGGTATGGGCGATGTCGGCGCCATCATGACGACCCCTGTCCTGAATGAAGCATTTCGACCAGATGAGCTCCGTCGGTCCGATGATCCGGACACGGCTGCCGAGCAGCTCGACCTGGCGGGCATGCTCCAGCCACTGGTCGTCGACCAGCATGGTGCCATTGGCCGATGCAAAGATCACATCGAAGAAATGCGAACCTTCGAAGACCTTCCCCAGCCAGCGATCGTCCTCAATCTCGACGGCGTAGCCGATATCCTTGAAATGGGCGAGGACGCGCGCGCAATCGCCGGCCTTGCAGAAGATATCGAGGTCCTTGGTCTGGCGCACGACGCCGGTATAGGCGCTCACCGCATAGGTCCCCGCAACCAGAAAAGGAATGTCGGTGGCGGCGAGCTCGCGGATCGCCTGCGTATAGAACGCTTCCGCCTCCGCGCTCTTCGGCGTCGGCTCCGCCTTGGCGTCGATCACAGGCAGCGTCGCCAGCACTCCCGGCAACTCGTCGTTGGCCATCAACCGTTGCTCCGGTGTCGATCTTCACGTCCGCTTCGATAATTGCGACGGGCCCGCGTTGTTCCGCCCTCAACGACACTGCCTTGGATGCGGCGCCGGCGAGGCGGACCGCTCTAGTCGCCTTTCTCCCGGTACAGACGCTCGGCTGCCCGGTCGCTTTCGCGTTGCTCCGCCGGTCCGCGGCGCCGGCGGGTGAGGAGAACGTAGACGATCACGAGCAAAAGAATGAGGGGACCGCCCGCGACGACGATGAACCACAAATCGGTGCCTGACATTGGTCTTCCTTCCCGGATCGAAGGCAATGCTCCCGCAGCCGGGGTTGCCGGTGATGCGCTAAGCGCCCGGTCTTGGCTAACCGGTAAAGGGGTCAAATGTTCCGCTGCCGCAACAGGTTCGCGGCGGGCAGTTGTCGACAGCTGAGCAGGCCTGGCGGCCCATCTCGCGCAAAACGACTCTGCCGCAGCGTTCGCCGGCACTGGAACATAGCGGCGCCAGAAGGGTTGGAGATCAAAGCGATAGCCGACCGAGTTCCACCATGAGGCCCTCTACCACCAACCACATCGAAATCCGCAAATACAATCACCCGACCGGCGGATGGGGATCCCTCAGATCGCTGATCCGCAAGGCTCGCGCAGAAGGTCTGCTGACGTCCGGCATCTGGAGCACGCTGCTCAAGCAGAACAAGGCGGACGGCTATATGTGCGTCTCCTGTTCCTGGGCGAAGCCTGCCGAGCCGCGCCCGTTCGAGTTCTGCGAGAATGGCGCCAAGGCGACGATCTGGGATCAGACGAAGCGGCGCTGCGGCCCGGAGTTCTTCGCCGCGCATTCCGTGAACGAGCTGCTCGACTGGCCCGATCACGATCTGGAAAAGCAGGGTCGCCTGCTCGAGCCGATGCGCTACAACGAGGTCACCGACAAATATGAGCGGGTGGCGTGGGAGGCCGCATTCCGGGATATCGGCGAAGAGCTGAGCCAACTCGATCCGAAATCGGTCGTGTTCTACACCTCGGGCCGCGCTTCGCTCGAGACATCGTTCATGTATCAGCTCTTCGCACGCATCTACGGCTCGAGCAATCTGCCGGACTCTTCGAACATGTGCCACGAGTCGACCTCGGTCGGCCTGCCTGAGTCGATCGGCTCGCCGGTCGGCACCGTGCAACTGGAGGATTTCAGCCGTTGCGACCTGATGTTCTTCTTCGGCCACAATACCGGCGTGACCGCGCCGCGATTGCTCCACCCGATCGAGGACGCGCGCCAGCGCGGCATACCCGTCATCACGTTCAATCCATTGCCGGAACGCGGCCTGAAACGTTTCAAGAATCCGCAGAACCCAATTGAAATGCTGTCGCCGGGCGCCGGCACAAAGATGTCCAGCGACTTCTTCCAGATCCGCGGCGGCGGCGATATCGCCGCCATGACCGGCATTGCGAAAGCCGTTCTCGCGCTCGACGACGCGGCGAGGCGGACCGGCGCGCCGCGCGTCCTCGACACCGCTTTCATCGAAGAACACACGCAAGGTTTCGATGCGTTCGAGGCCTATCTACGCCGCACACCGTGGGAAAAAATCGAGATGCGTTCGGGCATCGCGCGCGCCGACCTCGAGCATGTGGCGGACATCTACAGCAAGGCTTCGGCGGTCATCGGCAATTACGGCATGGGCCTGACGCAGCACCGGCACGGGACCGAAAACGTCCACATGCTTTGCAACCTGCTCCTGATGCGCGGCAATATCGGCAAACCGGGCGCCGGCGTGTCCCCGCTTCGCGGCCATTCCAATGTTCAAGGCCAAAGAACCGTCGGCATCTCCGAAAAGCCCGAGCTGGTGCCGCTCGACAAGTTTGCCGAATTTTATCGGTTCGAACCGCCACGCGAGAAAGGGCGCGACACCGTCGAAACATGCGAAGGCGTGATCGACGGCTCGGTGAAGGCGTTCATTGGACTGGGCGGCAATTTCGTACGGGCCGTCCCGGAAACCGGGCTCGTCGAAGACGCCTGGCGGCACCTGAGATTGCATGTCCAGATCGCCACGAAGCTGAACCGCAGTCACCTGATACCGGGAGCCGTCACCTATTTGCTGCCCTGCCTTTCGCGCATCGAGAAGGACCTGCAGGCTACCGGCGAGCAACATGTCTCCATCGAGGATTCCACCGCCTGCATCCATGGCTCCTTCGGCCATCGCACGCCAGCCGGACCCAACCTGCTCTCCGAGCCGCGGATCGTCGCCGAACTCGCCAAAGCGACAGTTGCCGGCAAGAGCTCGATTCCGTGGGATGAATGGGTAGCCGACTATGCCCGCGTGCGGGACGAGATCGAACGTTGTTATCCGGATCACTTCAAGGACTTCAACAAACGCTTCCTGGCGCCGGGCGGGTTTCACCGCGATATCAAGGCTTCGAAGCGGGTGTGGCAGACCCCCAACAAGAAGGCCAACTTCAAGCCGCCGACGATGCTGGAAACGGATCCGGACATTGACGTCTCGCAATCCAACGTGCTGACGCTGATCACGGTTCGCTCCAACGATCAATTCAACACCACCGTCTACGGCTACCGCGATCGCCTTCGCGGCATCGACGGGACGCGCATGGTGTTGCTCATGAACGAGCACGATATCGAACGGCTGGGACTCCATGACGGACAGGAGATCGATCTGGAATCTGCGGCAGGCGACGGTGTCGAGCGCCGTGTACACGGATTGCGCGTCACTCCCTATTCCATTCCACGCGGCGATTGTGCCGGCTATTATCCCGAGCTCAATCCGCTCATTCCGCTGTGGCACCGAGCCGAAAAGGCACATGTGCCGGCGGCAAAGTCGGTGCCGGTCCGCGTGATGACGACTTCGGCGCCATCTCGCTAGCGCCGAGGGACATTGGCGGAGGAGTCCCCAGTGGCGGCTTCGTCAAGTTCGCGCCTGTCAACAGGCGGTATGACTAGCGCCGCTGCCATTAAGCATGCCGCTAACGGCTTGAATGAGCGTAAGGGCCAGCACAGGCTTTGGCAGTATCCGATAGGCACGTAATTCCATTGGAACGTCCGGCGGCACATATCCGCTCGCAAAAACGAACGGAATGTCTCGTTCTGTAAGGAATGGTATCAGCGCAGCGCTCGTCTCGCCGTTGAGACCGATGTCCAGCACCGCCGCCGAGATAACTTCGTTTTCGATCAGCCCGATCGCGCTGCGTACGGATGCGGCAGGTCCCACGACTTCATAGCCCGCTTTTTCGAGAACATCCTTGTGATCCTCGGCGATCAGCCACTCGTCCTCAACAACCAGAATCCGTGCGTTAGCCAACCGCCGTCTCCCGGCGATCGAGTGGAAACGCCAATCGCAGCTTAAAACCGTCGGAGTCGTAAGCTGTTTCGAATTTGCCGCCCAGCCGGTATTCGATTTCCCCTTTGACCAGAGCCAAGCCAAATCCGGAGTTTTCGGGCTGCTTGACCGGTGGGCCGCCCGTTTCAGTCCATTCCAAGCGGAATTCCTGGCCAAGGACGGACCAAGTGACTGACACCTTGCCGCTCGCCGAGGATAGCGCTCCGTATTTGGCGGCATTGGTCGCCAGTTCGTGGACAACCATTCCAAGGGAAAGAGCCTGTTGGGGTTTCAAACGGACGTCATCACCAGCCCTGGTGCTGCGCTCCAAACCAAAGGGTTCTAACTCCTGCCGAACGATCTCCTCAGCCGAAGCCTCTTTCCAGCTTTCACGCGACAGCACGCCGTAGGCCCTCGCCATCGCCTGCAGGCGGCCGATCAGCGCTTCGGCAAAGACTTCCGGCGATTCAGCATTCTTCAGGGTCTGGCTGGCAATGCTCACGGTAACAGCCAGCATGTTCTTGACCCGATGATTGAGCTCGGAGATGAGGACCCGCTGATGAGCTTCCGCTTGGGCCAGGGTCGTGACGTCAACGAAGGTCACGACGACGCCCTGTATCTTGCCGACGGCATCCCGGTAGGGGATTAGGCGGACGAGATAGTGAACGCCGTCACCATCGCGCGAAAGCTGATGCTCGATCATCTCGCCTGACCGAAAAACCTGCGCGATGTGTTCGCGCAACTGCGGATAATCGAGCCGGCTGGCAAGATCGGTAAGCGGACGACCGACATCGCTCGGCAGCAGATTGAAGAATGAAGAAGCAGCCGGCGTGAAGCTTCGAATGACCAGCCTCGGATCAAGAAAGACAGTCGCAATCTTGGTGCTGTCGAACAGGTTCTTCAGGTCACTGTTGGCGCGATCGAGATCCTCGACCTTCGATACCAGCTCGGCATTGATCGTGCTCAGCTCCTCGTTGAGGGACTGCATCTCCTCCTTGGAGGCTTCGAGCTCCTCGTTGGACGACTGCGCTTCCTCATTGACCGAGACCAATTCCTCGTTGGAGGATTTGAGTTCCTCCAGCGCGGTTTCATACTCTTCGATTGTCGATTGCAGGCGCTCGCGGGTGTCGCGCAGCTCGCGCTCCAGATCCGCCAATCCGCCGGCCGCCGACTGGGAACCCGTCTGGGCCGTCCGCGGCTGCGAACGCCCGACCGGCTCGAAAAGGACAAGGAAAAGCGGTTCGCTTCCGCGATCGGCCAGAGGTTCGACGGTCAAGGTTACAAACTGGACGCGGTCGTCGTCCTCCTCAACGGCAATCGCCTCCCGCACGACGGGACGCCTGTTTTCGGCCGCTTCCCGTAACGCGCCACGCAGTTCCAGGCGCAGCCCACTGCGCACCATCGTCAGCAATTGACGGCTCGGCACACCTTGCGGCGGTTCAAGATACTTGCCCGTTCTGCCGGAATAATAGACGACATCTCCTTCGCCGTTGACGACGACATGGGCTGGCGCGAAGCGCTCCAGTACCTGAGCTTCGACGACCTGGCGCAGCGAATAGGACAAGCCGCGCCCCGCACGGGCGTCGCCGCCTTTTAGCTGGCTGCTCGAAGACGCTGCATTAAGCAGAAGGGGCAGGCGCGGCGGCGCTGCGTGTTCGCGTGCCTTGAAGATGCGATGCTTCTTGTCGACCGGCGCGAACAGTTCGCTGTGTTGGCTCAGGCTCTCCGACGTGCCGAGGAACAGATAGCCGCCTGGCTTCAGTGAGTAGTGAAATGTCGGAATGACCTGCTTTTGAACGTCGGGCCCGAAGTAGATCAACAGATTTCGGCATGAGACCATGTCCATGCGTGAGAACGGCGGATCGCGAATGACGTTGTGGGCAGAGAAGATGCAAAGATCGCGCACGCTCTTATGCAGCACAAAGCTGGTGCCGTCATTGTTGAAGAAGCGTTCGCGACGTTCGGGTGAAACCCCGGCCAGCAACGGTTCGGTATAGCGTCCCGAGCGGGCGGCACTCAGTGCGGCGTCATCGATATCGGTTGCGAATATCTGCACACGCGGCACCACCGGCAGCGTGTCCATGTGCTCACGCATCAGCATGCCGATCGAGAAGACCTCTTCTCCCGTCGCACACCCGGG
This sequence comes from Mesorhizobium sp. CA4, assembly GCF_020165075.1. Lineage (NCBI taxonomy): Bacteria > Pseudomonadati > Pseudomonadota > Alphaproteobacteria > Hyphomicrobiales > Phyllobacteriaceae > Mesorhizobium > Mesorhizobium sp. CA4. Next base: position 142,828 of record NZ_JAIUHK010000010.1, read on the forward strand.
AACCCAGATGCGGATCGTGTCATTGGCGTCGCGGCCTTCGAACAGTTTTGGGATCACCGTATCTTCCAAAATCTTGAAGGCATCGGTGTCGCGAAAAAAGTTGGTGACGTTGATCAACAAGTCGCGAAACAGGAAGCGGACCTCGTCTGCGCTCGAGCGCAGCAGGTCGACATACCTATCGATCGAGCTGAGCTGCTTGATCTGCATGCGGCGCCTGACGCGACGAAGCACCGTCTTCGGCTTGTAACCCGAGAAATCATGTCCGGAGTGGCTGCGCAGGATGGCGTATATTTCATTTTGCGCGTCGCGGACGCTCCCCTCCTCCGCCCTGCCGTCAGCCACCGGGTCGTCCACCAATTCGAAACTGCGCGCGAATTCGGCAAGCTTTTCTCCCATATCGCGTGCTGGGACGGCAATGTCGATCAACCCTGAACCGATGGCGCTTTGAGGCATGTCCGGATTACGCGGCCCAGACCCGTCGGGGATTTGAGCGAGCGTCAGTCCGCCATGCTCTTTGATCGCCTTCACACCCAGCGTCCCGTCCGAATCTCCGCCGGACAGAACAATTCCGACCGCGTATTCCCCGTGGTCCTCAGCCAGCGCGCTAAAGAAGATGTCGATCGGCTTGCGCTCTCTCGATACGGAGTTCGGGTGCCGTAGTCTGAGCGCGGTGTTTTCGATCGTTAAGATCGCATTGGGCGGCATGACGTAAATGACGTCGGGCCGAACTTCGATCCCATCCTCGGCGACCTTGACGGGAATGTCGGTATATCGGCCAACCACTTCATGCAGGAGGCTCTCGCGTTCCGGACTTAAATGCGTAACGATAACAAAGCCAACGCCAAGGCTGGAAGGGACCCCATGAAAGAGTTCTTCCATGGCGGGGATGCCGCCGGCCGAAGCGCCGATGCCGACAATAGGGAATCTCGGCTTGGCCATATCCATCCTGCTTAACTAGGCTAAACGTGCCAGTGGCGATTTTGATCCGACGCTCGTGGATATTTTTAGAGGCTGGCCGATTGAGCCATCCGATAGGCAAAGCTTGAATGCGAGCCGGTCGATTTTTTTATAGCGGAAACCGTGCACGTGCAATGGAGACTCGCGCCTGCAACAGGTGTCGCTGGTCTGGCAATCGTCAGTTCGACTAGCCGTGCCAGATGCTCGCTCCGATACGATGGCGGGACAAGCTGGCTGCAGACCCAGCCTTCGGTACTATAGTTCGCCAGCTTCTTGAGCGTCGTTAGCTCCCGGAACCATTCTCTGAGCGGTCTGGCCGATCAGCCGATCGACAGTCCCTCTGTCTGATGTCTCAGCACGAGGCCGACGGCGCCCAGCAACGCATCGTTTTCGGTGTGCTTGCCTACGATTATCCGCGTGCGCAGGGCCGGAGCGATATCGCGGGACTTGATGAGCGTGTGGCGTTCATAGGACGCGATCAGCGGCGTCAACAGAATGTCGCCAGCTAAAGCCATGTGGCCGCCGATGATGATGAGCGGCGGATTAAGCACCGAGCCGATCAAGCCGAGACCCCGGCCGGCGATCTCGGCGGTATCCTCGATCATCCGCAACGCCCGGATGTCCCCCTGCTCTGCCATCGTGATGACGTCGCCCATGGTGACTTGCCGCCGCACGATACGCGAGATCTGTTCCAGTGGCCGGGCAAAACTCGCATAGAGCTCCAGGCATCCGCGATTGCCGCAGCGGCAAAGATCGCCGCCGGGATCGATGCTGATGTGCCCGAATTCGCCGGCGCCGCCGGCGATGCCCGTCACCAGCCGGCCATGCTGGACAATGGCCCCACCGACACCCAGATCGATCTTGAACAGCACGAAATCGTCTTGGCCGATGGCCGCACCCCACATCAGCTCCGCAATGGCCGAGCAGTTGCTTTCGTTGTCGGCGAAGATCGGCTGCTCCAGGACGGGTCCGAACACATCTCGTATGTTGACGCCGGCCCAGGTTGGAACCATGCTCGCGCGCAGCACCACTCCATCGCGGCTGACAGGGCCAGAGACGGACACCCCAACCCCCAGGAGCCCGGCCACCGGCAAACCGTTTTCCTTGTAAGATTGGGCAATTGCCGATTTGACCATCTGGGCCGCCTGTTGCGGCTGGTAGTCCAGAGGCATCGAGATAATTTGTTCGGCAATGACGGAATGCGAGACATCGGCGACGATGAGCCGTATCTCCTGAAGAGCCAGGTGAATTCCAACGCAAGTGCCCGCTGTCGGATTGAGCGTCAAGGCCGCAGCCGGCCTGCCGATGCTTCTGACCCCGTCCCGGTTGGCCGGGGCTTCGATCACCATCCCCGATTTTCTCAAACCGTTGAGCGCGGTTGAGACCGTCGAGCGCGCCAGACCGGTGACGCGTGTAATCTGCGATGCGGAGAGTATACCGCGCTCACTCAGGCACCGCACGATCATGCTCTCCGGCGACGCGGACGGTCTGTCGATCAGCCAGGTTCTAAGCGAAGGTTTTGTCATGAATCAACATAAACATCGTTGACTGATAGCTCCAATATGTCATCTTGGAAAGAACTCGAGATTAACGCATCTCGCCGGCGGCGGCTTCAAACCGCGGCCATAAGCGGTCGATACGAACCGTGCAACACCATATGGGAGTGAAACGATGAAATGCGTCATGACCGCCTTAGCGGCAGCTGCTGCCTGGACCTTTGTCGCCGGGACAGCCTTCGCCGAGCCCAAGACGAACCTGCTGCACCAATGGGCGACGGGATCGGACGCCCAGGCGATCGCCAAGCTCGGCGAGATGTTCACCGCCAAGGGCGGCAAATGGGAACAGACCTCTATCGCCGGTCACACCGCCAATACGCTGGCCAAGCTGCGTGCCGACGTGATCGCCGGCAATGCCCCGCCTGCCGTGCAGCTTAAGGGCCCGGAAATCGCCGAGTGGAACCAGACCGGCATGACCGCCGATCTCGACGAGTTGGCGGGCTCGGAAGGATGGGAGAAAGTCGTCGCGCCGGAATTGCTTCCGGTGATGAAGCCGACCGGCAAATGGGTCGCCGCTCCCATGAACATCCACCGCATCAACTGGCTCTGGGCCTCGCCGAAGGTCATGCAGGCGGCTGGCGTGGCGGAAATGCCCAAGACCTGGGCCGAGTTCAATGCAGCCTGCGACAAGATCGTCGCCTTAGGCAAGATCTGCATCTCGCATTCGACCGCCGACTGGACGGATTCGACGGTGTTCGAGGTCGTGCTCTACGGCCAGGACATCGATCTCTATCGCAAGGCCTTCGTCGAAGGCGATGTCGAATCGATGCGCAGCCCGGGGATGGTCAAGGCCTTCGAGCAGATGCGCCTGATGACGAGCAAGTATATGGATCCGGGCATGGTTGGCCGCGACTGGGATTCGATGTCGGCGCTGGTCGGCAAGGGCGACGCGGCGTTCCACATCATGGGCGACTGGACAATCGGCCTGCTGACCGCCGCCGGCTTCAAGGAAGGCACCGACTATGTCTGCGCCCAGGCGCCGACCGATTGGGGCAAGCCCGGCTTCATCCTCAACTCGGACTCGGTCGTCTTCTTCAAGCAGAAGGACCAGGATTACATCGACGGCCAGAAACTGCTTGCCAGCCTGATCCTGTCGCCTGACTTCCAGACGGTCTTCAACCAGGCCAAGGGCTCGATCCCCGCACGCCTCGACATCGATCTGTCGAAGGGTTTCAATCCGTGCCAGCAGGTCTCGCAAAAGGATCTGCAGGCTTCGATCAAGGAAGGCACGCTGGTCCGCTCGATGGCGCACAATATGACCATCCCGCAGAAGATGCGCGGCGCGATCATGGACGCCATCACCGAGTTCGTGGCGACGCCCGACATGTCAGCCGAGGACGGCGCCAATGCGATGGCCGACGCGGCAGAAGCACAGAAGTAGACGGAAACGGCCGGGCGCAATGGCTAGCCGCACCCGGCCATCCTCCATCTCAGTCCCGCGCTCGAAATGTCAAATCACGACCTGACCCTATCGGTCCCGGCGCCCGCCCGCCCCTGGCGGGAGCGGCTGGGCTCCGCGGTGCCCTTGCTGGTGCTCGGCCCCTCCCTTGTGGCGAGTTTCGTCTATGTCTTCGTGTTCACCGGCTGGACGCTCTACATCTCGCTCTCGAATTCTTCGCTGCTCCCGAGCTACGGCTTTGTCGGCCTGGACAATTATGCGTCGCTCTGGGCGAACCGGCGCTGGAACATCGCCTACAACAACCTCTTTCTCTTCAGTGGTTTTTACATCGTCGGCTCGATGGCCGTGGGACTGCTGCTGGCGATCCTGATCGACCAGCGCGTGCGCGGCGAAGCGGTCTGGCGGACGATCTTCCTCTATCCGCTGGCCGTCTCCTTCATCGTCACCGGCACGGTCTGGAGTTGGCTCTACAACCCGACCGACGGTATCCAGGCGATGGTGCGCGGATTGGGCTGGACGAATTTCAGTTTCGCACTCGCCAGCGATCGGCACCATGCGATCTACGCGGTGATCATCACCGGTGTCTGGCAATCCTCGGGCTTTGCCATGGCGCTCTTCCTGGCTGGTTTGCGCTCGGTGGATTCGGACCTCGTCAAGGCCGCCCAGATCGACGGCGCCTCGACCTTCCGCATCTATCGCAAAGTGCTTCTGCCAACGATTGCGCCGATCTTCCTGGCCGTCGCCGTCATCCAGATCCAGTTCGCCATCAAGACCTTCGACCTCGTGGCGGCCCTCACGAAAGGCGGGCCGGGAATCTCGACCACGTTCCCCGCCATCTATGTCTATGACCTGATGTTCCAACGCGGCCAGATCGGCGAAGGCGCCGCGGCTGCCATCATGATGCTTGCCGCTCTTGCCGTGGTGCTGGTGCCCTATTCGTTCTGGGTGGTTTGGCGCCGGCGCAAGGAAGCCGGACATGGTTGACGCAGCGCTGGACCAGTCGCTCGATCATCGCGCCGCCACGGTTGCAGCGCGCAGGCATTTCCTCACCCGCTTAGTCATCTATGGGCTGTTGGTTGTCTTCGCGGCGATCTATCTGGTCCCGTTGTTGGTCGTGGTGCTGAATTCATTCCGCGATCAGCAAGAGATCGCGCGCAACGGGTTGATCTCGCTGCCACGCAGCTTCCGCCTCGAAGCCTGGAGCCAGGCCTGGAGCACCTATTGCATCGGCGGCACCTGCGAGGGCATGCAGCGCAACTTCTACAACTCCCTGAAAATGACCATTCCGGCAACGATCATCTCGACGACGGTCGGCGCGATGAACGGTTACATCCTGTCGAAATGGCGCTTCAAGGGTTCGGAAGCGCTGTTCACCTGCATGCTGCTCGGCGTCTTCATTCCGGGCCAGATCTCGTTGATGCCGTGGGCGTTCATCCTCGGCAATCTGGGCCTCAGCAATTCGACCTACGGGCTCATCGTCATCCACGCGATCCAGGGCATTTCGTTCACCACCCTGTTCTGCCGCAACTACTACGTCAGCATCCCCGACGATCTGATCAAGGCGGCGCGCATCGACGGCGCAGGCTTCTGGCGCATCTTCCGCAAGATCATTCTGCCGCTTTCCTCGCCGATCCTGATCGTCACCGTGATCTGGCAGTTCACCGGCATCTGGAACGAATATCTGTTCGGCGTCGTCTTCACCTCCGGGCAGCAACAGCCGATCACGGCCGCGCTCGTCGCGCTGACGGCGAGCGGCACGAATGTACGCGCCTATGATGTCATGAGCGCCGCCGTGCTGATCGGCGCGCTGCCGCCGCTGCTGATCTATCTCTTCGGCGGCAAGTATTTCGTCCGCGGCCTGACCCAAGGCGCGATCAAGTGAACGGGCCTCATCGCATGTCGCCGATCGTCCGCTCCCCGAAGAAGGGCACCGTATGTCGACATTGACCATCCGATCCCTGCGCAAGAACTACGGCACGGTCGAGGTGTTGAAGGGCATCGATCTCGAGGCGCAGAACGGCGAATTCATCGCCTTGGTCGGACCGTCCGGCTGCGGCAAGTCCACCCTGCTCGCGATGATCGCCGGGCTGGAAACCGTAACCTCCGGCGAGATCCGCATCGACGGCCGGCTGGTCAATTCGGTTGCGCCGAAGGACCGCGATATCGCCATGGTGTTCCAGTCCTACGCGCTTTACCCGACGATGACGGTGCGCGAGAACATCACCTTCGGCATGGAAAGCCGCCGCGTACCGAAGCCGCAGCAGGACGAGGCCGTCAAGCGGGTTGCTGCTTTTCTGCAGATCGAACCGCTGCTTGGGCGCAAGCCCGGACAGCTTTCGGGCGGCCAGCGCCAGCGCGTCGCGATGGGCCGGGCGCTGGTGCGTGATCCGAAACTGTTCCTGTTCGACGAGCCGCTCTCCAATCTCGACGCCAAGCTGCGCGTCGACATGCGTACGGAAATCAAGAAGCTGCATCACCGCGTCGGCAAGACGACGGTTTACGTCACCCACGATCAGGTCGAGGCGATGACGCTCGCCTCGCGCATCGCCGTGATGCATCAAGGCTCGGTCCAGCAATTCGACGAGCCGGCCACGATCTACAACCGTCCGGCCAATATGTTCGTCGCGGGCTTCATGGGTTCGCCGGCGATGAACTTCCTGCCGGCCGAACTGAGCGAAGAAGGCGGTCGCCCCAGGGTCGCCCTGCCGACCGCCGGCGGCAAGACGGTCGGCCTGTCGGTCGTCCAGACGCTTCCGTCCGGTGCGCCGCGACAGCTCGTTCTCGGCATTCGGCCGGAGCACATCTACCGGTTTGATCCCGATCTTCAGCGTCGCAAGCCAGGCATCGCGCAAATCGATGCCGTGGTCGAACTGGTCGAGCCGACAGGTGCGGAAACCATGGCTGTTCTGCGCCTGGGCGCCAAGGAGATCACCGGTCGTTTCGACCCCGACGGCACACCAAGGATGGGCGAGACGGTGACGCTCGGCATCGACATGGCGCGTGCCTGCTTGTTCGACCCGACGACCCAACGCCTGATCTGAAGAGAGTTCCGCATTTGTCCTTTGCCACCTATCCGAGCCTGGCCGATCGCGTCGTCCTGATCACTGGCGGCGCGTCGGGCATCGGCGCCGACACGGTCCGCGCCTTCGCCGCCAATGGCGCACGCGTCGCGTTTTTCGATCTGCAGCAGGAAGCCGGCGAGAGGCTTGCGCGGGAACTCGCCGTCTCGGCGCCGCACGCGCCACTATTCATGCACTGCGACGTGACCGATATTCCCGCGCTCCAGGTCGCGATCGGCACGGTGCGCGACCGCCTCGGATCTGTCGCGGTGCTGGTCAACAACGCCGCCGACGACAACCGCCACCCAGTTGCCGACGTGACGCAGGAGTACTGGGATCACGCCCAGGACGTGAACCTCAGGCACCACTTCTTTGCCGCCCAAGCCGTGCATCCACACATGAAGGAGTTGGGCTTTGGTTCGATCGTGAATTTTTCCTCGATCGCCTGGCGTTTCGGCGCGGCAGACATGGCGCCCTATGCGACGGCCAAGGCTGCGGTGGTCGGGTTGACATTTGCGCTGGCGCGGGCGTTTGGCCCCGACAACATCCGCGTCAACGCCATCGAGCCGGGTGCCGTCATCACCGACCGGCAACGGCAGCTTTGGTACAAGACGCAGGCGTCGGTCGACCAGGTCGTGCAGCGCCAGATGATCCGCCGGGTTCTGACCGGCGGAGAGATCGCGCGCACGGTGCTGTTTCTCGCCGCCGACGACAGCCGCATGATCACCAAGCAGTCGATCACTGTGGACGCCGGCCTGCGATGACCGCAAAACCCGAACCCAAGGATCGCTCCATGCTCCAGGTCGGCCTGAACCCATACGGTCTGACCTATCATCTCGGCCTCCAGGGCCGCGGCACGTCACGCGCCAATCCCCAACCGGCAGGGCTGGAAGGTTTCATCGCGCTCGCGACCGAGCTCGGCGCACGGGTGCTGGAGATCTGGGTGCCCTGGCTGGCCGAACTCTCCGACGATGCGGTGATCGCGTTGCGAGAAAGGCTCGCCAGCCTTGGGATCACACCGATCGTCAGCGGCGGTCTTCTGGTGAGCGAACCGCTCGACCAGGCATTTCGGGCCGCACGTCTTCTGAGGGCCCAAATCATCCGGACGGCGCTGACGCCGGTTCTATGCGGCGACCGCAACGCTGCCGGCGACAAATGGAGCGAGTTCGCCGCCATCATTCGAGACAGGTTGAAGGAATGGGGTCCCCGCGCGATTGCCGAAGGCCACGTCCTTGCCATCGAAAACCACCAGGATTTCACCAGCCAGGAACTCGTCGATTTCTGCGCACTCGGCGGCGAAGGCGTCGGCGTCACCTTCGACACCGGCAACACGTTCCCGGTCGGCGAAGCGCCGCTCGATTTTACGCGGCGGATCGCACCTTGTGTCCGCCATGTCCACCTCAAGGATTACCGTGTGCAGTTCACGGCCGAAGGCTACCGGCTGATCCGTTGTGCCATCGGCGATGGCGCGGTGCCGTTTGCCGAGCTGTTCGCAATTCTTGCCGAACACCACGATCACATGACGGCTGTTCTCGAACCGGGCGCATTGGAGGCGCGGCATGTCCGCTTTCTGCGCGACGACTGGTGGCACGGCTACCCGCCGAAGACGGCGCGCGAGTTTGCGGCCTGCCTGCGGGCCGCGCAGCGCAATCGGCTGCCCGACGATGCCGATTACCGCACTCCTTGGGAGCGCGAAGACGACGGTTCCCTGGTTTCCTACGAGCTCGACATGATCCGGCGCAGCGCCGCTAAAATGCGCAATTTGGTTTGATGAAGTGGAGAAGATCTGGTGACGACACGTGAACTCGATGGATTGACCGCCTTCGTGACCGGTTCCGGCCGAGGTCTTGGCCGGGTGATGGCCGAGCGCCTGGCGGAACTCGGCGCCAATGTCGCGGTCCACGACATCGACGAAACAGCTCCGGCCAAATACGGCGAGTTCGCCAATCTCGGCGAGGTGGTCGAGCGCCTGAAGCGGCATGGGACGAAGGTCACGTGGGTGACCGGCAACATTGGCGACCGGGAGGCGGTGGCCGAGATGAAGCGCAAAATCGAGGCCGATCTCGGCGACGTGCATGTGCTGGTCAATTGTGCCGGGGGCGACATCGGCGCCAGGGGCGGCAAGCCGAACCCGAACAACGCCCTCGACATCGAACTCGAGGACATCCGCGTGCTGACCGAGAACAATCTGATCGGCACGATGCTGGTCTGCCAGGCCTTCGTGCCGCCCATGAAGCAGCGCGGCGGCGGCTCCGTTATCAACATCGCGTCGGCGGCGGCTCACCTCGGCTGCTCGCCCGAGGTCGTCTACTCGACGTTGAAGGCCGCGGTCGTGCATTACACGCGCTGCCTCGCCAAGGAACTGATCGACGACGGCGTGCGCATCAATGCGGTCAGCCCCGGCGCAACCAAGACGGCACGGTTCCAGGCGACCCGCGTGGTCGATCCGGCGCGCATGGACTCGAGCAAGAAATCGCTAAACCGGTATGCGGAGCCGGAAGAGATCGCCGAAGCGGTGGCCTTTCTCGCTGGCCCCCGCGCGCGCTTCATCAACGGGCAGGTCATCCGCGTCGATGGCGGTTTCACGATCTTCCCAGGTTGAGCAGGGGAGCTGCTAGGCTCCCCTGCCCTAACGCGGCGCGTTCGACGCGGCGCGCGTTCGGCCGTGTTGCGCTCGGGCAACATGGGCTGTGGAACTCACTAGAACGTCATCAAATGACGGCTGTGCCGTCCCCGCAGTGCGCGCGCAAGGCACTGTTGAAAGTGACCCTTGCGAGATGGCTGACGGGCAGCCGTCATGGCGCCGCCGTCCAAAGATCAGCCCGCGAAGGCCGCACCATCGAGACTCGCCAGCGAATTCGCCATACCGACCTGGGCGAGAGGTTGGCCAGGTGTCGAGGGAGTATTGCCGTGGCGCTACTTTTTCGAACCTTCGACCCGCGACTGTTTCCAGCCGCGGGTCGGGAGAGTTCTCGAGAAACCTGTCGTCAAATGTTGGCGAGCAATTCGTTGACGCGGCTTTCCATGTCCTGTCCCCTTCGTATTCTCTCGTATGGTCTGGCGAACCCAGGGATCACGAGGAGGACTAAACTAATCCCGCGTCCTCCCGTATAACCGCGCCGCCAATTCAACGCCGGCGATACTGTGGGCGGCCGGCAAGGCTGGCTCGCCTCATGCCGTTTCTGGACGTCTCGAAGCTTCTCGGATCGCCTTGTGGACATTGCGCTGCAGGTCCATGAACTCCGCGCTTTCCATGATCTCTTCCCGGCGCGGGCGCTCTATGTCGACGTTGAAGGTTCGCATGATGCGTCCCGGGCCGATCCCCATGACGACGATGCGATCGGACAGGTAGACGGCCTCCTCCACGTCATGGGTGACGAAGAGCACGGTTAGCCGATGCTCCTCCCAGATCTGCGTCAGCAGCTCCTGCATCTGGTGCCTGGTCAAGGCGTCGAGCGCGCCGAAGGGCTCGTCCATGAGCAGCATCTTGGGGCGATAAGACAGCGCCCGCGCGATGGCGACGCGCTGCTTCATGCCGCCCGACAATTCCGACGGATAGAGGTCGGCGCAGTGCGGGAGCTTGACGAGGTCGAGATGCTCGCGCGCGATCCTGCGGCAGGTCGAGCGATCATAGCCCGCGGCCTTGAGGGCAAATTCTATGTTCTGCTGCGCCGTCAGCCAGGGCAGCAGCGTGTAGGACTGGAAGACGACGCCGCGATCGAGGCCCGGCTTGAGGATCGGGGAGCCGTCGATGTCGAGCTCGCCCGCGTCGAAATCCTGCAGCCCGGCCACGATCGACAGCAGCGTGCTCTTGCCGCAACCCGACGTGCCCACCAGCGAGACGAACTCGTTGTCGGCAAGGTCGAGATTGATGTCGCGCAGCACCTGGGTGCGCCGCTCCCCGGTGCCAAAGCTCTTGTGCAGGCCTTCGACGCGCAGTTTGGGCAAACTCATCGGCCGAACCTCATTGCGCGTGGCCTTCCTGCCGGAACAGCACCTTTCCCAGCGCCTTCATCACCTGGTCTGTGATGAGACCGAGCACGCCCAACAGCAGGATGTAGCCGATGATGGTGTTGGTCTGGAAATAGCGCTGCGACACGGTGATGCGGTAGCCGAGGCCGGAAGTCGCCGCGACGAGTTCCGCCAGCACGAGCCAGGTCCACGCCCAGCCCAGGCTGATGCGCAGCGTGTCCCAGATGCCTGGCAGGGCGCTGGGAACCACGATCCGCGTCAGGATCTTGCGGTCCGGCAGGCCGAGCGTCCTGCCGAGGCCGACGAAATCCGTTGGAACCCGCTTCACATTGTCCATGATCATCAGAACCTGCTGGAAGAAGGTGCCAATGAAGATGATCAGGAACTTCTGGGCATCGCCGGTGCCCGACCACAGGATCGAAAGCGGCACGAAGGCGACCACCGGCATATAGCGGATGAAATCCACAAGCGGCTCAATGGCAGCTTCCCAGACCCTGAAGCTGCCGATCAGCACGCCGATCGGAATCGCCAGTGCCGAGGCGATCAGGAAGCCGACGGAGATGCGATATATCGAGGCCTTGAGGTCCAGCCACAACGTGCCGTCGCTCCAGAGCTTGCCGAGCTGCCCCGCCACGCTTTCCGGCGAAGGCAGGAAGATGGGCTTCACCAGCTCCAGGCCTGTCGCCGCCCACCAGGCAAGGCCGAGGCCGGCAAAAACGGCCACGGCGATCATCAGGAAACGCGACCGCGTGATGGGCGCGCCGATCCCGGAGGATCGTCGGCGCGACACCGGTCTCGCAGCCGGTCTTTGTGCTGGGCCGGACTGGCTCGTTTTGGCGGCGCGCTGCTCGGACATCCGCGCTACCACCGTAACGCAGCCTTGGTCATTCCGCGGCCTTGACGAATGACGGGTCGATCATCTGCTCCGGCGTCACGTCGGCCTGGAGGAGCCCGGCATTCTTGGCGGCGGCTTCGACATCAGCGAATGTCTTGGTGGAGAACTCGCCGGTCAGAGCGCTCTTGTTCTCGGCGAGGGAATAATAGCGCACGCCGTCGAAGGCGGTGTTGAGGTCCTCGACACTGGAACCGACGGCCTTGGAAATGATGGCGCGGCCGCCAGCGGTGTCGCCATTGTAGTCTTTCAGGGCCGCATCCCAGGTCTTGATCATGGCAAGCACCTGGCCGGGACGCGACTTGATCACCTCGTCGCGCACCACAAGCACGTCGCTGATCAGGCCGGGATCCTCGCCGGCGGTGAAGAGGAGCTTGACGTCCTTGTTCTGCGCCCTGGCCGCGGTGAGATAAGGTTCGTAGGTGACCGCGACCGGGACCTGCCCGGCAATCAGCGCGCTGCCGGCGTCAGCCGCCGGCATCGGCACCGGCTGCACATCGGCAATGGACATGCCGTTCTTGGCAAGGGCATATTTGAGCAGGATGTCGCTGGTCGTGCCCTCCTCGAAGGCGACCTGCTTGCCCTTGAGGTCGGCGACGGAGGAAATGTCCTTACCGGCGATCATGGCGTCGGCCGTCATGCTGACGTCGAGCAACAGCACGATCTTCACCGGAAGGCCCGCCGCAACCATGCCCATCGCGGTATGGGTCGCGATGTTGGCGCCATCGAGCTGGCCGCTCGCGAGCGCGGCGTTGATGTCCTTGTCCTCGGCGAAGTTGACGATTTGGACGTCCGACAGCCCGCTTGCCTTGAAAAGACCCTTGGCTTCGGCGACGTGCCACTGGCCATAGCCGAGCCATGGCTCGATGCCGATCTTGAAGGTTCCCGCTTCAGGTTTCGCGGGAATGGCCGCGTCGGCGGCATAGGCCGCCGGGGCGAACCCGATGACGGCAGCCGCGACGAGTGCACGAAATTGTCCTGCTAGGTTATGCATCATCTCTGTTCCCCTTTATGATCGCGACGCTCTTTGAACTGGATATCCGGCCTGGATGAGAATGCAGGCTTATGCTCTTGCGGCACTGTGCCTCGGCGTCTTACCTGCCACTTCAACGGAAGCGCAAGGATAGTCAACGTCAGCGGCGGTGAATGTCAAGGCGAAAATACATACATGCATATACAAGCTGGAGCCGCTCGAACCCGCGGCTTCCTGGGCATCGGGCCGCATCCGTTTGCCGCATGGCGTTCGGGTCGAGCGCATCCAGGAAATCCGTCACGCGGTTTGCGCCGGAACGGGACTCGCTTGTCGCGATCAGCCGCTTTTGGAAGGCGAGTACCGGCTGCCGAGCGAATAGCGGCTGCCGACGTAGGTCAGCTTGCTAATGGTGGCGACGATCGCTCCCGTCCACGTTCGGCGGTTCAGAAGCAGGCAGCAGCTGCCGGCATCGATGCCCAGATGCCGCGCCGTCTCGGCATCGGCGGGGATGGCCGAGATGATATGCTCGACCTCGGTCACCGGTGTCTTCTGCATCAGGTAGTCGTAGGTAGCGGTCTTGGAAAAATCCTGCTTGTCGTAGTCGGGTATCAGGCTCGGATTGACGAAGCGCTCTTCCAGCTGCACGGGCAGATCGTTCTCGAAATTGACGACGACGGAATGGTAGACCGACGAGCGCCTGGCGAATTCGAAGGACAGCGCAAGCTCCTTTGCCGGCATGATTTTTTCGAGGACGAGAACCTCGGAACGATGCTTGTTGCCGCGTGCCAGGATCTCGGCGACGATATTGTTGATCTCGATCAGGGCCGATTGCGGCCGCGGCGGCGCGATGAATGTTCCCACCCCCTGGAGCCGGATCAGAAATCCCGCGGAGGTCAGTTCCCGTAAGGCGCGGTGAATCGTCATCCTGGACACACCAAGCGCTGCCACGAATTCATTTTCCGACGGCAGCTTACGGTCCTTGCTCCATCGGCCGGTTCCGATGTTCGTCAGGATGTAGTCCTTGACCTTCTCGTAGAGGGGGCTGGCCGTATCGGGCAAAGTGTTCATTTCAGATGTCCTTTCCGGCAAGCATCGGAAATCGGGAATGCTCGAGAGGTTGCCGCATTCGAATGATTGTTTTCAAACCGTCGCCCTGGCCTGCCAACAGCCGCTGATAGGCCGCGGGGACGTCATCCAGGCCGATCTCGCGGTCGATCAGGCTGATCCGCGGCTCGCTCAGGTCACCCAGCATCCGGATGGCATCGGGAAGCTCGCCGGCGAAGGCGTGGCAGCCCAGCAACGCGATCTCCCGCTCGACCAGCATGTTTGGGTCGATGTCGAGCCGGCCGTGGAAGATGCCGACCATCGCAATGGTGCCGCCCGGGCCGAGAACACCCAGCAACTGACCGAGCGCGGCGATGCTGCCTGTCGCCTCGACGGCCGCGAGCAAAGGGGTATTCGCAGTCGCTGAGGCAATGGCATGCGGGTCCAGATCAACGATCGTGGCGCCGGTCACGCGGGCAACGCGGGCGCAGCGGGCCTGGTTGCGGTCGGCGATCAGCACAGTGCCCGCGAAGGTGCGCGAGAGCAGCAACGCGGCAAGGCCGCCGATGGTCCCGCAGCCGAGGACAAGCACCGAGCCTGCTGTTTTCGGCAGGCGCCGCACCGCGTGCAGCGCAACGGCGAGCGGCTCGGCCATCGCCGCCACCCGTACGTCAAGCGCGGCGTCGACACGATGCAGCAGGCGCGCAGGGAGAACCGCCTGTTCGGCAAATCCGCCATCGCATATTTCGCCGACGAAGCCGAGCGAGGTGCAGAGATGCCGGCCGCCACAACGGCATTGCGCGCACTCTCCGCACCAGAAGCGGGAATCGGCGACCACCCGGTCGCCAATGGCGATGGTGTCGACGCCCTCTCCGACGGCGATCACCGTGCCCGTCAATTCATGGCCGGCCGTCGAAGGCGAGCGGCTTATCCATTGGCCGGTGCGGAAATTGTGCAGGTCGGACCCGCATATGCCCGCGGCGTCCACCTTGAGCTTCACCCAGCCCGCATCGGGGACGTCCGGGGCAGCGATATCCTCAACCCGCAAGTCGCCGGGTCCGTAAAGCCGCGCGGCCTTCATCGTCTTCGCTTTCTCTCAGACCGAGAGATACTGGCTGCGGATTTCCGACACCGCGTTTTCATGCGAGCTGAAGCCTTCGTAGCGGGCGAGCCTGCGCGCATGCTGGGCGAGTTCCGGATAGGCCGCCGACGTCACATAGCCGACCGACGAGCGCTTGACGAAATCCGTGACCGACAGCGGCCCATAGGTGCGCGCCCACCGGCTGGTCGGCAACACGGCATTGGGCCCGAGGACAAAGTTGGCGAGCGTCACCGGCGTATGCGGACCCATAAGGATTTCGGCCGCTTCGGTGATGTGCCCGAGATGCGCGAATGGTTCCGTCGACAGGATCTCGAGATGCTCCGGGGCATAGTCGTTGATGAAGCGGTAGCTGTCTTCAAGGGACGCGGTAAGCACGATGCCGCCGCGCTTTCCAGTCAGCACCGCGCGCGAGAATTCGACGCGCTGTTCGCTCATGCGGGACCAATGCTGCGGCAGCGCCGCAAGGGCGGCCTCGGCGACCTTGCGGCTGTGCGTCACCAGATAGGCCGAGGAATCCGGCCCGTGCTCGGCTTCGATCAAAAGGTCCAGCGCGGCAAGGCCGCCATCGACGCTGTCATCGGCAAAGATGATCGCTTCGGACGGGCCAGCTGGAAGGCCGGTGTTGATGACCGAGGACAGCAGGCTCTTTGCCGCCACCACCCAGGGACTGCCCGGCCCGACGATCTTGACGGCGGGCTTCACCGTCTCGGTGCCATAGGCGACAGCAGCGACCGCCTGGGCGCCACCGCATTTGTACACGGTCTCGACGCCGGCGAGGCGTGCGGCAACCAGGGTCGCGGCATCGACGGATCCATCGGAAGTCGGCGGCGTCACGATCGCTATCTGGGGCACGCCGGCAATCACAGCCGGAACCGAGGTCATCATCGTCACCGACGGGAAGGCGCCCTTGCCGCGCGGAACATAAAGCGCCACGGAGGCGATCGGGGTGTATCTGTCACCCGCATAGGCGCCCGGCCGGACTTCCTTCAGCCACATCGTTTCCGGACGCTGCTCCTCGTGGAAATGCCTGATGTTCTCGATACCGAACCGGATGCTCTCCACGACATCCTTTTCGACCTTGTCGAATGCCGCGCCGAACTCCGCTTCCGAGACCTTGAGCCCGCCATCGGCCACTTCGGCCTTGTCGAACTCGCGCGCGAACCGAAGCAGGGCCGCATCACCTTCGGTCCTGACCGCCTCGATGATCGGACGGACTTTTTCGACGAAGACAGAAAGATCGGTTTCGGCGCGCCTCAGCAGGCTGGCCCGCCGGTCGGCATCGAGGGCCGACAGGTCGTGGAAGCTGATATCGGACATGGCTGCTCCTTCTCCTGGAACGCAGTGGCAATTGGCGATGGCCGGTCACACGCCTGGAAGGCCTTGAGACCGGCAATACGGGGCAAGGATCGCAGGTAGAACAATTGCCAGACTACAAAAGCATATACATGTACGTATAACAGCTGTCAGCATTTTCTGCGTCCCGCCAACTCGAGCCCAGCTGATGGGAGGCCACCTCAGATCGACGCGAGAAAGCCGCCATCGACGGGGATGGACTGGCCGGTTATGTAGGCCGAGGCATCGGAGGCGAGGAATACCGCAATCCCGTGCAGGTCCGATAGGTCGCCGAAGCGGTGCTGCGGAATCTTGGCGAGCATGGATTGCCGCCATGCCTCATTGCCGTAGAACACTTCCGTCATTGCTGTCCTGAAATAGCCGGGGGCGATGGCGTTGACCCTGATCCCCAGATCCGCCCACTCGGCCGCCAGCGCGCGCGTCATGCCGAGCAGACCCGACTTCGACGAGCCATAGGGCACAGCCGTCGGAATCCCGACTTCGGAGGTGAGCGAGCAAAGATTGATGATGGCGCCGGGCCGGCCGGCATCCTTCATGCGCTGCGCGGCGGCCTGGGCGCAGAAGAATGCGCCTTTGAGATTCGTGTCGACGATTCTGTCCCAAAGCGCCTCGTCGACATCGAGCGAGGGGCGGACTTCCTCCATCCCGGCATTGTTGACGAGAATATCGAGACCGCCGAGCAGGCTGGCGGCCTCGGCTGTCGCCGTCCTGCAGCGGCCGACATCGGTGACGTCCAAGGCGATGGCATGCGCTACTCCACCTGCGGCGCCGATGGCTGCCGTCGTCTCCCCAAGCGAGGCAAGGCTGCGTGCCGTGACGGCGACATCGGCGCCGGCCGCGCTCAGTGCCTCGGCAATGGAACGCCCGATGCCGCGGCTTGCGCCGGTAACAAGCGCTTTCCGGCCCGACAGGTCGAAGAGCGGAGCGTTGCGCATGCGATCCTCCTTGGAACGGTCTGCTTAGCGATCTCACTCGAGCCTAGCCGATCGAACTTATCTATACAAGCATATACAAACCGCCTGGGTCCCGGGGGTCGCGCCGCAATCAGGTCTTCGGGAGCGCCGGCGGTTTCAAGCAGCCGCCGCTGCATTTCGCCGTCGGCGGGGCGCTGGGCGCGCCGTTTCGGCAGCAGGCTTGCGTGGCGCCTCAAACAGCGCGCCCAATTTGTCCGCGATAGGAGTGCCGATGCCGGTGCAGGGGTCCGGGCCGATGCGGGCGCGGAAATAACCGTTATCGCCGCTGGTTATGTCGTTGAAGCAGGTGTGGTTCAGCCAAAGCTGCGGCGCCACCATTCCGAGCTTGCGCCCGAAGGCGGCAAATAGTCCGGCATAGAGCGGCGCCACGGCGCTGGTGCCGCCGATCACTTCCTGCCGGCCGTGCACGAAGACACCGTAGCCCGTATAGGGATCGGCACTGGCGGAGACGTCGGGCACCATGCGGCCGGGGCCGTGCGGAGCTCCCGCCTGCCATGCCGGCATGGGGCGGAAGAGCTCCGAGAAGCCGCCGCCCGTTCCCGAGCCGTTCGGGTTGCCGGGATCGTCGTTCCAGACGGTCTCTTCCGCATTGGCGCCGTGCGGCTTCATGGTGCCGCCGCAGCCAACGACGAACGGGCTGGAGGACGGCAGGTCAACATTGGCCGGATCGGCCCCGCCGTCCGAGGAATCGTTGTCGCCCGATGCGGCGAAGACAATCATGCCGGCCTTGGTGGCGGCCTCCGCCGCTTTATTCAGCCTGCCGGGATAGTCGGTGCCTGCCATTGTTGCCGCCGACGTCCAGTTGGCCTCGTCGGAGCCCCAAGACACAGAGCAGACATCACAGCCGTCGGCCGCGGCGGCGATGATCGCGGTCGCCATCGCGCCCCAGTCGCTCCCGTCAGCCCAGTAGACGCGGATGCTTGCCGCATCGCCGGTGGCCACGGAATAGGCTGCGGCGGCGACTTCGATGTCGAGCGCGACTTCGCGGTCCGGGTCGGCAGCCGGGTTGCCGGAGTGCTTGTTCGCATCGTTGCGGCCGCCCCCGATCGGCACGTCGACGATGGTCGGTGCCGGCAGGCCCGTCGAGCGGAAATAGGCATCAATATCCTTCTGCACCCACCCGCCGCCGAACTCGATGATCGCGATGACGCCGCCGCCGACGAGGCCGCTCGGCCAGCCATAGGCCCGGCACAGATCCGGTACATTCCACGCTTCTGCACCGGCAGCAGCAGGACGGAAGGCGACGTCGCCGACGCCGGGCAGCTTGAAATAGGGCCGGATGATGTTGGGCACCGCGCGCGACAGCGCCGCTCTAGCTTGCAACTGGGCGCGACGTGTGCCGACCGCCCGGTCGTACATGGCGGCGAGATCGGCTTTCATGGCCGTTCGCGAAGCGCCGTCGAGGTAGATCATGTGTCCCGAGGGGTAATTTCTGATCGCAAGATTGGCGCGCACCCGGGCGTCCTCCAGCGGCATCGTGTCCAGCGTCAGCTTGGTTTGGAAAAAAGGCGTCACCGAATCGTAGTAGCCGTTGGCCGAGAGCACCAGCAGGTCGGGATTGGCGGCCATTGTGGCGGCGAGATCGCCTGCCGTGTAGAGGGTCGGGTTGCCCTGGCTGTCCGGCTTCTGCACTGCGCCCGTCGGATCGGTGTGACTAAAGTCCCAAAACTGGAAGGCCTGATCGTTGAGGTCGATGAAGTTCGAGGTGGCAGTGAATTTGAGGTCGTTGCTGAGATAGCTGTTCCACATTGTGGTGTAGACACCGCCCACAGCCGCCATGGTCGGGTCGTTCATGCCGCCATCGGGCGAGACGATGGCCGATATGCCCGTATCGATGCCGGTCACCCGCCCGTCATAGGCGCCCAGCGCCAGGCCCTGGTCCTGCAGAAGCTCGATTAGGAAGGCGGAATGACCGAGCCGGTCGGCAGCCTCCACGTTCAGCCGCCAAGCACCGAGTTCGCTGGCGGGCAAGCCGAGGTAGCGGCTCAGCGTCTCCACCGCCACGGGGTCTGCCTTCGGGAAAGCGTTAAGTGCTGCGCTGTAGGGGCCCTGCGCGAACTGAGTCACGGTCTCCATGTATGAGGCGAGGTCAGCTGGCAGTGGCTCGATGCCGGTCTTCTTGTGAAACCACGCATCTGCGGCAAAGGTCGGCATGAGGCCGACCGCGTTGGAGAAGTTGGCGGGATAGTCAAGCACGCTGGATTGCAGCGTGATTCCGTTGAGGTCGAGGCCGTCCTCGTGCAGCAGCCAAGCCAGCACGCAGCTGCGAGCCGTGCCGTAGGATTCGCCGAGCAGGAAGCGCGGCGAGTTCCAGCGATTGAAAGCGCTGAGATACCGCTTGATGAACTGCTTGATCGAGACGGCGTCCTGATCGACTCCCCAGAAGTCGCGATTCTTGAAAGGTGCGATCGCCGCGGAATAGCCGGTGCCGACCGGGTTGATGTAGACCAGGTCGCTGCGTTCGATCAGGCTATCGGGATTGTCCTCCATGGCGTAGGGCGGAGGCGGCGTGAAGCCGGGCATGCTGGTTCTGATGCGCCTGGGCGCAAACGAGCCGAGCAGCAGGAAGACCGATGACGAGCCAGGCCCGCCATTGTAGAAGAAGGTCACCGGCCGGGTTGTCGCGTCCATGCCGTCCGCCGTGAAGGCGACATAGAAGACCTTGGCGGCCGGCTTCGAACTCGACGGATCGACGGCGACAAGATGACCGGCTGTCGCGGTGTAGGAAACGGAAATCCCGTTCACCGTGGCCACGTGGTGGGTGATGGCGGCGTTCTCGGTCACATCCGAGACAGAGTCGTCCGGCCCGGATCCGTAGGCGGTGGTGTCGAGAAACGGCTGATCTGGCCCAGGCTGGCCAACGCCCAAGCCCTTGTTGATCGTCTTCGCCATAGCCGGCCTCCAGGACCACGAGTTCACGCCAACCGATACCGCTCGGTTGCCCTCCGCCCCGGCGAATGTCCTTCGTTTTAAATTTGTTAAATTCTTATTCTATACTTCTGTAACATGTAGCAACCAAACAATACTGTACGCCCGCTTGGCAGAGTCTACAAGTTCTGAGGATTGACGCCCGTCAGTCGGGATCGCCCGCCAAGTTGCCGAGGCGCGCCTTAAAATTGTCAGCGCAGAAGACCCTCACTCTCGAAATCCTCCCAGCCGCGCAAGTTGGAGCGAGATGCATTGTCCCGGTCGCCATCGCCTGAAGTTGAACCCCTACGGCCACTTTTTTGAGCACGCTTCAGGGCAGCCTTCGCGGCAGCGCGTCGCCGGTTCTCAGCAGAGGTCGCGGCATCCTCGTCCCGCCAGGCGCTGACCAGGTCGCGGTCGAGCACATCTTCGATATGGCGCGGCTCGAAGACGTGGAAGGTGATCTTTCTTGCGCGGCCGCGAAGTTTGACCGTTCTGGTTCCGGCGCTCTGCAAGCGCCCGTCCTTCAGCCAGCGGTGCCGCTCGGCGGAGGAGATTGTCAGGATGTCCTCGACTTCGCGGGGGATCACCGGCAGGTCTTCGATGTTGTGCATTGCTTGAGTGATGATTGCGGAGGCCGATTCAACATCGGCGTCATCGCCTTCCGGCAGCCTCAGGCTGAGCACCCTGGATTCGATGTGAAGCAGCTTTCTCAGTGCAAGAGGTAGGCGCGCCCCATGTCGAGGAAAATGCCCCTCGCCCTTACGGACGATCCAAGTGTTGCCGCTGGGGAGAGTGGCCACTCTGCTA
This sequence comes from Mesorhizobium sp. CA4, assembly GCF_020165075.1. Classification (NCBI taxonomy): domain Bacteria; kingdom Pseudomonadati; phylum Pseudomonadota; class Alphaproteobacteria; order Hyphomicrobiales; family Phyllobacteriaceae; genus Mesorhizobium; species Mesorhizobium sp. CA4. Next base: position 163,826 of record NZ_JAIUHK010000010.1, read on the forward strand.
TCAGTTTTTCTGCTAAGTCGACTTTTCGACGGACGGGCATGCCTTAAATATGTAGCCGATCGAGCCCGCTTCAACACCAACTGGCCGTTGAGCCTCTGCTTGCCCTCGCTTCAAGCTTATTCCCCTAGGGCGTCGATCGGCGGCCTGCGTGCTTGCATGCCTCACGCCGGCGAACATCTGAGGCGTATCCCAGATACCGATCCCGGAAGCCAAAAACCGCGAGCTATATCGCCGCTATGTTTCGGCGAGCTCGTCGGAGGCTTCCTGGACACCGTGCGCTGCCGCCCGCTCGAACCAAATGCGGGCGGCAGCGGAGTCATGGTCGCCGGCAATGCCCCTGGAGAGATAGCGGCCAAGCATGAGCTGCGCATGCCCGTGGCCTCTTTCAGCGGCCGCTGCAAACCATTCCTGCGCCGCTTTAGGATTGATCGATAGGCCTTGTCCGGTCTCGTACAATGCCCCGATCGCGAACATCGCCCCGGCATGTCCAGCAGCGGCGGCTTGCTTGAAAAGATAGGCTGCGGCAACGACAGAGCGTTCTCCACCGCGACCGTTGTAAAGCATTTCGGCAAGAGCGACCTGCGCGCCCACAAGGCCAGCTTTTGCCGCCCGCTCAAACCAGACGCGAGCCTGCCTCTGATCGGCAGCCACGCCTCGTCCTTCCTGAAGCATGCGGGCATACATATATTGTGCCTCGGCAACGCCTTCGGCCGCCCGCCCCATCCAACGCGCCGCACGCTCCTGGTCCTTGCCGACACCCACGCCTTCCGCGAAGCAGAGACCGAGATTGAACGCCGCAACCAGATCGCCTGATGATGCGGTTGCCCCAAACCATCCGGCTACGCTGACAGCGTCATCTGGTTCGCCCGCGCCTTCAAGGACGAGGTTTGCTAGGTCAACTTGGGAGTCGCGGTCGCCGCTGGCTGCTGCGGAACGCAGCAAGCGAGTTCCTTCCTCAGCGTCCTGAGCCACACCATTGCCCGAGAGATAGAGCGAAGCCAATGCACGTAAGGCCGGCTGGTGACCGCCATCAGCAGCCCGGCGGTACCAGCTCGCTGCCTCCGCAAAGTCCCGCTGAGGCCGGCTCGCATACAGTTCGCCCAAGCGATAAGCGGCTTCGATATTTCCTGCCAGCGCGGCGCGACGCATCCAGGCTTCACCGGCGACAGGGTCCAGATCCACCAGGCTACCCTCGATGAGTGCCAGCCCCAGCCGGAATTGAGCGGATGCGAGTCCCGTCTCCGCCGCATCCCTGTAAAGCCGCTGAGCCGCGTCCAGATCGACAGCCACTCCCATCCCGTGCTCGGTGAGCACGGCAAGCAGATAGATCGCCGTCGGCAGACCGGCGTCCGCCGCCCGGCGAAGCTCTGAGGCGATTCTGGTTCTCTGCTCCGGCTGCCTCAATCGGGTCAAAGAAAGGGCCAGGCCAAGGCATCCTTCCGGGCAACCGGCCGCCGCTGATTTTTCGTACCAGCCATGCGCGGCGTCAAGATCGCGCATCGCTTTTGGACCCTTGCTCAGTATGTAGCCGAGCAGGGCTTGTCCTGTAGCGGATCCGGCTTCGGCGGCTTTCCGCGCGAGGTCGAGCGCTGCCGCGAAGTCTGGCTCGCCCGAGGAATTTCGTTCGAACAAGCCTTCTGAACCAACTCCAATTTCTTGTGGCGCCAGCCCGGCTACGCAGAGCGCAGCTAGGAGGGCTTGCGCATCGGGGCTGCCGCGATCGGCTGCGCGCCGCAACCAGCGCGCGCCCTCCGAATGGCTTGGCGGCACGCCAATGCCTTCCAGGTAGCAACGGCCGACCTGATATTGCGCTTCCACAATGCCGCCGCGCGCGGCAATGGCCATCAGCACAAAAGCTTCTTCAGGCTTGCCGCTGCCGGAGAGCTGAACCGCCCGGCGAAGTGCCAGCGCGGGATGAATACGTGCGGTCAGGCGGTCGAGGATCGCCATCTAGGGCTCCCGCATCGCTTCCTGTCCGATCGGCAGCAGGGCGCCCAGCAGATATTTTAGCACTGTGCGGCGGCCCACCTTCACGTCAGCAGTCACAGGCATGCCGGGACTGATCGCGAAGTCCGCCGGCAAACCGTGGAGTGCGACATCGTCGATAGATATCTGGGTGCGATAGAATAGGTCCGCATCGGAGGGCAGCATTGCCAGCGAACTGTTTGGATCGCGCGCTTGTTCCCTGGCCGAAAAGGAGTCCGGGCTGACCGCGCGAACGGTGCCATGCGCCAAGCCATATTGCGAGTAGGGAAAGGTATCGAACTTGATAGCCACAGGGTCGCCGACATGGACGAAGCCGCTGCTGCGCCCAACGATATTGGTCTCGATCTCGAGCACCGCGTCGGATGGGACAAGTGTGATCAGGCGCTCGCCGGACTGCAGAACCGAACCCACCGACACCTTGGCGACCGACTGAACGGTCGCATCGGCTTCGCTCTTCAACTCCACCAGCTGCTTGCGCAGCTTCGCCTTGTTTAGAAGCTCGCGCGCGTCCGACATGCGTGAATTCGCTTCCGAAAGGCTCTGCGAGACATCGGCACGCCAGCTCTGCACGTAGCCGTCACGCTCGGCTGCGGCCGCGGCCTGCTGACGCTTGGCAGCCTCGGTCGTCTGCTCGGCGTTGTTCAGCGAGCGCGACATCTCCGCCGAGTTGTCCTCGGCGAGAAGCGTGTTGAGACGGCTCCCAACCTGCCTTTCTTCGAGCTGCTGACGCATCTTTTCGATCGATGCCGCGACAGCCAGACGCTGCCGATAGCCCTCTGCGTCGGATTGTGAGCGCGAGATGACGGAGCTCAACTCGTCACGCTGCCTGTCGAAGCTTTCCAGCTTTGCATCATATACCGCCTTTCGGCGATCGAAGATCGCGGCCTGCAATGTCCAGCTCGGGTCCAGTCCATCATAGCTGAAAGGCAAGCCCTCGGCCTCGGCTTTGAGGCGCGCCACTTCGGCTTCGAGGGTTGAGACCTGAGTGGCCAGCGCCGTAAGGTCCGCTGAAGCGAAGGTGGCATCCAGGCGAGCCAGCACCTGGCCGGCCTTTACACGCTGGCCTTCGCGCACCTCGATCGATCGTACGATCGCAGTCTCCAACGGCTGGACGATGATGTTGGGCGATTGCGAGACCACAAGCCCCCTTGTGGTGACGACCTGGTCGACGGGGATCAGCGCCGCGAGCACAATCAAGGCGGCGACCATGCTGGAGATAATCCACACGATACTGCGCGCCACCCAGGGAATCGGCGCATTGGCGACTGCCGTCGACGGCCATTTGAACTCAAGAATGGCAGGAGCAGTCGGATCGCTCGCATCTCGCCGGCGCCGGTGAACTGGAAGGGTGGAATGAGTGGTGCTGCTCATTGCCGGCCAGCTCAGTCGGGTCGAGACGGCACTGCCGCCAGACGGCCATGACGCCCGTCAAGATGCCGGTTCTGCTGGAACCAGAGCTGGCGATAGACAGCGCACCGCTCCAGAAGCACCGGGTGAGAAGCGACATCGAGCACCTTGCCCTGGTCGATGACGAGGATCTGGTCGCATTCGGTTAAAGAGGCGAGCCGATGCGAAACGATGATCATCGTGCGACCGCTGGCGATGCGCATCAGGTTCGCGCTCACTACGGCCTCGCTCTCCGGATCGAGCGCGCTCGTCGCCTCGTCGAGGATCAGGATCGTCGGATCGTGAACGAGCGCACGAGCGATTGCCAGCCGCTGCTTCTGGCCGCCAGATAGGTTGGGCGAACCCTCCTCGATATAGGTGTCGTAGCCGTTCGGCATGCGCTCGATGAATTCGGCCGCACCTGCCAGTTGAGCGGCACGCATCGCGTCGGACAGCGTCAGACCAGGACGTCCCGCGATGATGTTGTCCCTGATCGAGCCGCGGAACAGAAAATTGTCCTGAAGGACGACGCCCAGTCCCTGGCGCAAATGGCGGAGGTTGATTTCCTTGAGATCAACCCCATCGAGCTTAAGGAACCCGCTGTAGTCACGGTTTATTCCCTGCAACAGGCGCGCGATCGTCGATTTGCCTGATCCGCTGCGCCCGACAATGCCGAACATGGTACCGGCCGGGACATCGAAGCTGACCCGGTCGAGTGCCGGTGTCTTGGTGCCGATGTAACTGAATGTCAGATCGCTGAACTTGATCTCGCCGACGAGCCTTGGCCGCAGGCCGGCAGAATTGGAACTGCTCTCCAATGGCCGGTTGAGAACCGAAGCGGCTTCCCCGATCGCGGCGCTGACCTCCTCATAATCCTCGACCAGCCGTGCCAGTCCGACCAGTGGCTGGGCGACGCGCTGGGCGATCATCATGAAAGCGAACAGGCTGCCGACCATGTAGCCCGACCGGTCGTTCATCGCGAGATAGGCGCCGATGAGCATGGTGCCGAGAACCATCACACGCTCGATCGGCGTGACGAGAGTCTGCGGCCAGTTGGCCAGTTGCCCGAAAGCGAGACGCGCCTTGCCGGCGTCGGCCACCCGTTCGTCCCACATCGCCTTGCGCTGCGGTTCGAGCCCGAGCGCCTTGACGGTCTTGATGCCGACGACGGTCTCGCCGAGCGCGGCTGCCTTCAAGGTCTCCGCGTCCACGACGCGTTGATAGCGTCGGCGCAGCGGCGCGAGGAAGGCGAAGATCGTCGCCATGATCACGACCGCACAGGCGAGCACCATCCAGGCCAGTATGGGATTTATGTAGAAGATGACCGGGATCAGGACACACAGCGTGATCAGATCCAGGAATGTGCTGAGGAGCTTGCCGGTCAGGAACTCACGAATGCGATAAACCTGGGCAAGGTGATACATCGTCTCGCCTGCAGGATGCCGCTCGAAATAGTCGAGAGGCAGGCGCAACAGCCTGCCGAAAACATGCAGATTGAGCTTCGTGTCCAGACGCGCGCCGACAACGTTGACGATCAGCCGCCGAGCATGGCCGAGTAGTGTCTCGTAGACGAAGACAACAGCAATCACGGCCGAGAGAAGCACCAAGGTCGAAAAGCTGCTGAACTGCAGCACCTTGTTGACCACCGTCATTACGATGAGAGGTGGCAGAACGGTAAGAATACTAAGCGTAAACGAGGCGATGCCAATGTCGCGTAGCGGGCGGCTCTCGAGCCGCACCAGATCGATCAGCCAACCAAACGTGAATGGCGCGTCCGCCGCGACGTGGGACCGCGCAGCCCGCAACAAGACGGCCTCGCCAGACCACACCTGAGCGAGGCGGAGCTCGTCGATTGGTAGAGCGTCCGCGTCGTCGGAAGCGTCGACGCTCTTGAGGAAAACGAGGTTGTGTTCGGCGCTTGCCCCGACAAGGAGACCGGCTCCGCCATCGTTGAACAGGAGGACGATTGGCCCCGCGTGCTCAAAGCGCAACAGATGCGACCAGCGGATACGCAACGCACGAGACCACATCCCGGCGTTCTGGGCCCACTGCGAGAGGTCGGAGGCGGTTGGAAACGAGCCTTCGGCCGTTGCTCGGAATTCATTAGGATCCAGTTCGACACCGTGATAGCGGGCGACCTGGAGCATTGCCTTGACTCGCGGCCCGATCCGATCGAAAGCGGCGGGGCCGCCAGGGGTCCGGTCCTCTGCGATCTGTTGACCGTTCCCGGCTTTGCGCGCTTCCATATCCGTACGGATTGGGACCGGCTGAGCCAGGGTGTATTGAGGAACGCTCACCATCTACTTCCCCTGCGACCTTGCGAGGGTTCGAGAACGCTGCCGCAACGACTGCGCCGGCGTGGGTGCACGGCAACTCTATTGTAATGCGAACAAGGCCACGGCACGAGCCTTTTCCCTCTGTCCAAGACGCAAGGGCGCGGGCCCTGCGTTTCCGCAAAGCCCGCGCGTGCTTTTCTTGACCGACACTCAGTCATTCGGCTTCAGAATATCCTTCAGAGCCTTTTTCAGCGTGTCGTCGGCCTGACCGTAGCCAGCACCTTGCTTGCCCTTGTCCGATACCAGGTCGGACGTCGCGCCGGACGGCTTATTCTGGTTCTGGCCAAAGCCTTTGACCGTGTTGAGCACGTTCAAGAGATCGGTCGTCGCCGAATTGGCAGCCTGGCTGACAAGCTTCCCGAACGAGGCAGGGCCGCCGCCGCCGGACGAGCCGGACTTCAAGAACTGCTTGGAGTCCGTCAGCCCCAGCGTGCTTGCCGTTACGGTGGCGTGGGGCCCGCCATTTCCATTGCCTTGGCCACCGGCAGAGTTGCCCTGTCCTTGATGCGAGCTGTTATCGGCATTGTTGTGGTCGCCAGAATTGCCTGGCGCGTTCTGTTCGCCATTGCCGTGCCCGTTGTTGCCCTGCGGACCTTGATGCCCGGTTTCGCCGCCTGGGCCTGTCGGTCCGGTGGCTCCGGTCGGACCGCCGCTACCCGTCGCTCCGGTTGAGCCGGTAGCACCAGTCGCTCCGGTCGCACCAGTTGAGCCGGTGGCACCAGTCGCTCCAGTGGCGCCGGTATCGCCCGTCGCACCTGTGGCTCCCGTTGCTCCGGTAGCCCCGGTTGAGCCGGTGGCACCAGTTGCGCCAGTGGCGCCGGTCGCACCTGTGGATCCGGTAGCTCCGGTTGAGCCTGTGGCACCGGTTGCTCCAGTGGCGCCGGTATCGCCCGTCGCACCTGTGGCTCCAGTTGCTCCCGTCGAGCCTGTGGCTCCGGTTGCTCCCGTCGAGCCGGTGGCACCAGTCGCTCCAGTTGCCCCGGTCGAGCCGGTGGCACCAGTTGCTCCAGTTGCGCCGGTATCGCCGGTCGCACCTGTGGCTCCCGTTGCTCCCGTCGCGCCCGTGGCACCAGTCGCACCAGTTGCTCCGGT
>NZ_JAIUHK010000011.1:0-161894 GCF_020165075.1 Mesorhizobium sp. CA4
GTCCGAAAGGACGACCAGGATCCACTCGGCCTCCTTCCCACTTCAACCATACACCAGAACCAACACACAGGATCCTCCGGTCTGCGCCGCGTCGCTTCGCTTGCTTCGCCCGTGGATGACGAAGCGACGGGCGTTTCGGCCAACTTCCGAAGCAGGCTTGCTTCGCCAGCGGGGCTGCGCATCATTACGTTATAGGTTTCCGGCCGTCAGGTCGGGGTGACGGGCGGAGGGACCATGCGAGACGAACGGTCGAAATCGATCCTGCGCGATTTCCTCGATGGTGAGGCCGCCGGCGGCATCATCCTGATGGTGGCCGCAGCTCTTGCGCTGATCGTCGCCAACTCGCCTTTGGCTGAAACCTATTTCGCCGTCTTGCACGCCTATCTCGGGCCGCTCAGCGTCTCGCACTGGATCAATGACGGGCTGATGGCGGTGTTCTTCCTGCTGGTCGGGCTGGAGATCAAGCGCGAGATGCTCGACGGGCAGCTCTCGACCTGGCCCCGCCGCGTGCTGCCGGGCATTGCCGCTGCCGGCGGCATGGCGGTGCCGGCGCTGGTCTATGTCTTGGTCAACCGCGAAAATCAGGCAGCGCTCTCCGGCTGGGCGATCCCCACCGCCACCGACATCGCCTTCGCGCTGGGCGTGCTGTCGCTGCTCGGCAGCCGTGTGCCCGCTTCGCTGAAGGTCTTCCTCACCGCTCTGGCCATCATCGACGATCTCGGCGCCGTCATCATCATCGCGCTGTTCTACACCAGCGGCCTGTCGCTCACTTATCTGACCGCCGCCTTCGTCGTCATCGCCTTGCTCGTCGTGCTCAACCGCATGCAGGCCATGAAGCTCTGGCCGTATCTCCTGCTCGGCGTCGTCTTGTGGGTGCTGGTGCTGAAATCGGGCGTGCATGCCACGCTCGCCGGCGTCGCGCTGGCGCTCACCATTCCGCTGGAGCGTTCGCCCGGCATCGGCCACGAAACAGAACATTCGCCGTTGCACCGGCTGGAGCACGGACTGCACAAGCTTGTGCCGTTTCTCGTCATTCCGATCTTCGGCTTCGCCAATGCCGGCGTCTCGCTCGGCGGCCTGAGCTTTGCAGCCCTTGTCGAGCCGCTGACGCTGGGCGTCGCCGCCGGCCTGGTTCTCGGCAAGCTGGTCGGCGTTTTCGGCTCCTCGGCGCTGGCGATCCGCTTCGGCCTCGCCGACCTGCCGGCCAATGCCGGCTGGCTGCATATGCTGGGCATTTCGCTGCTTTGCGGCATCGGCTTCACCATGAGCCTGTTCATCGGCCTGCTCGCCTTCGCCGGCGACCCGGCGCTCCAGGACACGGTGAAGGTCGGCATCCTTGCCGGCTCGCTGATTGCCGCGCTGCTCGGCGCCGCCGTCCTGCTAACGGCGGCGGCCGGCGGGGCGGAAGAGGAAGTGGAATAGGTCAGGCTGCAACGGCTATTTCCTCTTCCGCCTAGTGCGGCGAGGAACAGACGCTACTCGCTCTCGCCATCCAGCGCCGGCACCGCCACGCCGGCAAGCTCGGCCGCCAGGAGCCGCGCGGCGCCCGCGCGGGCAATCCGCAGCATCAGCGCCTTGCGCGTCGGAGCCGCCATGCGGTGCTCGGGTGCATCGCGCAGGATCTCGGCGTCATAGCCGTCTGAAAGGATGAAGCCGCATTCCTCGGGGAAGATGTCCTGGGGAACGCCGGGATGGGTGGCGAAGAAGAAGCGGTCGGAATGCAGCCGGTAGTCCGGCCATTTGCGGTCGGCCCTGAAATCCTCGATCGAGGATTTGATCTCGATGATCCAGATGTCGCCCTGCCTGGTCAGCGCCACGAGATCGGCGCGCCGCCCTGTGGCCAGGGAAAGCTCCGGCATCACATGCGCGCCCATTTCGGCAAGCAGCCGCTGCACGCCGCGGCGCACCAGCATGGCGCGCTCCGACTGGCGGCCGTCAATCAACGGGTTGAGGGAAATCGGGGAAACGAGTGGCATGGGAGGCACCATGCCAGATTTTGTTCACGGTTTGAACCCCTGTCGGGCCGGCGATTATCTGGTTGACAAACCAAGGAACGGATCATTAACCCTTGCGTTCGATTATGAGAACAAAACGTGATTCGATTGTTTGAGGAAATTAGGCATAATGTTCCTGCTTTGTTCTGCAGTCAGGCTGGAGCAAGGAAAGGTGTTGAAAACAAGCTGGGCGGATAGGCAAATCAGGTCCGTTGGCCCAGTTTGGCGAAAACCTTGAAAAATGAAGCCCGCTACAGGAGGTCAAGAATGTTTTTAAAATGCACGCCCATAATGGATGGTCCCGGCCCCCTAGAGACGATTGTTAAAATTCAAACCGCGGAAGGGACTCAGGAGGAGGTTGCTGTATATAAGGGTCTTGTCAATAATGGTTTTCTGGAAGTTGGCCCCCCTATTGTCAGCACGTCGGATAAGGTTTTGATTGAGTTGCCTACAGAATCGGCCTCCGGCAGATGGAGAATTTGGGTGGCGGATTCTCAATTTAGCAGCAAGGCTGCCTAAGCCCGTTTGGGAGGGGTCAATGATACTGACGGATAGAGAGATCCGAATAGCTTTGCAGCAAAAGCAGATCGTCATTGACCCCGAGCCCCATCTCACAATCGCAATTTCCTCAACTAGTATTGATCTAACTCTAGACGATAATTTTGCGACTTGGCCTCAAATTAACGGCCTTTCAATTCGACCCGGCGCCCCAGGTTACAGCTACGCAGCAGTTGCCGGTCTTCAGGTAAAACAACAGTCGCCCACCTTCGCCCTGCAACCTGGTCGTTTCGTGCTAGCGTGGACAAAGCAGAGGGTTAACATTCCCTACACATCCCGTCTCGCAGCTAGGGTTGAGGGGAAAAGTTCACTGGCAAGGCTCGGAGTAAGCGTCCACGTTACGGCTCCTATCGTACACGCCGGGTTCAACAATCGCATTCAATTAGAAATGTTTAATTTTGGGCAGAACGAAGTCGTTCTAGACGCCGGGATGTGGATTTGCCAACTTGTATTCGAGCATACAGCCGGAACGCCCGATAAGGGCTACTCTGGAATGTTTCAGGGCAATTGACGGATAATTATTTCCCTTCGCGCTTCCGCCGCGCCAGTTCCTTTATCTGCGCATTGGTGAGCTTCGGCGCGTGAGCGATCTTGCCTAGAGCGGACTCAAAGGCTTCGTCCGATTGGTCAGTTCCAAGTTCCCGCGCGGCTTTGCGAAACTTCTCGACTTGTGATTCCTCCGCCCTTGGGGCGGGCTTCTTGGTCACTGGAAAGCGTCTCCTTTGTCGCTGTCGTCCTCATAAACCAAATCAAAGCTATTTTCGAGGATTTGAAGCCAGAGTTTCCGCTTAGCTTTTGTCCAATTTGAACCCGGAGGGGGCAGGCGATCTATCAATCCCTTAATGATGGGATCCAAAGTCGGCGTATCGCCCCCGCCACTTGATCCTCCACCACTACCACCCTTGCCTACTCCGTCATCGTTTGCCCTGAACGATGCAGATGCGGGTACGACCAAGCGATTGCGGCCACTCTCGTAAAATCCCGCTTCCTCAGCGGATCGTTCCAAGGCTTGACGAGCCCGTGATGTCTGTTTGGCCGCTACGCCCCAGGTTTTGATATCGCGCTCGAAAGCAGCCGCAGGCGGCACAACTCCGCCTTTATAATTCTCATATACGAGCTTGTAGAGAGGAACCGTCAGGAAGGCCTCTACCTTGGCCTTGCGCTCTTGAGTTGGGTCGGCGGACATACGTCCGAGCGGTGTTAACTTGAGGCCCGGCCCATTCGGTTCCATGAGCCCGAACATTCGAGTAGTGCCGATGCGGACTCGGAACCCGCTGCTTTTGGGGCTCAGGTTCATCCAAGCGGCCAACTGGTCCTCTGTGGCCTCTCCCTGTCCCACGTTCTCATGAAGCTTCCGAACGACTTCAAGCGCGTCCGATAGGGACATGTAGGGGAATTGTATCGTGGAACGTTCACGTTCCATCGATCCCGAACTTTCTTCGGTTGTCTGCTCTTCCTGATGTTCAAACTCTGTGTTCATCCCGGAGGCATCCTTCTTTCAAAAAATGAACAGAACAATGTTAGAACCTTGGATAGCTCTCATATAGAAATATGCAGAAAATGGCAATGGCCTGATTTTATGCATTATGGAGGTTAGCGCGCCGCCGCACGAAGGTTAGGCATTGACGGTCGGACGCAGATGTGTCCTATTGCCACGCGCGGCAAGCCGCCAACATGATTCCATGAGGATAGGGAATGAACGGAACCAGCAGCCTCTCGCGCTCCGGCCATCGGCGTTAGAGGGGAGACTAATAGAAAGGCCGCAAACCCGGCTTCAACGGGAATGCGGCCCAGATGACCAGCAGTCGAAAAGGGCGGTAGAGGCCCCGCGACCACTAGAGTTCACACCCTAGAATCGCATCTCTGCCGCCTCTTTTCAAGGCCCCCGCTCTGAAAAGAAGGTGTTGCGATGGTATGGGTCAATCCCTACACGCGCTTCCGTTTCGGACGCATCGAATCCGTCTGCGGCCATTTTCGAAGCCGATAAGACGGCGCTAGCGGCGTAGCCGCCTTGCCGTTCCGATCAACCTAACTTGCCGGGGACTAGATCCCCGGCTTTTTCTTGCGGTAGCACATCGCCAGAGTCGGCTTGCGGCAGTGCCTGCGCTTATCGTCAAGCAGGTCTGCGATAGGTGAGGCGCTTACCCTTCACGCCGTTCAAGGCGATGAAAGCGCGGGTGCCGTCATCGATACCAAGCGCGACGCGGTTCGAATAGCGGAAATCAAACTCGGCAAGCGGTGCAGATGGTGTTCGCTGCAATGCTGGTAGACGCCCTTCATGCCGCGCTTGAAGATCGAGAAGAAGCCTTCAACGGTGTTGGTGTGGACGTTGCCGCGAACATATTCTTGGAGTGCGTGACAAATTCATGCGAGGCGAAATCCCGGCTGACCTGGCGATAGATGCCGCTTTCGTCGGTCATGAGCGCGCTTTCCTTGGCGATGTTCGCGCGGACGATGGGCATGACGTTGCCCATGCGGGCGGTATCGACATGGAAGGAACGGGCCTTGCCGCCGCGCTCGACAAGCGTGACAACAGTGTTCTTGTGGGCGCTGCCACCACGCTTGACGGGAGAGCCCTGCAAATGACCGATATACGTTTCGTCGGCCTCAACGGTCTTGCCGTTGCCGCCCATCAGAGCAAGCTCGCCAGAGGCCATAGCAAGGCGAATGCGATGGCACAGGAACCAAGCGGCCTCATAGGTGCATTCGAGTATGCGGTGCATCTGGTGTGCGCTGATACCCTTCTTAGAGGCGCACATAAGGTGGATGGCCTGTAGCCACTTGGTGAGCGGCAGATGGCTTTCCTCGAAGATCGTGCCCATGCGGACGGTGAACTGCGAACGGCAGGCGCTGCATTTGTACAGGCCGTGGCGCTCGACACCGTTCGGGTTCTTTTTGGAAGGCTTGGTGCGAACGCCTTTCAAAGCATAGTGGCGATCAACGCTACCGCACTTGGGGCAAACAGGACCATTCGGCCACAGTATGGATTCGACATGCCCGAAAGCCTTGGCTTCGTCATGGAATTCGGGGCGGGACAGAACGGACATGGCTAACTCCTATGCCGTTTACCCTACGTAATCGGTTTGGGTTTGTCAGCCAGATAATCGCCTTTACGCAGGCGATTATATAATTTGACAGGCCAAGCCATGCCAACTTACGGGAACTCAGGAGCAGCCATGGCCGACAAAAGTCAGCACTCACCAATCATCAGAGGTATTCTCATCGCCGAGGTGCTTGTTGGCGGCGCATTTGTCGCCTTTTGGCTATGGACGGGGAAGGCCACCATCCCAAAGCACGGCGGCGGCTTGGTAACCTTGGATCGGGTTGAAGACCCATATCTCTATTGGTTCCTGCTGGTTGCAATTTTAGGCGCGCTCGTAGCTCTGCCGCTCCGGTATATCTACAAGGGTCGCTGACACGCTAGGCGTTCACCGCGATAGCCGCCCCGCCCGCCCGAATGCTGGCTCCTTACCGTGAGTCCCTCGCTCGAAATTCATCCGCCAGAAGCCTGGCGAGGTGGTCGCGGCTCAGGCTCAATGCCTCTTTCAGGAACCACAGGAAGTTGCTCGGACCGTCTGTCGGCAGGCCGTTCTCTTCCGCTTGGGTGATGACCGCGCGCTGGCGCTCGATCCGCTGTTCGATCTCGCGGATGTGCTGCTCGACACGTTCGATGTCGTCCTGGAAACCCATGGCCGGCAATCTCATTTGTGCGGTCGTCAGAATAGCACCAAAATCAGAATAGGCGGAGCGCAAAGCCAAATGGGGACGTTCGAGCCGTAGTCGAGCGAAGATTAATTATTGCTAATCATATTCCTTGGCAGCAATCTCGCCGTAAGAGGATTTCCCATGACCCGCGATCAGATGCTCGCCCACCTTAGGTCCGCGGATGCTGTCGCGCGCGAGGCGGCGGCGCATGGGCATCCGTTCGGCTGCGTGCTGGTCGGGCCGGACGACCGCGTTTTGATGCGGCAGGGCAATCTCGACACGGTGCGCCATGCCGAGACCGAGTTGGCCCGTCGCGCCGCGGCGGCCTATGAGCCGGAGTTCCTGTGGCAATGCACACTGGTCTCGACCTTCGAACCGTGCGCGATGTGCGCCGGCACGATGGACTGGGCGAATATCGGGCGCCTGGTCTACGGGGTCGAGGAAACCAGCCTCTTGGCGCTCACCGGGGATCATGCGGAGAATCCGACGATGAATCTCGCCTCGCGCACCGTCTTCGCCTCCGGCCAGAAGAAGATCGAGGTCTTCGGCCCCTTTCCCGAAATCGCAGACGAGATGCTCGCCCCGCACCGCGATTTCTGGAAGCGCTGACAGGCCTTGGGCCTCAGGCCGCTCCCGCCATGTCGTCCAGGATCGGGCAGTCCGGCCGGTCGTCGCCGTGGCAGGCATGGATCAGCTTCTGCAGCGTCGAGCGCATCGACTGCAATTCGCGCACCTTCTCCTCGATCGCCCTGACATGGGCGGCGGCGATCTCGCGCACGTCGTGGCTGGCGCGGTCGCGATCCTGATAGAGCGCCATAAGCTGCCTGCAATCGTCGATTGAGAAGCCGAGATTGCGCGCGCGGCGCAGGAAGGCCAGCCGGTGGATATCCTCGCCCGAGTAATCGCGATAGCCGTTCTCGGCCCGCGCCGGGCGGATCAGACCGATCTCCTCATAGTAGCGGATGGTCTTGGCCGGCAGGCCGGAACGCTCGGCGGCATCACCGACATTCATGACGCTCTCCTCGAACCCAGGCGGCTCTATGAACCGCCTCATTGATTTTGTTTCACAATCCGGTGAGGCCTGTTGCGGAAATGCCGCAGTTCGGCACTTACCGGCGCGTAAGGTCTTGCATATAGGCAGTGCGCGCTTGGCAAGCAAAAGAAATGCCAGCATGAATGATGACAACAAAGCGGCCGACTCGTGCCGCTGGCATCCAGGCGGGGCATCGGACCAATTCATGCGCTTGAAGTCATTTGCAATCCTCGCCGCTCTTGCGCTGTCGGCCGCGATCAGCGGGTGCAGCACCATCGGCGGGCAAATCTTCACCAACAACTATGGCGCGATGACCGATGCCGGCTATCAGCTGCCGCGTATTCCGATCGAGAAGGTGCCCGCCAAATATCATCGGCAGGAAGTGCGCTATGACACTTCGGAGAAGCCGGGCACCATCATCGTCGATACCCAGAACAAGTTCCTCTATTTTGTCGAAGGCGACGGCATGGCGATGCGCTATGGCATCGGCGTCGGCCGCGAAGGTTTTGAATGGCACGGCACCGCTCATATCGCGCTGAAGCGCGAATGGCCGACCTGGACGCCGCCAGCGCCGATGATCAAGCGCCAGCCCGAGCTCGCCAAATTCGCCGGCGGCATGGAGCCGGGCCTGAAGAACCCGCTCGGCGCGCGTGCCATGTATCTCTTCAACAAGGGCGGCGACATGGGCTATCGCCTGCATGGCAGCCCGGAATGGTTCTCGATCGGCAAGGCGATGTCGTCGGGCTGCATCCGGCTGATGAACCAGGATATTATCGACCTCTACGACCGCACGTCGGTCGGCGCCAAGGTCATCGTGTTGTAAGGACCATGATCCCGAAAAGTGGGAACCGGTTTTCGGAAAAGATCATGGTCAACTAAAAAGTTTCGCAGGCGGACCGTCTAGGCAACACAAGACGTCCTGAAAACAGAAAACCGGGCTGTTGGGGCCCGGTTTTTTGTTTTTGCGATAGGGCTGGTTGCGCAGCAACCGGCCGGGAATGCGTCAGGCGACTTGCTCGACCTGCTGCACTTCGGGAACGAAATGGCGAAGCAGGTTCTGGATGCCGTGCTTCAGCGTCGCCGTCGACGACGGGCAGCCGGCGCAGGCGCCCTTCATATGCAGGAACACCGTGCCGTTCTCGAAACCGCGGAAGGTGATGTCGCCGCCGTCCTGGGCAACGGCTGGGCGCACGCGCGTGTCGAGCAGTTCCTTGATGGTCAGCACCAGCTCTTCGTCTGCCTTGTCGTAGAACTCGGCGGTGCCGCCGGCGTCGCTCGCCGGAGCGGCCGAGGCCATGACCGGCGCGCCGGACATGAAATGCTCCATGATGGCGCCGAGGATCGCCGGCTTCAGATGCTGCCAGTCAGGGCCGTCCTTGGTCACGGTGATGAAGTCATAGCCGAAGAAAACGCCGGTGACGCCCGGGATCTCGAACAGACGGCCGGCCAGCGGCGAGGCCTCCGCCGCGGCTTCGGCGTTGCGGAAATCGGCGGTGCCTTCGCGCAGCACTTCCTTGCCCGGCAGGAATTTCAGCGTTGCCGGGTTCGGCGTCGATTCGGTCTGGATGAACATGGGTATCTCCAAGCCCTTCGCGGGCCGATAGTTTGGAATAATTCTAAATAGGCTCTATCGGCTGGACATTCAAGCGAAACGCGTCGCCGGAACGGCTGGCTGGCGGAATGTTTTTGCCATGGCTGGAGGTTCGAACCATGGCAGCCCTCATCCTCCGACTTCGACGGTCAATTGTCCACTCGTCTGCAGGACATTGACCTCGGCGCCGCCATCCGTTCGCCTGAATTCGAGATCGGCGCTGCCCTTGCCGACACGCAATCCGCGAAGCGCGATACGATTCACGAAACCGGGCATCCGCGGCCGCACGATCCGCAGCTTGTTCGCGAAACCGTCGGGTTCCAGGCCAAGGCACACCGTCAGCAGGAAGGGCGCTGTTCCGGCCGCCCAGGCCTGCGGGTGGCAAGCCACCGGGTAATGTACCGGCACCTGGAAATCGTTGCGCGGAAAGCCCGCCATCGCTTCGGGCAGCCTGTGATGACGAAAGTGCATCGCAGCCTCGGCGATGCCCGTGAAGATGCGCAGCGCCGCCTCGTCCTCGCCATGTTGCCGGCAGCCGGCCGCCACCAGCGCATTGTCGTGCGGCCAGACCGTTCCGAGGTGGTAGCCGACGGGATTGTAGCGCCTTTCCGAGGTGGCAAGCGTGCGCACGCCCCAGCCGTTGAACATGTCGTCCCGCATCAGCCGCGCCACGGAACGGCGGCCCTTGTCGCGGTCCGCGATACCGCACCACAACGCATGTCCGGGGTTCGAGGAAACGACCGCGACCGGGCGGCTTCTTGCTTCCAGCGCGAGGGCGAAGATCCCTTGGTCCTCGCACCAGAAGTCGCGGTTGAAGCGTATTCGAAGCCTGTCGGCCTCTTGGCGAAGCTGTCTTGCGCGGTCAGCTTCGCCGTTGCGCTCATAGAGGTCGGCGATGGCCTGTTTGGCGGCAAAGACATAGCCCTGCACCTCGACGAGGGCGACCGGCGGTCTGGCGAGGCTGCCATCGGCTCTCACGATCGCGTCGCCCGAGTCCTTCCATCCCTGGTTGATGAGACCCTCGGTGGAACTGCTCCGGTATTTAACGTAGCCCTCGCCATGGTAGTCTCCCGCCTTGGCGATCCAATCCAACGCCTTTTCCACCGGCGCCTGCAATTCGCGAAACAGGTCGAGATCGCCGGTCCAGGCGGCATGACGGCCGAGAAGCAACAGGAAGAGCGGGGTAGCGTCCACCGTGCCATAGAACCTGGCATGAGGGACATCGCCGGCGCGCGCGAGCTCGCCGACGCGCAGTTCGTGCAGGATCTTGCCGGGCTGCTCCTCCCGCCATCGATCCGTACGGCTTCCCTGATAGCTGGCCAGGAGGCGGAGCGTCTGGGCGGCGATCTCCGGCTGGAAGGCCAGCATTTCCAGCGCGACGATCAGGCTGTCTCGCCCGAACAGGGCAACGAACCATGGCACGCCGGCGGCAAAATATTCACGCCTCCCCAACTCCGAGCGCAGCATCGCGACATCGCGCAGGGATCTCTCCATGATGCTGTTGAGCAGAAGGCTGTCGCTGTCGAGCTTCGTATGCTGCTCCAGCCATTCTTCGGAATTCGTCCGGAGTTTGCCGGCAACGCCCTCGAGTGTGGCCGCCGGACGCTGATCCAGTTGCCCGGCCTCGGCGTCCTCCGGCTGTTCCTCCAAGGCGATGGTCACCGCGATGGTTCGTGTGGCTCCGGCCGGCACGTCGATCTGGAATTCGGCCGCCGTCTTGTGCGTGGCGTCAGGGCGGGGCGAGAATGCGACCGTCGCCATCCTGCGGAGCCGGTCGGCGCCGTGATAGGCGAAATGCAGCCTGCCGTCCCGCCAGGCGGGCCGTTCGGCCCTGCCGAGATTTTGCCGCACCAGCCCGCGGACGTTGAAGATGTCCTCGAAGCCGGCGCCGAACTGCAGGCTCAGCGGAAACTCGTGCGCCTCATGTCCCAGATTCTGGATGGTCAAGACTTCCCTGACGCATGTCTGTTCGGCGTCCAGAATGCGTTCCCAGCGAATGCCGAGTTCGTCCTTGGGGATCAATCGATCCTTGTTGGAGTGCAGGTCGGGGTTGGTCAGCTCGAAGAGTGCCGCGTACCCTTTCTGAGCGGTCGAGGCCAGGACGATCGGCGTCAGGCCGGCCAAAGTCATCTGATAGCCGCCGATGAAGCGGCAGTCATGAAAATAGAGCCCGAAGCCGTGCCCTTCGCTTACAGGTATCTGCGCATCGGCGGCGATGACGTAATACAGATCGAGGCTCTTGACGGTGATCGCTCCGGCGATGCTGTCGACCATCGCCGGGTGGCCCTTGGTAAGCACCCGATGCTTGCGCTCTTGCTGCGCACGAGGCGTCTGCCGGGCTTTTTCCTGGGCTCGGGCCGATTGCGGGCGCGGCCGCGCTGGTGGTTCGGCGCCCGTCGCTTTCGCCCTCGATTGTTCGCGTCGGCCTGCCCGTTGTTCTGTTTCGGTCATCGGCCCTCCATTGGAATGCACATGATTCCAAATGGCGCGCCGCAAACGCCGGCCAAGGGTGGCGTTATTCTTGTGTCGGCTTGGGTATTATGCGCCGCGGGTGAGAAGCCCAGCGCTGGCCGGAGGGCCTTCGCAAATCAGGCCAGGCTGTCGATCTCTTCGTCGGACAGGTTCTGCGGCACGACCGTCACCGGAATCGGAAAGGCCGCGCCGCGGCCGGCAACCGCGCTGACCAGCGGTCCCGGACCTTCCTTGCCGGCGCCGGCCGCCAGCACCAGGATGGCAATGTCCTGGTCTTCCTCGATCAGCTTGTGGATCTCTTCGGTCGGCTTGCCCTCGCGCACCACCAGCTCCGGCTCGATGCCGACGCTCTGACGCACCTTGTTGGCGTAGCCGTCGAGCGCTCCGCGCGCCGTCGCGTTGGCTTCCTCGCGCATGATCTTTTCCACGCCAAGCCAGTGCTGGAAATCGTCCGGCTCGATGACATAGAGCAGCACCAGCACGCCGCCGGTGTGCTGCGCCCGCTTCGAGGCGTAGGCGACGGCGCGCTCGCATTCCGGCGTGTCGTCGATGATCGCCAGGAACTTGCGGCGATGGCCGGCTTCGCGGCTGAGGCGTTTGGAGACCATTTCTATCTGCTCGGTATGGTTCGGCCGCAATCTGCCACCGCCAGGAGCCGGCGGCAAGCCGCCGGCCGGCATGGCGATGGCTCAGCAAGACCGCTCGATCAGTCCTGCAGCAGGCCGATGATGTCGCGAACCGTCTTCATCGTGCCCTCGGCGATTGCGCGGGCCCGCTCGCCGCCATCCTTGAGCACGGCGTCGACATAGGCGCGGTCACCCTCGATCCGGCGCATCTCGGAAGCGATCGGCGCCAGCTTCTCCACGGCCAGATCGGCAAGCGCCGGCTTGAACACGGAAAACTGCTGGCCGCCATATTCCTTCAGCACGTCTTCCTTCGAGATCTCGGCGAGGCCGGCATAGATGCCGACCAGGTTTTCCGCCTCGGGCCGGCTTTCCAGTCCGTCGATCTCGCTCGGCAAGGCCTCCGGATCGGTCTTGGCCTTGCGGATCTTCTTCGAGATGGTGTCGGCGTCATCGGTCAGGTTGATGCGCGACAGGTCGGACGGGTCCGACTTCGACATTTTCTTGGAGCCGTCGCGCAGGCTCATGATGCGCGCCGCCGGACCGCCGATCACCGGTTCGGTGATCGGGAAATAGCCGTTCACCGTCTCTTCGCCGACCCGCATTTCGACGCCGACGCCAAGTGCTGCGATCTTCTCGGAGAAGTCGTTGTTGAATTTCTGCGCGATGTCGCGGGTGAGCTCCAGATGCTGCTTCTGGTCCTCGCCCACCGGCACATGGGTGGCGCGGTAGAGCAGGATGTCGGCGGCCATCAGGCTCGGATAGGCGAGCAGGCCGAGCGAGGCGTTCTCGCGGTCCTTGCCGGCTTTATCCTTGAACTGCGTCATGCGGTACATCCAGCCGATGCGCGCCACGCAGTTGAAAATCCAGGCAAGCTCGGCATGCTGGATGACCCGCGACTGGTTGAAGACGATGTGCTTCCTCGGGTCGATGCCGGAGGCAAGGAACGCCGCGGTGATCGAGCGCGTCTGGTCACCCAGGTCCTGATGCACGAGCTGCGCCGTCAGCGAATGAAGGTCGACGACGCAATAGATGCAGTCGGACTGTTCCTGGAGGGCGACGAATTTCTTGATGGCGCCGAGATAATTGCCGAGATGCAGATTGCCGGTCGGCTGGACGCCTGAAAAGACGAGTGGCTTGAAGGCGGACATGATTTCCTCAGGGCTTGTGGAGGGCCGTATAAGCGTGATTCCAAAAAGTTGCAGACTTTTTGGAGCCAATCACGCGGCTGGAAACCGCGCGCGGCGAAAGTCTTGCGACGGCGCGCTTATGGACGAAGGGCGCGAGGGGATCAAGACCGGTGTTGCTGCAAGCCAGCTCGAGTTATTCGTCCAGGCCAGTATTCGATTCCCGCGGCGCAGATTTCCCCGAGCCCCGTTTCACGTTCCTGCGGATCATGCCGAAGTCGGCGCCGCCGGTGCCGAAGGCGGCGATGAAGTAAAGCGCGGCGCCTCCGCCAACCAGCCCAAGCACCGTTGTCGCCTTCACCACCAGCGGCGAGCCGGGTCCGAGCCGTGCGGCGAAGTAGTGCTCGGCGAAGTAAAGCGCCACGGCCATAATTACGGCGGAGAGCACCAGCCGCGGAATGCGCTTCAAGAGCGGGACGTCGCGGCCCCAATGGCCGCGCCTGATCAGCATGGCGAGCAGCATCAGTGCGTTGACCCATCCCGCGACGGCCGAAGCCACCGCGATGCCAGGCGCGCCCATCGACGGGAACAGGGTGAGCGCCGTGGCGACATTCACGCCGACCGAGATGGCGGCGAAGATCATCGGCGTGCGCGTATCCTCGCGCGCGAAATAGCCTGGCGTGAAGGCCTTGATCAGCACGAAGGCCGGCAGGCCGAGGCCGAAGATCGCCAGGATCGAGGCAACGATCGGCGTAGAATGGTTGGCGGCGAAGGCACCGCGCTCATAGACCAGCCGCACGATAGGCTCGGACATCACCCAGAGCGCCGCCGCCGCCGGCAAGGTCATGAACAAGGTGAACTCGACCGAGCGGTTCTGCAGATTGGCCGCCTCGACCAGATTTCCCGATTTCAGCGCCCGCGACAGTTCCGGCAACAGCACGATGGCGACGGCCACGCCGACGACGCCGAGCGGCAGCTGGTAGATGCGATCGGCATAGGCGAGCGAGGACACGGCGCTGTTCTGCGCCGAAGCGATCGCCGTGCCGATCAGCTGGTTGATCTGGGTGATGCCGCCGGTGATCGCCGCCGGCAGCGCCAGGATCAGCAGCCGCTTGACGTTGGGCGTCATCTTCGGCCGACGGAAGCCGATCGAGATGCCGGCATGGCGCACCGCGATCCAGACGATCGCCAACTGCACGATGCCCGCCGCCAACACGCCCCACGACAGGCCGAAGCCGACATCATGCGCGTCGAGCCCATGATACCAGGCATAGGCGAGCACGCTGATCAGGATGATGTTGAGGCAGGCGGGCGCGATCGCCGCCGCGAAATAGCGGCGCAGCGAGTTCAGCATGCCCGCCATCATGGCGCCGAGCGACATGCAGATCAGGTACGGGAACATGATCGTCGCAAGCCGTACGGTCGTCTCGAACTTGCCCGGAATGTCGGCAAAGCCCGGCGCCACCAGGTAGCGCACGATCAGCGGCATCGCGAGTTCCATCGCGATCGTCAGCGCCAAAAGCGCCGAGAACAGCACGCCGAACACTTCCTCCGAAAAGCGCTTGGCGCCATCGGTGCCGTGCTGCTCGATCTCCTTGGCGAAGAGCGGCACGAAAGCGGCGTTGAAGGCGCCTTCGGCGAACAGCCGGCGGAAGGTGTTGGGAAACTGGAAGGCCGCGTTGAAGGCATCGGCGACCGGCCCGGTGCCGAGTGCCGCCGCCATCAGCATCTCACGGCCAAAGCCCAGCGCGCGGCTCATCAGCGTGCCGGACGCGACGGTGGCGAATTTCTTGACGAGGCTCATGCTGGGAATGACTGCCAGAAAAATTGCGTCAAATGGATGGTCACTCGGCCGCCGCCTTGGCCTTGCCGTTGCGTTCCGACGAACTGCCTTCCAGCGTATCGATCAGCCGCTTGTGGATGGCGGCGGTCCGCGTCGGACTGTCGATCTTTTGTCCGGTCAGGTCGGTGACGTAGAACGTATCGATGACCTTCTCGCCGAAAGTGGTGATATGCGCCGAGGCGATGTCGAGCGAAAGGTCGGAGATCGTTCCGGTGATCTCGGACAAAAGCCCCGGCCGGTCCAGACCCTCGACCTCGATCACCGAGAAGCGGTTCGACAGCGTGTTCCGGATCTCGGCGCGCGGCGGAATCCGGAAAGCCTTGGCGCCGCGCTTCGGCTTGGTCCGCTTCTCGATCATCTCGGGCAGCCAGCTCTTGCCTGACAGCACGTCCTCGATCAGCCGGCCGACGCGCTCGGCGCGGCGGCGCTCGTCCTCGTCGCGGTCGAACTCGCGGGAGATCAGGATACTGTCCAGCGCGCGGCCGTCCGAGGTGGTGAAGATCTGCGCGTCGACGATGTTGCCGCCCGCCGCGGCGCAAGCTCCCGCGATGATCGACAGCAGGCGCGGATGGTCCGGCGCCAGTACGGTGATCTCCGTCACCGCCTCGAACTCATGCGTCTTGACCATGGTGGCGAGCTTCTTGCCTGCCCCATCCGCCTCGCGGATGAATTCGGCATGGCGCAGCTGGTCGGGCAGGTCGACGGTCAGCAGATAGTTCTCGTAATGCTGGGCGACATAGCGCTTGCGCTCCTTCGCCGGCCAGGCGGACAGCGCCTCAGCCAACCGCTCGCGCGCCGCCGCCGTGCGCTCGGCGCGCGACACTTCGGAAAAACCGCCGGTCAGAAGCAGCTCGGTCTCGAAATAAAGCGTGCGCAGCAGCTGGCCTTTCCAGCCATTCCACACGCCGGGCCCAACACCGCGTATGTCGCAGACCGTGAGGATCAAAAGCAGCTTCAGCCGCTCGACCGACTGCACGATCGAGGCGAAATCCTCGATCGTCTTGCGGTCGTTGAGGTCGCGCGTTTGCGCGGTCATCGACATCACCAGGTGGTTCTCGACCAGCCAGGCGACGGTCTCGGTGTCGGCCGCCGACAGCCCCATATGCGGGCAGATGCGCCGGGCAATCCTGGCGCCGGCTTCCGAATGGTCTTCCGGCCTGCCCTTTGCGATGTCGTGCAAAAGCACGGCAACATAGAGCGCCTCGCGGCTCTTCTTCAGTCCCGGCATCAGCGTATGCGACAGCGGATGCACCTTGGCGCCGTCGCCGCGCTCGATCTCGGCCAGCACGCCGATGCAGCGGATCAGATGCTCGTCCACCGTGTAGTGATGGTACATCGAGAACTGCATCATGGCGACGATCTTGCCGAAGTCGGGGATCAGCCGGCCGAGCAGTCCCGCTTCGTTCATGCGCCGCAGATTGAGTTCGGCGTTGCGGTCCGAGGTCAATATGTCGAGGAACAGCCGGTTGGCTTCCTCGTCGCGCCGGAGCGACTTGTTGACCAGGCCCAGCGAACGGGTGAGCAGCTTCAGCGCATCGGGATGGAACTCCAATCCGTGCTTGTCGGCGAACCAGAACAGCCTGAGCAGGTTCACTGGGTCGCGCTCGAACACGCTGTCGTCGGCGACGTTGATGCGGTGATTGTCGACGATGAAGTCGGACGTGCCGGCAAGTTTGCGCTTGCGCCGCTGGAAGGTGAGGAAGATGCGGTTGAAGCCCGGCACATGCTTGGCCTGCTCTTCCTCGAGCGCGGCGCAGAAGATGCGGGTGAGGTCGCCGACATCCTTGGCGACCAGGAAATAGTGCTTCATGAAGCGCTCGACTGCGGACAGGCCGGGATGCGTCGTATAGCCCAGCCCCTCGGCGATCTCGCGCTGGATGTCGAAATGCAGCCGCTCTTCCGCCTTGCCGGTGAGGAAATGCATGTGGCAGCGCACCGCCCACAGGAAATCCTCGGCCTTCTGGAACTCGCGATATTCGGCCTGGGTGAAAACGCCTTTCTCGACCAGTTCCTCGCCGGTGCGCACGCGGTAGAAATATTTGCCGATCCAGAACAGCGTCTGCAGGTCGCGCAACCCGCCCTTGCCGTCCTTGACGTTGGGCTCGACCAGATAGCGGCTTTCGCCGGCCTTGGCGTGGCGCTCGTCGCGCTCGGCAAGCTTGGCCTGAACATATTCCGGCCCGGTCGTGCGAACCACCTCATGGTCGAAGCGGGTCAGCAACTCGTCATAGAGCTTGCGTTCGCCCCACAGGAAACGCGCTTCCAGGATCGACGTGCGGATGGTGATGTCGCTGCGCGACAGCCTCAGGCACTCGTCGATGTTGCGGGTGGCGTGGCCGACTTTCAGGCCCATGTCCCACAGCATGTAGAGCATGTATTCGACGATCTGCTCGCCCCATGGGGTCTGCTTGTAGGGCAGCAGGAAAAGCAGGTCGATGTCGGAGCCCGGCGCCAGCGTGCCGCGGCCATAGCCGCCGACGGCCACGACCGCCATGCGCTCGGCCGCGGACCGGTTCTTGACGCGGTAGATATGGGTGGCTGCGAAATCATAGAGCGCCCGGATCAGATCATCCATCAGATGCGAGAGCCGCTCGGCGCAGGCATTGCCGCCGCCATCCTGCTTGAGCATGGCCTCGGCGATCTTTCGCCCTTCGGCCATCCTGGCCTTGAGCAACTGGAGGACGGCCGTGCGAACAGCCGGGCCTGAACCGTCGCCGGCGCTCGCCGCCGTCAGCGCGGTCAAGTCGCGGCGTAGCGCGTCGCCATCGATGATTTCGTCGAGTTTCAAGGAGATCTTTGCCATTCGGCGGCGTCTATAGCCTGTTTTCGCGGCGCTGTGTATGGGCCTGCGGCCACGATTGCCATCGCGCGGCGAGGCGTACCGCAATCGCCCCGGCCGATTTTCGCAAAAGTCGAAACCGCCCCTTGACCTTCCAGTTACTGGAAGGACTACCTCCGCCTCAATTCGAGAATTCGGAGGCATTGCTGATGACCCATTCCGACCATCACCACCATCATGCGCATGGCGACGCCTGCTGCTCCGCGAAGAACACCGCGCCCGTCGGCGAGCCGGTGATTCGCGATCCTGTCTGCGGCATGACGGTCGATCCGGCCGCCGGCAAGCCGACGGCCGAGCATGGCGGCCGGACCTCTCATTTCTGCAGCGAGCGCTGCCGCACGAAATTCCAGGCCGAGCCTGAGAGCTACCTGACGGCCACGGACCCCGTCTGCGGCATGAGCGTCGACCGCGCGAGTGCGAAGCACTTCGTTCGCCATGAAGGGCAGGGCTTCTATTTCTGCTCCGCCGGTTGCAAGGCCAAGTTCGAGGCGGAGCCGGCAAAATATCTCGCCGGCCGGCCCGAGCCGCAGCCGATGCCGAGGGGCACGCAGTACACCTGTCCGATGCATCCCGAGATCATCCGCGACAAGCCAGGTTCCTGCCCGATCTGCGGCATGGCGCTTGAGCCGATAGGCGTGCCGACAGGCGATGAAGGCCCTAACCCCGAGCTCGTCGATTTCACGCGCCGCTTCTGGGTCAGCGCGGTGCTCTCGGTGCCTCTCCTGATCGTCGCCATGGCGCCGATGCTGGGCTTCAGCTTCGAAACCCTCATCGACGGTCACACCAAGACCGGGATAGAGTTGGCGCTGGCGAGCCCGGTGGTGCTGTGGGCGGCGTTTCCGTTCTTTCATCGCGGCTGGGAATCGATCCTCAACCGCAGCCCGAATATGTGGACGCTGATTTCCTTGGGCGTCGGCGCTGCCTATCTCTTCAGCCTCGTCGCGACATTGTTCCCGGACGTCTTCCCGCATCAGTTCCGCGGCCATGACGGTGCGGTCCCGGTCTATTTCGAGGCCGCTGCCGTCATCGTCGCGCTGGTCTTCCTTGGACAGGTGCTGGAGCTGCGCGCCCGCGAGCGCACCGGCTCGGCTATCCGCGCCCTGCTCGACCTTGCGCCGAAGACGGCCCGGCTGATCGGCGCCGAAGGCTCCGAGAAGGACGTGCCGCTCGACAGCGTCAAGTCGGGTGACCGCTTGCGCGTCCGCCCCGGCGATGCGGTACCGGTCGACGGCATCGTGCTGGAGGGCCGCTCGGCGATCGACGAATCCATGATCACCGGCGAACCGCTGCCGGTCGAAAAGACGGAAGGCGACACACTCACCGGCGGCACGCTGAACAAGAACGGCTCGCTGGTCATGCGGGCGGAGAAGGTCGGCGCGGAAACCACGCTGTCGCGCATCGTCGAGCTGGTCGCCAAGGCGCAGCGCTCGCGGGCGCCGATCCAGGGGCTGGCCGACCGCGTGTCCTTCTATTTCGTCCCGGTCGTCGTGCTGGTGGCGATCCTGGCCTTCATCGCCTGGTCGATCTTCGGCCCCGAACCGAGCCTGATCTTCGCCGTCGTCTCGGCGGTGTCGGTGCTGATCATCGCCTGTCCCTGTGCGCTTGGCCTCGCCACCCCGATGTCGATCATGACGGCGACAGGGCGCGGCGCGCATGCCGGCGTGCTGATCAAGGAAGCCGCGGCGCTCGAGCGCTTCGCCGCCGTCGACACGCTGATCGTCGACAAGACCGGCACGCTGACGGAGGGCAAGCCGCGGCTGACCGACGTCGTTGCGGCCGACGGCATCGATGAGAACGAGCTGCTGGGCCTCGCCGCCGCGCTTGAAAAGGGCTCGGAGCATCCGCTGGCCGAGGCGATCGTCGAGGGGGCCGCCGCGCGCGGCTTGAAGCTGGCCGATGCCGTCGGTTTCGAAGCCGTCACCGGCAAGGGCGTTTCTGGCATGGTGTCGGGCCGGAAGGTCGCGCTCGGCAATGCAGCGATGATGGCTGATCTCGGCGTCCAAACGCCGGCGGCCGATGCCGAGGCGCTGCAGGCCGACGGCAAGACGGCCATGTTCGTGGCCGTCGGCGGCAGCTTCGCCGGCATCGTCGCTGTCGCCGATCCCGTAAAGGCAACGACGGCCGAGGCGATCAAGGCGCTGCACGACAAGGGCCTGAAGATCATCATGGCCACTGGCGACAACGAGCGCACGGCAAAAGCGATCGCCGGCAGGCTCGGCATCGACGAGGTCCGCGCCGGGTTGCTGCCAGATGAGAAGGGCGGGCTGATCGAGGAACTGCGTGCCAAGCGCGCTGTCGTCGCCATGGCCGGTGACGGCGTCAACGACGCGCCGGCGCTGGCCGCCGCCGATGTCGGCATCGCCATGGGGACCGGCGCCGACGTCGCCGTCGAAAGCGCCGGCATCACGCTGGTCAAGGGCGACTTGAACGGCATCGTCAGGGCGCGCACGCTCGCCCAGGCGACGATCCGCAACATCCGCCAGAACCTGTTCTTCGCCTTCCTCTACAACGTGCTCGGCGTGCCGGTCGCGGCCGGCGTGCTCTATCCGCTCACCGGCACATTGCTGTCGCCGATGATCGCCGCGGCGGCAATGAGCCTGTCGTCGGTGTCGGTCATCGCCAATGCCTTGCGGCTGAGAACGTTGAAACTCTGAGCAAAACCCCCAGATACGAACCCCAACCACAAGGAGAGCTTGAATGACCCTGGCCAAGAAAATCGTGCTGCTGCTGATGGCCGCCGGAATGCTGCTTGCCGTCTTCCTGGAAAGCGTGCCGGCCTCGTCGGAGGAGATGAAGCACGACATGTCCAAGATGGCGATGGGCGCCCAGAGCCCGGCCACCGTCGGCTACGAGAAGGCGATGAAGAAGATGCACAAGGACATGGCGATCAAATACACCGGCAATGCCGATGTCGACTTCGTCCGCGGCATGATCCCGCATCATCAGGGCGCGATCGACATGGCCAAGGTGGTGATCGCCAATGGCAAGGATCCCGAAATTCGCAAGCTCGCCGAAGGCGTGGTCAAGGCGCAGGAAGCCGAGATCAAGGAGATGCAGGACTGGCTCGCCAAGCACCCGGCGAACTAGAGCAATTCCAGGAAAAGTGTGTAGCGGTTTTCCGTCTGGAAATTGCGAAGAAACAAATACTTAGAGCGGTTCGGCGATTCCGCGAAACGCTGAACCGCTCTAACCCACTCCGGGAAATCCAGGCAGCCAGGCGGCTTTGGTCTGGATTTCCGATTTTGGCTGTGCTGCGATCCGGCCCTACGCGGAGAAAGCCATGCCGTCAACAGTCAGAACCCTCAAGCTGCCGTCCGGCGAAGCCGTTCCGGTGCTGGGCCAAGGCACTTGGAAGATGGGTGAGGACCGGCGCCGCCGCGCCGACGAGGTCGCGGCGCTGAAGCTCGGGCTCGACCTTGGCATCACGCTGATCGACACCGCCGAAATGTATGCCAGCGGCGGCGCCGAGGAAGTGGTGGCGGAGGCCATCGCGGGGCGCCGCGACGAGACCTTCCTGGTCTCCAAGGTTTTGCCCTCCAACGCCTCGCGAGCCGGCGTGAAGCGCGCCTGCGAGGCCAGCCTGAAGCGCCTCGCCACCGATCGTATCGATCTCTATCTGCTGCACTGGCCGGGCAACGTGCCGCTGTCCGAAACCGTGGAGGCGTTCGAGGCGCTGAAGGCTGAAGGCAAGATCCGCCACTGGGGCGTCAGCAATTTCGACATGGACGAGATGGAGAATCTTGTCAGTCTGCCGTCCGGCGGCAATGTCCAGGCCAACCAGGTGCTTTACAACCTGTCGCGGCGCGGGCTCGAATTCGACCTTGCGCCGTGGAGCCGGCGGCGCCGCATACCGCTGATGGCCTATTCGCCGGTGGAGCAGGGCGCGCTGGCCCGCAATGCGCGGCTCGAGGCGGTCGCCGCCCGACACAACGCCACGGCCGCGCAGATCGCGCTTGCCTGGATAATGATGCAGGACGGCGTCATCGCAATCCCGAAGGCCGGTCGCCAGGAGCATGTCCGCCAGAACGCCGCCGCGCTCGACATCGCTCTGACGGCGGAAGATCTTGCCGAGCTCGACCGCGCCTTCCCGCCGCCGACGCGCAAGCGCGGCCTGGAAATGATCTAGCCGCTTACCGGGACGCCCAGCCGCTTGCGGATCCTTCGCAACGCGCGGGAAAACAGATCGGTTTCGGCCGCGGCGCGGGCAAGCGTGAGTGCGCCCTGAATGGCGGCGACGGCTTCCTCGGCCAGTTCGCTGGCTTCGTCCGGTTGCTGCCCGGATCGCGCCAGCGCATCGGCCAGATGCGTGACCCAGCGGCCGAAATAGTCGCTTATCTGGCCGGCGAAGAGGTCGCGCGATTCATCAAGCGCGAAGGCGCCGATAAGACAGACGCGCCGCCCGGAGCGGAAATAGCTGTCCGTCGCCGCGAGCATCTGCTCGATCCCGGCCGACGGATCGGCGCCGTCGCGCAGCGGCGCGAACACATTGTCCTCGAACCAGCCGTCGATATGGGCAATGACGGCTCTCGCCATCTCCTCCTTGCCGCCGGGAAAGAAGTGGTAGAGGCTCCCCTTGCCGAGCCCCGTCGCCTCGCCGATCGAGGCCAGGCTGGCGCCCTCATATCCGTGCTCGCGGAAGACTTCGGCCACGATCGCCAGCAACTGGTCGCGGTCCGGAGCGATGCGTCGCATGCTTAGCGTTCTTGTTTGAACATGATCTTTTCCAAAAAACCGCTACACACTTTTTGGGATCATGCTCTAAAGCCCGAGTTCCGAAAGGCCGGGATGATCATCCGGTCGGCGGCCGAGCGGCCAATGATATTTCCGCTCGCTTTCGGCAATCGGCAGGTCGTTGATGCTTGCCACGCGCCGGCGCATCAGCCCGGCGTCGTCAAATTCCCAGTTCTCGTTGCCGTAGGAGCGGAACCAGTGGCCGCTGTCGTCACGCCATTCATAGGCGAAGCGCACCGCGATGCGGTTGCGGTTCCAGGTCCAGACCTCCTTGATCAGACGATAATCCAGCTCGCGCGCCCATTTGCGCCTGAGGAAGCCGACGATCTCGGCGCGGCCTGCGATGAATTCGGCCCGGTTGCGCCAACTGCTGTCCTCGGTATAGGCGAGCGAAACCCGTTCGGGGTCGCGGCTGTTCCAGGCATCCTCCGCAAGGCGCACCTTTTGCGCCGCCGTCTCGGCCGTGAAGGGCGGCAATGGCGGACGGCTCATGAGATCTCCTGTCGGTTCCGATGTCGATAACCGACATTGTACCGATCGGTACAATGAGTCAACGGCCACGCCTGGTTCTACTGCTTCGTTGCTAACCCCTTCAGCCGGTATAGCGCCTCCAGCGCCTCGCGCGGCGTCATCTCGTCGGGGTTGATCGCGCCGAGCGCGTCGCCCAGCGCATCGCTCTTGACCGGCTTTGGCGCTTCCCGCTTCACCGCCACCGAAAACAGCGGCAAGTCGTCGACGAGCCGGTTGGTCTTGCCCGAAACCTCGCCTTCCTCAAGCTGATGCAGAACTTCCTTGGCGCGGGCGACGACCTCCTCGGGCAGTCCGGCGAGCCGTGCCACCTGCACGCCGTAGGAGCGGTCGGCGGCACCCTTGCCGACCTCGTGCAGGAAGACGACGTCGCCTTCCCATTCCTTCACCCGCATGGTGACGTTGTGAAGCCGCGGGAGCTTGCCGGCCAGCGCCGTCATCTCATGGAAATGCGTGGCAAAGATTGCCCGGCAGCGGTTCTTCTCATGCAGATATTCGACCGCCGCCCAGGCGATCGACAACCCGTCGAAAGTTGCCGTGCCGCGGCCGATCTCGTCGAGGATCACCAGCGCCCGCTCGCCGGCCTGATTGAGGATCGCCGCCGTCTCGACCATCTCGACCATGAAGGTCGAGCGGCCCCGCGCCAGGTCGTCCGAGGCGCCGACGCGCGAGAACAGCCGGTCGACCACGCCGATATGGGCGCTTTGCGCCGGCACGAAGGAGCCGGTCTGGGCGAGGAGGGCAATCAGCGCGTTCTGCCTGAGGAATGTCGACTTACCGCCCATATTCGGGCCGGTGAGCAGCCAGATCGCGCCGGCCTTGGCGCCGCCTTGGGGCGACAGGTCGCAATCATTGGCGACGAACGGGCCGTCGCCGGAACGCCTGAGCGCCTGTTCGACCACCGGGTGGCGCCCGCCGGCAATTTCGAAGGCGAGGCTGGAGTCCACCAGCGGCCGGCACCAGCCCTCGCTTTCGGAAAGCAATGCCAGGGCAGACGAAACATCCAGAACCGCCAGCGCGTCCGCACCGGCGCGGATTGGTTCGGCCTCGCCCACCACCTCCGCCGTCAGCCGGTCGAAGGCGGCGAGCTCGATGCTCAGCGCCCGGTTAGCGGCGTTGGCGATCTTCGATTCCAGCTCCGCCAGTTCGGTCGTGGTGAAACGCATGGCGTTGGCCATGGTCTGGCGATGGATGAAGCGCGCCTTGGCGGCGTCGCTGCCGGTCATGATCGAATGATGGTTGGCCGTAACCTCGATATAATAGCCCAGCACATTGTTGTGCCGGATTTTTAGCGAGCGGATGCCGGTTTCCTCGATCAGCGAGCGCTCCAGCCCGGCGATCACTTTTCGCGATTCGTCGCGCAATGCCCGCATCTCGTCGAGCTCGGCATTGTAGCTCGACCGCACGAAGCCGCCGTCGCGTCTGATCAGCGGCAGCTCGTCGTCGAGCGCTTCGCTGAGGTGGCGGGCAAGCGCCGCGGGCAAGGCGTGAATCGCGGCCAGTGCCGCGGCGAGTTCGGCGGGCAGATCGGCCGCCGCGAACAATTCGGCGATTGCGGCGGCCGCCTCGAAGCCGGCGCGCAGCGCGCCCAGATCGCGCGGTCCGCCGCGGTTGAGCGCCAGCCGGGACAGCGCGCGCGGCATGTCGGCGACGCTTTTGAGGCTCGCCCGCAGGTCCTGGCAAAGCCGCGTCTCGGAGCGGAAGAACGACACCGAATCCAGCCTGGCCGCGATTGCCATCGGGTCGGTCAGCGGCGCCATCAGTCGGTCGGCGAGCAGTCGCGCGCCGCCGCCCGTGACGGTGCGGTCGATAGCCTTGAACAGCGAGCCGTCGCGGCTGCCGGACAGCGTGCGCAGCAGTTCCAGATTGGCGCGGGTCGCCGGATCGATGAACAGCGTCGAGCCCTGCTCCTCGCGCTCGGGGCGCGACAGCGGCGGGCGTTCGGCTTTTTGCGTCTTTTCGACGTAAGCAATGGCACCGGAAATCGCCGATAGTTCCGCGCGTGAGAAGGTGCCGAAACTGTCGGGCGTCGCAACCTGGAAGAAGCGCGCGATGCGACTTGTGGCCGAAGCCGAATCGAACAGCGAAGGCGGCTGCGGGTTGGCGACCCGGCCCAGCACGTCGAAGACCGGCCGGAGCTCCGGATCATGGAAAACCGGCTCTGCGACGATCAATTCGCGCGGGTCGACGCGGAAGATGTCGGCAAGCAGCCGCTCGGCGCTCGTCTCGGCAACGCGGAAGGCGCCGGTCGAAATGTCGATCCAGGCCAGCGCAAAGCCGGCCTGGCTGGTCGCGCCTCCCTTCACGCGGCCGAGCGCCATCAGGAAGCTCGATTCCGAGGGCGCGAGCAGCTTGTCCTCGGTGATCGTGCCCGGCGTGACCAGCCGCACCACATCGCGCCGCACCACCGATTTGGAGCCGCGTTTCTTGGCTTCGGCCGGGTCCTCGATCTGCTCGCAGACGGCAACGCGAAAACCTTGCGCGATCAGCTTCTGCAGATAATCGTCCGCCGCATGCACCGGCACGCCGCACATCGGGATGTCGTTGCCCTGGTGCTTGCCGCGCTTGGTCAAAACGATGCCGAGCGCCTGGCTCGCCTTCTCCGCATCGTCGAAGAACAGCTCGTAGAAATCGCCCATGCGGTAGAACAGCAGCGAATCCGGGTTCGCCGCCTTGATCTCGATAAATTGCTCCATCATCGGCGTAACGCCGGCCGTGGCGGGCGCAGGCGTCGTCGTCTCCTGGGCGTCGTTATCTGTCGGCATGTGCATGTTCATGCCAAAACGCTAGCAGATGTGGCGGCCCGGTTTAATGCCGGCGGCGCGAAAAGCAGGGGAAGACTGGCGGCGACCTGACGTGACGGAGCCCGGTTGCGCCGGGGCCGGTCGAGCACGCCATGGTTCCCTTGTGGTAAAGGCGGCGGGGATTTTGGCGGATCGCGACCAGCAGGAGACCTTCGACGAGATGGTCGGCCCGGTCGACCGGCGAGCGCCTCTGGCTTGAGAAGTGGCCGTTCTCCGGCACGGAGGGCTTTGATGCGGTGGGCCGCCGTGCGGGAAATTGCCGCGCTCGTCAGCAAGCCGGACCGGGCCTGACCGCTTGGCCGTTTACAGCGCTGCCGTGTAGCCTTAATCCGAAGACATAAACATGCACCTGCCTCAAGGGTGCGCGAAGGCGAGGAAACCAAAAGCATCATGGCCAGGAAAACCGAAAGCAGCGGCCCCTCCGTCAGCCCCGAGGAGGCGCTGGAATTCCACGCCATGGGACGGCCCGGCAAGCTGGAGATCGTCGCGACCAAGCCGATGGCGACGCAGCGCGATCTGAGCCTCGCCTATTCGCCGGGCGTCGCCGTTCCGGTGCGCGCCATCGCCGAGGATCCGAGCCGCGCTTTCGACTATACGACGCGCGGCAACATGGTCGCCGTCATCTCCAACGGCACCGCCATTCTCGGTCTCGGCAATCTCGGCGCTCTGGCCTCCAAGCCGGTGATGGAAGGCAAGGCGGTGCTGTTCAAGCGCTTCGCCGATGTCGATTCGATCGACCTCGAAGTGGCGACCGAGGATGCCGAAGAGTTCATCAATTGCGTGCGCTTCCTCGGCCCTTCCTTCGGCGGCATCAATCTTGAGGACATCAAGGCGCCGGAGTGCTTCATCATCGAGCAGCGGCTGCGAGAGCTGATGGACATTCCCGTCTTCCATGACGACCAGCACGGCACCGCAATCATCTCGGCCGCCGGACTGATCAACGCGCTGGAGATCACCGGCCGCGACATGAAGACCACAAAGATGGTCTGCAACGGCGCGGGCGCCGCCGGCATCGCCTGTATCGAACTGATGAAGGCGATGGGCTTTCCGCCCGAAAACGTCATCCTGTGCGATACCAAGGGCGTGGTCTACCAGGGCCGCACCGAGGGTATGAACCAGTGGAAGTCGGCGCATGCGGTCAAGACCGATCTGCGCAGCCTCGCCGAAGCGCTGGACGGCGCCGACGTCTTCCTTGGTTTGTCCGCCAAGGGCATGCTGACGCCAGCCATGGTGCAATCCATGGCGAAAAATCCGATCATCTTCGCCATGGCCAATCCAGATCCCGAGATCACGCCGGAGGAAGTGGCCGAGATCCGCACCGACGCCATCATGGCCACCGGCCGCTCGGATTATCCGAACCAGGTCAACAATGTGCTGGGCTTCCCTTATATCTTCCGCGGCGCGCTGGATGTGCGCGCCACCACCATCAATGACGAGATGAAGATCGCGGCCGCCAGGGCGCTGGCCGAGCTGGCGCGCCAGGACGTGCCTGACGATGTCGCCGCCGCCTATCAGGGCAACCGGCCGAAATTCGGCCCCAACTACATCATCCCGGTGCCGTTCGATCCGCGCCTGATCTCGGCGATCCCGCTGGCGGTGGCCAAGGCCGCGATGGAATCCGGCGTCGCCCGCAAGCCGATCCTCGATCTCGACCGCTACGCGCAGGAACTGTCCGCCCGCCGCGACCCGATCGCTTCCACCCTGCAGCGCATTTATGACCGCGTGCGTCGCCAGCCCAAGCGCATCGTCTTTGCCGAGGGCGAGGAGGAACAGGTGATGCGCGCCGCCGTCTCCTATGTGAACCAGAGGCTCGGCACGGCGATCCTGCTCGGCCGGGACGACGTCATCAAGGACAATGCTCGCAACGCCGGCATCGACCTCAACAAGCCGGGCCTCGAGATCATCAATGCCAGGCTGTCGCGCCGCAACGGCATCTACACCGACTATCTCTACGAGCGCATGCAGCGGAAGGGTTTCCTGTTCCGCGACTGCCAGCGGCTGATCAACAACGACCGCAACCATTTCGCCGCCTGCATGGTGGCGCTGGGCGACGCCGACGGCATCGTCACGGGTGTGACCCGCAACTATTCCACCGCGCTCGACGACGTGCGCCGCATCATCGACGCCAAGCCCGGCCACCGCGTCATCGGCGTGTCGATCGTGCTGGCGCGTGGCAGGACGGTGATGGTCGCCGACACCGCCGTACACGACATGCCGAACGCCGAGCAGATCGCCGACATCGCCGAGGAGGCGGCCGGTTTTGCCCGCCGCATGGGTTACGAGCCAAGGCTCGCCATGCTTGCCTACTCGACCTTCGGCCATCCGCAGGGCGAGCGGTCGGAGCGCGTGCAGGAGGCGGTGCGCATCCTCGACAAGCGCCGCGTCGATTTCGAGTATGACGGCGAGATGGCGGCCGACGTGGCGCTGAACCCGCGCGTCATGGCGCAGTATCCTTTCATTCGCCTGACCGGCCCGGCCAATGTGCTCGTCATGCCCGCCTTCCACTCGGCCTCGATCTCGACCAAGATGCTGCAGGAGCTTGGCGGCTCGACCGTTATCGGTCCGCTGCTAGTGGGATTGAACAAGCCCGTGCAGATCGTGTCGCTCAACGCCAAGGACAGCGATATCGTCAACATGGCGGCGATCGCGTCCTATACGGCGGGGAATTGACGCGGTAGCGGCGATTGTTTCTTTATTTGAGCCAAAGCAAAAGGCCCGCGGCGGTGCCGCGGGCCTTTCGTTTATGATTTTTGCGCTCGATCAGAAGTTGCGCTGGAAGCGAACGATGCCGCCGATGCTGTCTTTCTTGTCGGCCTTGGTGAAGTTGCCGTAGATGGAGGGATTGCCGAAGTTGCCGTAGTGATCCCAGTCGACTTCGGTCGTGACCGTGAAACCGGGCACGATGGTGTAGGCGACGTTCGCGGCGAGAGCGTAATTCTTGTCGTCGTCGGCCGAAGCCTGAACGTTGAACGCCGTCTTCTCGTTGAACTTGTAGGTGCCGCCACCCCAGACAGCCCAGTTGCCGCCCCAAGGCTTGTACTGGGTACGGCCGCTCGGAGCAAAGTCGTCACTGTTGTCGGTGGTGCCGTAGCCGCCCATGAAGAACAGCGTCAGTTCCTTGCTGACGTTGACGTCCAAGCGAACCTTGCCGGTCACTTCCTCGTAGTTGCTGTCATACGCGGCGACGCCGGTAATGGCACCCCAGTCGCCCTTGTACTTCAGGCCGCCGACGACATGCGGAACATAGCTGTCGATCGTGTTGACGCCGGTGCCCTCTTCAAGCGAGACCACGCCGGTGATGCCGTTGCCTGCGTCGAAATTGTACTGGACGACGTTGGTGTCCTTGATGCCGTAAGGGATGATCGTGTCCTGGATGACGTTGCCAGCATAACCGATGAACTGGTCATATGCCGTTTCATCCTTACCGACGCGCAGCCCGCCGAGTTGGATCCAGGCGAAGTTGAGGGTGGTCGTCTTGTTGCCGGCCTGCCAGCCGGAGCCGCCAAATTCGTAGTCGCCCGAGGAGTTGCCGAACTGGAAGCGGGTTTCGGTGAAGGTCTTCAGCGTGCCGAGCTCGGTTTCCTGGCCGGTATAAGTCCTCAGCGTGAAACGCATGTTCTTGTAATAGGTGTCGTGGTCGCGGCCGTCCTGGTGATCCGGCACGTTATTGACGCCGTCCAGCGTGCCGGAATCGCCGACGCCGATGTCATAGCGCAGGTAGCCGCCGATGCGCAGGCAGGTCTCGGTGCCGGGGATGTAGAAATAGCCGGCGCCATAGACGTCGCAGATCTTCACGTATTCGGCCGGTTCCGGCTCGGCGACGGTGACCGCGTCGGCGGCGCGGGCGCCCGAAACTGCGATCACAGCCGCAGCGGAGCCGAGTAGAAGGCTCTTGATGTTCATTTTCTTGAATCTCCAGTCAAAGGTTCAAGACAGGCCTGACGTGCCGTTCGGCTTTGCCACCCCCGTCCCCATCGTTGAAAAAGCACGCGCACCGGCGCCGCTTCTTCGCCCTGGACATGGCCCAATCGTTGGCCTCAGACAACAGGGATTGTGTCGGAAGGGCGGCTTTTTGAACTCTTATGGAAGTCTTGTTGCGCAAATATCACGTCATATAAATGCAATGATGGGACATTCTGAACAATAAGTACAGTCGGAACGCCAGGTAATCTGCGAAATGTGCCAAATGTGCCAATTGTTACATTTTTATGACGAATGATTTGCCGGATAAATTTCTAAAAATCCGGATAAACATGGAAAAATCGACTCCGCGAAACAGGAGTCAGGATAGGGTGCGGGCGGCGCGGATGACGTCCTGGACCATGTCTTCCCTCAGCATCTCGATGGGGACGCGGCCATTGAGCTCGGGCGAAGGCCGGCTCAGCCAAAACCAGGCAAGCCTCGGATTGGCGATCGCCGAAAGCACGTCGCTGATCCCAGGAACCGGCCTGCCGTCGACGAACTGGGCCAATGGGAAGACATGTTTGCGGCCGCCCCTGCGCAGCGCAACGACCTCGCCGCGCCTTTGCCAGCGATGCAGCGTGGAACGCGGGATGCGGAGCTTCTCTTCCAGATAGGTCGAGCCGGCGACCTCGCCGGCCCAATCCTCGATCAGCATCGATTGGAGCTCCGCGGCGCGCTCGGCGATCGGCTGGGCCGCAGGCCTCTCTGTCTCCGATTTCGGCGGCGAGCGCTCAAGAGCGCGGCCGGACATGGCCGCACCGTCGCCCGCGGCCTTGTTCGTCATCACACGAAAGAAGTCGTAGGCAAGGTCGGTCCACTCACCCTTGAAGGAGCTGATGGCAAGGCGCTGTGCTTGCGGCAGGAAGGGCAGGGCGGCAGCCACATGGCCCGCGATCTTGCTTGCTGAAGCAAGCGCCTCGGCGTCCAGCATGACGCCATGCTGCGTCAGCGCCTCGTGCACGGCTTCGGTTATAAGGCCTGCCAATGCCTCTTGTGAAATCCCGTCGGACGGGTTCTGGAATCTGGTCATCAATCTGTCTTGCGGCCCGCGCTCCTCCCAGGCGCCGGCGATTGCTGAAAATCTTATTGCGGAAAGCAAAAATCGAGACGGCATCGGGCCCCGCGGCCCGGCAGGTTGCTGGCTTGCATC
The DNA here is from genome assembly GCF_020165075.1 of Mesorhizobium sp. CA4. NCBI lineage: Bacteria > Pseudomonadati > Pseudomonadota > Alphaproteobacteria > Hyphomicrobiales > Phyllobacteriaceae > Mesorhizobium > Mesorhizobium sp. CA4. Next base: position 30,962 of record NZ_JAIUHK010000011.1, read on the forward strand.
TTCACATCCCTGGTTTGGCGTGCCGCAATGTCAGTCGCGGAACACCCAGATTGCGTGTAGGAGCGCTCTGTGACAGGGGCGCGACAGGGAAGCCGGTTTTGACCCTATTGGCGGTGACGCAACGGTACTTGTTGGGCAGCTCTAAAGAAGCCCCACTTGCTCGGCCTCGCGGCGCAGGTTCTGGCGCGGACGCGGGCCGATCTGCTGGATCACCAACCCGGCGGCCAGCGAGCCGAGGTCGCCGCAATCCTTGAGGCTGCGTCCGGTCGTGTAGCCGTAGAGGAAGCCGGCGGCATAGAGATCGCCGGCGCCTGTCGTGTCGACGAGTTCCTTGATCCTCGTGGCCTGGATGGTGACGGTCTCGCCGCCGCGCACGATCACCGAGCCTTTTTCCGAACGGGTGACGGCGGCTATTTTGCAATCCTTGCGGATGGCCGCGAGCGCCTCCTCGAAGGAAGCGGTTTGGTAGAGCGACTTGATCTCATGGCTGTTGGCAAAGACGATGTCGACGGTCCCCGAACGCATCAGCTCGAGGAATTCGTCGCGGTAGCGGTCGACGCAGAAGGAATCCGACAGCGTCATCGACACTTCGCGGCCCGCCGCATGCGCCAGCTTCGCCGTCTGGCGGATGGCTTCCTTGGCGCGCGGCGGATCCCAAAGATAACCCTCGAAATAGGTCACCTTGGCGCCAGCCGCCTTATCGGCCTCGACGTCTTCCGGGCCAAGCTCGACGCACGCGCCGAGATAGGTGTTCATCGAACGCTCGCCGTCGGGCGTAACGAAGATCATCGAGCGCGCCGTCGGGGGGGCGCCCTCGAGCGGCCTGGTATCGAAGGCGACGCCCTGGGCGTGGATGTCGTGGGTGTAGATGTCGCCCAGCGCATCGTTCGACACCTTGCCGAAGAAGGCGGCGCGGCCGCCGAGACTGGCGACGCCGGCCGCGGTGTTGCCGGCGCTGCCGCCGGAAGCCTCGATCGCCGGTCCCATGCGGCTGTAAAGCAATTCGGCGCGCCTGGCATCGATGAGGTTCATCGCGCCCTTTATGATGCCGTTGGTCTCGAGAAAGGCCTCGTCGCACTGCGCGATGATGTCGACAATGGCATTGCCGATGCAAAGCACGTCATATTCCGGCATCAAAATCTCCGCCAAGTACTGCCCAGCTATCTGGCATGCGGGCCGGGCGCGGGTCTAGCGACTTGGCATTGCTTTGCCTACCCCGAAAATCTGTCTGGCCGGCCTTGGCGCCGATTGTTCGCCGGCTGCGGCAGTGTTCGCGTGCAACTGGCCCATATCGGCCGCGGCCTTCGCCGCTATGGTTCCACGGCGATCGAAACATTTCCGCGTCGCCATGGGCTAGAAGCAATTCCAGGAAAAGTGCGTGCCGGTTTTCCGTCCGGCATTGCGTAACAACAAAGCGGATCGTCCCCGCAACGGAAGGCGCAGAAATCTCCGAAAAGACCGACATGTCCACCGACCTCGCGCTGCTCGGCGTCCTGGCGGTGCTGTGGGGCGCTTCCTACACCTTCATCAAGATCGGGGTCGAGACGATCCCGCCGGTGACCTTCATTGCCGCCCGGACCCTGATCGCCGGGGCTATTCTCTTCACCATCATCCGCTGGCGCGGCCTTGCCATGCCGGCCGATGCGGCAACATGGCGCCGGTTCGCCTTCCAGGCCTGCCTCAACAGCGTCGTGCCGTTCACGCTGATCGCCGCCGCCGAGCGCTCGGTCGATGCCGGCCTCGCCACCATCCTCAATTCGACATCGCCGATCTTCACCTTCCTGCTGACGGCATTGATCACGCGCCATGAGCCCGTCACGGCGCGCAAGCTGGTCGGCGTCGGCGCTGGCATCGTCGGCATCTGTCTCATCATCGGTACGCAGGCGCTCGGCGGGCTTGGCCATCAATTGTGGGCGCAGCTTGCGATCGTCATCGCGACGGTCTCCTATGCCGGCGCGGCGATCTTCGGCCGCGGCTTCAAGGGCCTCGATCCGATGATACCCGCCGCGGGTTCGATGCTTTGCGGCGCCGTCATCCTTGTGCCGCTGAGCCTGGTCGTCGACCGGCCATGGACGCTTGCGCCGTCGGGTGCATCGATCCTGGCCCTGCTCGGCCTGTCGGTCTTCTCGACGGCGCTGGCCTTCGTCATCTATTTCCGCCTGATCCACACGCTGGGCTCGGTCGGCACCACCTCGCAGGCCTATCTGCGCGTGCCGATCGGCGTCGGCATCGGCGCCGTCTTCCTGGGCGAAAGCCTCGGGACCACGGCCTGGGTCGGCATGGCCTTCGTCGTCGCCGGCGTCGCGGCAATGACGATTCCGGCTCGACAGACCCGGCTCGCCCAATAGTTGCGCGTAGGATCAAGCCGGCCTATCTGCGAGGCGTCGTTTCTCGATGAGGGCTTGGACCTGCCGTGATCCTAGACGCCGCCCGTGCCGCCGCCAGCCGGCTGTTCTCGCCTGAATTCCGCTCCGTCTTCCTGAAGACGCTGGGGCTGACGCTGCTCGCTCTGCTGGCGCTGTGGGTCGGCCTGGAAAGCCTGATCGAATGGCTGGCCTGGCCCTGGCTGCAAACGCTGTTCCCGGGCCTGCCGTCCTGGGCCGGGTGGCTGGGCAGCATCATCGCCGGCATCGTTCTGGCCGTGGGGTTGGCATTGCTCATCGCGCCGGTGACGGCGATCATCGCCGGCCTGTTCCTCGACGATGTCACCGAAGTGATCGAGCGCACCGATTATCCCAATGATCGGCCCGGCCATGCCGTGCCGGCTCTGCATTCGCTTGTGCTGGCGATCAAATTCTTTGGCGTGGTCGTCCTCGGCAACATCGGAGCGCTGCTCTTGCTTCTGGTGCCGGGCATCAACATTGCCGCTTTCTTCATCGTCAACGGCTATCTGCTCGGCCGCGAATTCTTCGAGTTCGCCGCCATGCGTTTCCGCCCCGAGGCGGAGGCCAAGGCGCTGCGCCGCAAATATGCCGGCACGGTGTTCCTGGCCGGGCTGGTCATCGCCCTGTTCCTCGCCGTACCGCTGCTCAACCTCCTGACGCCGCTCTTCGCGGCTGCCATGATGGTGCACCTGCACAAGGCGGTTGCGGCGAAGGAGCTGGTTTAGTCGGTGTCGCCGCCACGGAACAGCGCCTGCAGCTTGCCGAACGGCATCGCCGCGCGGGTGAAGCCGAAGGTGCCGTCCTGCTGGATTTCGCGCGCTGCCGTCTCCAGCATGCCATAGGCGAAATTGGTCAGCCACGGTCCGAGCGAAATGCGTTTGACGCCGGCCATGGCAAGGTCGGCGATGGTGAAGCCGGGCCGGGCCATCACATTGACCGGCCGGCTCACCGACGAGCAGATCGTGCGCACCATCTCGACGTCGCCGATGCCGGGCGCATAAAGCACGTCGGCGCCGGCCTTCTCGAAGGCCTGCAGCCGCTTGATGGTGTCGTCGAGATCGCTCTTGCCCCACAGGAAATTCTCGGCCCGCGCGGTGAAGACGAAATCATGCTTGAGCGCCCGGGCCGCCTCGACGGCGGCCGCGACGCGTTCGGCCGCCAGCGAGAAATCGTAGATCGGATTGGACTGGTCGCCGGTGTGGTCCTCGATCGAGCAGCCGGCAAGGCCGGCGGCTTCGGCCGCGAAGATGGTTTCGGCGGCCTGTTCGGGGCTGTCGCCCTTGCCGCGCTCCAGATCGGCCGAAACCGGCAGGTCTGTCGCCGCCGTCACCTCGCGGCAATGATGGATCATGGCCTCGAAGGTCACGGCGCCGTCCGGCAGGCCGCGCGAGAAGGCGAAGCCGGCGCTGGTCGTCGCCAGCGCTTTGAAGCCGAACGAAGCAAGAAGCTTGGTCGTGCCTACGTCCCAAGGGTTGGGCATGACGAAGGTGGAGGCATGCAGATCGCGAAAAATCTTGCCTTTGTCCATGATGGATCCTCAATCATGATCGGGGTTGTGGGAGAAATCTATCGCGCGGGCCGGTGCCGGGCAAATGATTGCGGTTCGTTCAGAAGCGTTTCTCGTTCTCTGCCGACAATTTCTCGAAGGCATCGGAATTCCTGACATAGCGCGATTTGGCATCGTCCCAGCGATAGGTGACGGAAATGTCGTGCGAGGCGGCCTTGGCCGCCGGTTCCTCGCAGCTTTCCCCGCTCGGCTTGGTGGCATCGGTCACCGTTACTTCGATCGCCGCGTAGGGCCTGTCGCCACCGTGCGTCTGGAAGGACAGGTCCTGCGTGCGCTTGTAGGCGCAGACATTCTCGTCGAACGTATTGATCTGGTCGATCGCCTCGAACCGGTCATTCCGGACGAGGATAAGGATCGTGCCGACATAGCCCTGGTTCGAATTGAAATGCGTGCTCATGGTGATCAGCGCGTCGTCACCCACACTGATCGGGAGTTTTCCTGGATCACGAAAATAGGTGCTCTGGTCGGTTCCGACATTGACCGAGTCGAGCAGCTTCGGCTTGCCCGTGAGGTCGTAAAGCGCCAGCACGGCAAATCCTTCGGCGCTGTCCTGCGACTGGCCGAGATCGAGAAGCATCGCCAGCCGGTCCTTGCCGCCGGCCTTGATTGCCAGCACCGCCGCATTCGGCAGGTTGACGGTCTCGGGCGGCGATCCGCCGTCGTTGCCGCCTAGGATGTCGCGCATCTCGATAGGCGCGCCTCCTGTGTAGAAGCCGTCGTCGCCGGGCTTGAGATCAGGCACGATCATTTTGGCGAGGTCGAAATAGGTAACGTCCTGGTGCCCGGGAATGGCGCTGGTCAGTTCCGGAAAGCTGACGGCCTGGGCCAGCGCGGCCGCGCACAGGCATTGCAGCAGCAGGCATGCAAACATGAAGCGGCATAAGGTGGAAATCACAGTCCGCGCCCCCCTCGATGCGCTCACGCTAGCACGGCGCGTTGCGGTGCACAGCCGTGTCGATCAGCGGATCGGCACGAGCCCGGCAAGGTCGCGCATATCGTCGAACAATATGCCGCCGGCCGCCGCCAGGCCATCGCGATCGGAAAACGGATCGGCGTAATAGGAGAACACCCGCATGCCGGCAGCAATGCCGGCTTGCGTTCCGGCAACGCTGTCCTCGATGACGATGCACTCGGCCGGCGCGAAGCCCATCGTCTTTGCCGCATGGAGAAAGAGATCCGGGAACGGCTTGCCTCGGCTGACCATGGTGGATGAGAACATCGCATGCTCGAACAGCGGCAGCAGCCCGGTCTGCCCGAGCGTGATGTGCATCTTCGAAACCCGCGCCGAGGAGGCGACGCAATAGGCGATGCCCGCGGCCCGCATCTTATCGATGAAGTCGCGCACATAGGGGATTGCGTCGACCCCGTGCGAAAAAAGGTCCGGCAGGCCGGCATTCCAGCGCTCGACGAAGTCGCCGCCGAGCCTGACCTTGGTCGTCTCTTCGATCTCCTTCTGCACCGAGACCATGCTGTGACCGGAGAAATGCTTGCGGCAATATTCGAGTGTGGTCGCATAACCAGCGGCGGTCAGCCATTCCGCAAGGCGCCGATTGGCAAGATTCTCGGTGTCGACCAGAACCCCGTCGCAGTCGAAGATGACCAGCTTCGGGATTGCCATTCAAGCGGTGCCGGTCGATCCGAACCCACCGGCTCCGCGCGTCGTGCCGCCGGCGAGAGCGCGCTCCTCGACCGTAACCTGGGTGACGGGGGCGAAGACGATCTGGGCGATGCGCATGCCGCGCGTCACCGGGAAATCCTCGTCGCCGAGATTGACGAGCAGCACTTTCACCTCGCCGCGATAGTCGCTGTCGACGGTGCCGGGCGAGTTGAGGACGGTAAGGCCATGCTTGAAGGCGAGACCCGAGCGCGGCCGCACCTGGCCTTCCATGCCTTCCGGGATTTCCAGGACAAGCCCGGTCGGCACCAGCGCGCGTTTTCCTGGCAGGATGAGCAGCGGCCGGTCCTCCGGCACCGCGGCGCGCAAATCCATGCCGGCGGCGCCCGCGCTCTCATAGACCGGCAGAGGCAGGCCTTCGCCATGCGGAAGCCTGACGAAACCGACGGTGGGGCCGATGACGGAGGAAGAATGGACAGCCGTGCGCATGAGCCCACTCCTATCGGCGCGGGTACCGATTCAGTCAACCCGGCCGTGACGCTATCAACGCCTTTCTTTCAAGGCAGTTCCGGTCAGCGCAGTTCCACCGGCACCACGGTGGTCTCCTTGATCTCCTCCATGACGAAGGAGGCCGAGACGTCCGACAGCGCCACCTTGGCGATCAGCCGTTGGTAGAGACGGTCATAGGCTTTTACGTCGGCGACGCGGGCCCTCAGCACGTAGTCGAGGTCACCCGACATCCGGTAGACGCCGGTGATCTCGGCAAGGCCGGTCACCGCCGCGCGGAATTTCTGCAGCCAGTCCGGATCGTGGTTGGAGGTGCGGACCAGGATGAAGACGGACAGCCCGAGCCCGAGCTTGTCGGCATCGACCAGCGCGACACGGCCGGTGATGACGCCATCCTCCTCAAGCCGCTTGACGCGCCGCCAGCAGGCGTTGCGCGACAGCGCCACCCGCTCCGACAGCTGGTCGACCGAAAGCGTCCCGTCGCGTTGCAGCTCCGCCAGCAATCTTCGATCAATCTCATCGATTTCCGTCGCCATGTTGGGATGAATGTCCCACAAAATATCAAAAAGCAAGGACCATTTGGGACCAATGAACCAAAGCCGTATGGCAAGATACTCACCATCGGGACTCATCCCGGCAGGAGGGATCACCATGACGACACGGTTTACGGCACTGTTCACGGCTCACCCGGAGAAGGTCGGCGAGACCTATTTCGGTCATATGGCTTTCGCCGCCTGGTTCTGCTCGCGCCTGTCGATGGCGGCTGGCGCCGCGCTCGTTCACGCTTTCTTGCCATTTCTGTTCGAGACTACGGCCAGCCGAATCGTTCGCGAGCTCTATGAGCGCACGCACAACAGAGGCTCGCATGCGGCGAAGGAGCCGAAGGCTCTCCTGGACCGCGCCTGATTGATGGTGGAATACGATGTGCCGGTGGGCGGCCTATCTTGGTGAAGCGGTCTTTCTCGAAGACATCATCACCGCGCCCTGCCATTCGCTGATCGCTCAAAGCCCCTGCGCCCAGGCCAAGTCGCCGACCAACGGCGACGGCTTCGGTCTGGCTTGGTATGGCGACCGGCCCGAGCCTGGACTCTACCGCGACATCCTGCCGGCATGGTCCGATCCCAACCTCAAGAGCCTGTGCCGGCAGATCAAGTCGGGCCTGTTCCTCGCCCATGTGCGCGCTTCGACCGGCGGCGCCACCAGCCGCATGAACTGCCATCCTTTCGTCTCCGGCCGCTGGTCGTTCATGCACAACGGCCAGATCGGCGGCTTCGAAAAGATCCGCCGCGCGCTGGAGAACTCGCTCTCCGACGAGGTCTTCGACCAGCGCGAGGGCACCACCGATTCCGAGCTCTTTTTCCTCTTGATGATCGACCAGGGACTGGCGAGCGACCCGCAGGGCGCGGTGTCGCGGGCAACCGGTCGCGTCATCGAGGCCTCGCGCCGCGTCGGCATCGAACCTGCGTTGAAACTGACCGCGGCCTTTTCCGATGGCGAGGCGCTCTATGCCGTGCGCTACGCCACCGACGACCATGCGCCGACGCTCTATACCGGAGCTTTTGCGAAACGCGCCGGCCATTGCATCGTCTCCGAGCCCTTCGACCGCGACGGTGGCGACTGGCAGACGATCCCGCCATCGAGCTTCGTCACCATGACGAGGGGCGGCACTGGCATCCGGCCGTTTGCGCCGGCGGCGGCCCCGCTGGCGCTGGTCGGCTGAAGCAAGATCCAGGCTGCCCGATTCAGGCAGAGATCAGCAAAACGTAAGCGCGGCGTAAGGACGCCCAGGCTTCCTAACTGTCATCTGTGGCACTCGACGGGTCGCGAATCCATTCGCGCCCAGAACGCATCGACAGAGGATCAAACAATGTGCAGGTGGGCAGCCTATCTCGGCGACGCGATCTTCCTGGAGGACGTCATCGCCGCACCCTCCCATTCGCTGATCGTTCAGAGCCATGGCGCGAAGGAGGCGAAATCGCCGATCAATGCCGACGGCTTCGGCGTAGCCTGGTATGGCGACCGGCCGGAACCCGGCCTTTACCGCGATGTCCTGCCGGCCTGGTCCGATACCAATCTCAGGAGCCTTGGACGCCAGATAAAATCCGGCCTGTTCCTGGCCCATGTGCGCGCCTCGACGGGCGGCGCCACCAGCCGCGCGAACTGCCATCCCTTCGTTTCGGGCCGCTGGTCGTTCATGCATAACGGCCAGATCGGCGGCTTCGAGAAGATCCGGCGCGCGCTCGAGAATTCGCTCTCCGATACGTTGTTCGACGAGATCGAAGGCAGCACGGATTCCGAACTGTTCTTTCAGCTCATGATCGGCGAAGGCCTCGCGCAGGATCCACAAGGCGCGGTGTCGCGCGCCACCAGCCGGGTGCTCGATGCTGCGCGCCGTGCCGGCATCGAACCGTCGCTGAAGTTGACGGCCGCCTTCAGCGACGGTCGGGCGCTGCACGCCGTTCGTTACGCCACCGACGAGCATGCGCCGACGCTCTATACCGGTGCCTTCGCCAAGACAGTAGGCCGCTGCATCGTCTCCGAGCCGTTCCATCGGGACGGTCGGACCTGGCATGAGATTCCGCAGTCGAGCTTCGTGACGATGACCCGCGGCAGCACCAGCATCAAGCCTTTCGCGCCGGCGGCCGTCCGGTTGGCTCTGGCAGGGTGAGGGAAATCGGCACTTGGCGCAATTTCGATCAAGCGCCCGTAAGCTTCGGATGCTGAATTCGGCTTGAAGCCGCGCCCTCATCCGCCATGTTCAAGGCGAAGCGCGGCAAGCAGCCGGAGTGTGTACATGGATATCGGGTTTTCCTCGACTGCCGAGCTCGCGGCAGCCATTGCCCAGCGAAAAATTTCGGCGATCGAGGCGCTCGATGCGCAGCTTGCCCAGATCGACCGGCACAACGGGGCGGTCAACGCTGTCGTCATCCTCGATCGGGAACAGGCGCAGGCACGTGCCCTGCTGGCCGATGCGGCGCAGGCTCGCGGCGACACGCTCGGTCCGCTGCACGGGGTGCCATTCACGCTGAAGGATGCGCACGAGACGGCGGGTATGAGGACCACCGTCGGTTTTCCGCCCTTCGCCGGCTACAGGGCTAGGCAGGACAGCCCTGTGGTCGAAAGGCTGAAAGCAGCCGGCGCCATACTGGTCGGCAAGACCAACGTCGCCACTATGCTGGGCGACTGGCAGTCCGACAACCCGCTGTTCGGGCGCACTTCCAATCCGTGGGATCCGTCGCGCACGGCGGGCGGCTCAAGCGGTGGCGCGGCCGCGGCAATAGCGACAGGCATGACTCCGTTCGAAGTCGGCACCGACATGCAGGATTCCATACGCTTGCCCGCTGCTTTCTGCGGCGTCTATGGCCTGAAGCCAACTGAACATCGCGTGTCGCTGGCCGGCGCCTTTCCCGCTCCGGGCGCCTTGCCGCGCAGCGTGCGGCTGATGTCATGTGTTGGCCCGCTTGCTCGCAACATCGAGGATCTGGCGCTGATCTATCGGATCATTGCCGGACCGGACCGCGCGGACACCGACCTGGCGCCCGTGCCGGTTGAGCCGATGCCGAAGCTCGAACTCAAGTCGTTGCGCATCGCCGTGGCCGAATCTTTCCCGGGCTTCCCGGTTGCCACCGAAATCCGTGCCGCCGTAGAAAGCCTGGCCGCGCAGCTCGCCTCGGCTGGCGCGGTTGTGGAGAAAGCGAAATTGCCGAAGCTCGACCTGCGCGACGACCTCGCCGAGGGCGGCAAGCTGATCGGCATGATGTTGGAAGCCGCGCAGCCGGAACCGCCGGAGCAGCCGACGCCGGTGTCGCGCTGGTTCGCCGCGCTTGCCCGCCGCGACCGATCGATCCTTGCCTGGGAGCGGTTCTTTGACAGCTGCGATGCCTTGCTCTGCCCGGTCGCCATGACCACGGCCTTCCCGCACTGCAAGCCGGGCAGCCCGCTCAAGGTCGACGGCAAGGAAGAAAGCTACTGGATGCTGCCGGCCTATGGCGCGGTGTTCAATTATTCCAGCCATCCGGCGCTCGCGTTCCCTTGTCGGCAGGACCGCGACGGCTCGCCGATCGGCCTTCAATTAGCCGGCAGGAAATGGTCGGAAGCGCGGCTGCTCGGCATTGCAGCCGCGATTGCGCCGCTCACCGGAGGATTTCGCCGGCCTCCCGGCTACTGAGCGAAACGCGACAGCGCGTAGGGTTCAAGCAACGCATCGCGCTCACCGTTGAGGATTTCGCCGGCCGCAAACAGGCCGACCGCCGGCGCCAGCGTGATGCCGGAATGGGTGACGGCGACGTAGAGGCCGCCGACGCCTTCCGCGCGGCTGACGATCGGGAAACCGTCAACCGGCGTCGGACGGTAGCCGATCGTGTGGAAGTCGAATTCCAGTCCGTTGGCGCCGCGCAGCATCGCTTTCGTCGCGGCGAACAGCGCGTGCGCGGCGGCCTCCGGATTTTCGCCCGGATCGCCGCCGGCGAAATCCGAGCCGGCGATAATACGGCCCTCAGCGGTCTGGCGCATATGCAGTCTGTCGGCCAGCACCAGCCCGGTGAGCAGCTTTGGGTGCGGACGCGAATGCACGATCAGGCCGGGCGGTGTCTCGATCGGCAGCTTGATGCCTGCGGTCGCGGCGATCGCCGGAGCGCCGGCGCCCGCCGCAATCACCACCTCGTCGGCGGCGATGATCTCGCCCGCAGCGACGACGCCCGTGATCTTGCCGTTGACCAGCGCCAGCCTGTCGACGCTTCCCTTAGCGAGCCGCGCGCCGCGCCGTTCGGCATCGGTCAGCAGCGCCTTTGCGGTCGCCACAGGCTCGGCCACGCCTTCATGCGCGACATAAAGTGCAAACTCGGGAAGCTCCGCCAAATTGGGTTCGATGCGCGCCGCCTGTTCGCGCCCGACTCGCTCGATGCCATAGCCCCAGGACGAATGCTCGGCCGCATAGGCTTCGAGCCTGTCCGCGGGCAGATCCCAGCACAGGCCGCCGCACCAGGCGAGCGGCAGGCCCGGCAGGTCATTCGCCAGCCGTTTCCATTCGGCCATGGCGCGGACACGCAGCCGGAAATAGGTTTCCGGATTGCCCCAGCTCGCATTGATCCAGGCAAAGGAATTGGGTGTTGCGACACCGCCGGCGCCGCTTTCCGAAACCACCGTCACCCGCGCGCCGGCTTTCGTCAGGTGCCAGGCGATCGAGGCGCCGATGATGCCGGCGCCGATGACGATGACTTGCTTTGCGCTGCTCATGCCGGACCTTTGAGAGAGATTTCCCTCTCATGCCACCGCGCCGGCCAGACCTAAAGTGAGAGCTAGACGCTGCCCACCGCTACCGCCTGCGCTCCGGCGATCAGGCCCTTCAGCTCGTCGCAGCGCCGCATGAGCCGTGAAGAGTCGACTTTCTTCGCAATCGCCAGCGCGGTGCCGAGCTCCAGCTCAGCGCCGGAACGATCGCCGATCCTGATGAGCAGCGCCGCGAGCGACAGCCTGGCGTCGGCAACATTAATAGGCGAGCCGATCTCGTTCCAGCGCGAGCATGCGATCTGCAGCTCCCGCGCGGCCTCGGCGAGGCGCTCTTCCTGCATGAAAAGCTCCGCCTTGGCTTCCGCGGTCAGCGCCTGGATGGAGGCCATCGGCCAGCGCTGCGGCTGGGTCTCCAATTCGGCGATCACCGCTTTCGCCCGCTCGCGCCGATTGGTCCGCGCCGCCACCTTGGCGAGCGTGGCGAGGACGATGCCTCGCCGCTGCAGGGTCGGCCAGCCATTGCCCACCAGGGAACGTTCGAGAGCGCTGAAAGCGGCCTCCGCCTGTCCTTGCTCGAGTTGCAGCAGCGCAAGTCCGGGCTGCGGATCCCAGCCTGCCGCGTGCGATGCGCGGTAGGCCGTTTCGGCTTCCGTGAATTCTCCGGCCGCCAGGTGAATGTCGCCCAGCACGCGCAAGGCGTCGCCGGTTGCCCAGGGCGCGTCGAGCGCGAGCTGGTCGAGTGCCGCGCGCACAAGCGCTTCCGCCTCCTTCAGCGTGCCATGAACGCCGAGCACTTCGGCGCGATGCAGCCGGCACGAGCCCGAAAGGTCTTCCAGCCCGTGCCCCCTGCACCAGTCTTCGTAGCCAAGCGTCCATTGGTTGGCGCGCGACCAGTCGCCGAAATTCCGGCAGGCCCACAGGATGTTGCAGTAGAGGATCCCGCCGACGACCGGGTCGACGTCGCTGGACAGGCCGAGGGCGGCAGCAAGGTCCTGATCCTCCTGCCCGGCTTTGGTTTCACCGAGACACAGTTTGAAGAAGCCGCGATAGATAAGGCCGAGCGACTCCACTACCGGATCGTCGAGGTGCCTGCCGACCGCGAAGGCCTGTTCAGCCAGCGCAAGCGCCTGTTCCGGCTCGGCTTCCGCGCCCATGATGCGCGCCCCCATCCAGCACCAGAGACCGTGCTCTCTGCTGTCGGAAGCGGCATCGATCAACTGCGCGGCGCGCTTGTGCCAGCCCTTGGCGACGGCAAGCTCGCCTCTCTCGAGATGGATCCTGGCGAGGGTGATTGCAGGGGAGGCCGCGCGCAGTCGCTCGCCGGCCACGCCATAAGCCGTCACCGCGCGCGCCAGAAGCGGGATGGCTTCGGCCGGCCGGCCCATGCATTCCAGCGCCAGCGCCCATTCCTCGAGATCGGCCGTCAGCAGCTCGTCGGCGGCATCCGCTTGCGTGAAAGAGGCCGCGGCGTCATGCCATTTTCTCGCTGCAACGGCAGCCCGCGCCGACAGAATTGGCAGGCCGGGGATCGAGGGCTTGCCGCCCACATCGGCCGGCGCCGGCCTGGTTTGCAAGGCGGCCGGTTGATCCAGGCAAATCCGGTAGCCGAAGCGGGGCAGGTTGCGCAGCGCCGTCTCCATGCCGCCCTGGCGAAGAATCCCGCGGGCAAGGCTCGCGACGCGCTGCAGCGAAGCCTCGGTCACCGTCACGTCGGGCCACAGCGTCTCAAGCAATTCGTCCTTGCTCAAGGCGCGCTCCTGATGGCGCAGCAGGACGGCGAGGAAATCGAAGACCAGGGGCTGCACCTCGATCTCGCTTCCGGCGAGGCGAAGGGCGCGCGAGTCCTCATTGAGTTCGAAGTCGCCGAAGCAATAAATTCCCATCGGCAGCAATCCCTGTAACGGCAATAGGCAAAGGATCAGAATAAGATCAGGGCGGCATAAGGACTGTTGGCCGCCTCTTTCGTAATTCTCCGTCTGCCTGGCGGGCCAAGCTGCAGTTTAGCTCAGCGGCCCCCGGGATGTCACGGGCACCGACCTGGTCGGGCGCCGGTGGCATTTGAACCCAGATCAAGGAGATTGTGACATGCAGAAATACATCATCGAACGCGAGATTCCCAAGGTCGGCACCTTCGAGCGCGAGCAGCTTCGCGACGCCTCCAAGGCCTCGAACGCCGTTCTGGCCGAGCTCGGCCCGGACATCCAGTGGGTCGAATCCTTCGTGGCGGACGACAAGACCTTTTGCGTCTATCTCGCCAAGGACGAGGCGATCATCCAGCGTCACGCCAAGATGAGCGGCTTCCCGGCGACGAAGATCACGCAGGTCAAGCGCCTGATCGATCCGACGACGGCTTACGCCGCAGCCTGACGGGGAGGATCGATCGTGAAGCGCTTTGCGGAAATTGTCCTTGCCGTCGGCGCCTCCGCGCTGTTTTGCGGCACCGCGCTCGCCCATGACATGCCCGATCCGGTGCTCAACCGGTCTCGGGAGATGTCGGCCAAGTATCTCGACATCGAGGTCGCCAAGGCGGATGGCTACCGGCAGCTGTTCGAATGCACGACGCATGACGAGCACGGCACGATGGGCGTCCACTTCATCCATCCCGGGCGGGCCGGCGACGGCAGGCTCGTGCTCGGCGAGCCGGACGTGCTGACCTACGAGCCGGAGGCCGATGGCTCCATGCAGCTCGTCGGCATGGAATACATCGTCTTCGAAAAGGACTGGAAGGGCAAAGGCGTACCCGAATTCCTCGGCCGCACCCTGCAGCGCAAGACGACGGTGGGCGCCCACCCGGTGGACCCGTATTACGAGCTCCATGTCTGGCACTGGCGGCACAACCCCGCCGGCATGTTCGCCGACTGGAACCCTTATGTGAGCTGTGAGCACGATCGGTCCTGACACGCGCAGCGTGACCGGGAGGGCCTGCACGGCCCTCCCGGTCCCTTCGTTCAAACAAAAGGAAGATGATCATGCCAACCCTTCGCATGGGAATGAAACCCGTCGCCCGCCCGTCCGTTAACGGGCGTTTCTTCACGACAAGCGTCGAAATATGCCGTTCCGGCCTGCGCATCCTCGCGCGGATCATCCGCATCCGCAGGGATCGCGCCTGGCTGGACGAGTTGCCGGACTACCTGTTGCGCGACATCGGTATCAAACGTTCCGAGATCTCGTCGGTTACCTGGTTCGGCGGCAAGACCGATCGCGACGGTATGTGGAATTGAGGACCAAGGTCTTTTGCCGACGGCACGTGTCCCTGCTGCGCCGGTCGAACCGGTCTGTCCAAAACCGTCGACAGGCTGGCAATGCGCTGCTAGAAGCCCGCGCCACAGACAGGATTCCAAAAATTGGCAGAAGACATCGAACAGGCGGTATCGCGCCGCCGCACCTTCGCGATCATCGCCCACCCCGATGCCGGCAAGACCACGCTCACCGAAAAGCTGCTTTTGTTCGGCGGCGCCATTCAGCTCGCCGGCGAGGTCAAGGCCAAGAAGGACCGCATCCAGACGCGGTCCGACTGGATGAAGATCGAGCGCGAGCGCGGCATCTCGGTCGTCACCTCGGTGATGACCTTCGAATATGACGACAACGTCTTTAACCTGCTCGACACGCCCGGCCACGAGGATTTCGCCGACGACACCTATCGCACTCTGTCGGCGGTGGACTCGGCCGTCATGGTCATCGACGCCGCCAAGGGCATCGAGCCGCGCACGCTGAAGTTGTTCGAGGTCTGCAGGCTGCGCGACATCCCGATCATCACCTTCGTCAACAAGATGGATCGCGAGAGCCGCGATCCGTTCGAGATCCTCGACGAGATCGAGCAGAAGCTGGCCCTCGACACCGCGCCCGTCACCTGGCCGATCGGCCGCGGCAGGACCTTTTCGGGCACCTACCACCTGGCGCAGAACGCGGTGCGCCGCAACGACGACGAGAAGGAGCGCACGCCGGTCCACGGTCCCGATTCCAACCGCGTCGCGGGATTGCTGCCGGACAATGAGCGTGAAGCCTTCATCGAGGAACTGGAACTCGCGCGCGAGGCCTGCCGTCCGCTCGACGTGGAAGCTTTCCGCGAGGGCCATCTGACGCCCGTCTATTTCGGCTCGGCGCTGCGCAATTACGGCGTGCGCGACCTGATCGAGGCGCTCGGCGCCTATGGCCCGCCGCCGCGCGCCCAAGAGGCCGACGAACGTCTGGTCGAGGCGACGGAGGACAAGATGACCTCCTTCGTCTTCAAGATCCAGGCCAACATGGACCCCAACCACCGCGACCGCATTGCTTTCGTGCGCGTCTGCTCGGGCAAGCTTGAGCGCGGCATGAAGGCGAAGCTCGTGCGCACCGGCAAGCCGATGAGCCTGTCGGCGCCGCAGTTCTTCTTCGCCCGCACCCGCGTCACAGCCGACGAGGCCTTCGCCGGCGACGTCGTCGGCATCCCCAACCACGGCACGCTGCGCATCGGCGACACACTGACCGAAGGCGAGGAGATCCTGTTCCGCGGCGTGCCGAATTTCGCCCCGGAAATCCTGCGCCGCGTGCGCCTCGGCGACGCCATGAAGGCGAAAAAGCTGAAGGAAGCGCTGCACCAGATGGCCGAGGAGGGCGTCGTCCAGCTGTTCTCGCCGGAGGATGGCTCGCCGGCCATCGTCGGTGTCGTCGGCGCGCTGCAGCTCGACGTGCTCAAGGAGCGGCTAAACGTCGAATACACGCTGCCGGTTGATTTCGAGATGTCACGTTTCTCGATCTGCCGCTGGATCTCGGCCGACGACAAGGCGGAGGTGCAGCGTTTCATCGAATCGCATCGCGGCGACATCGCCCGCGACCTCGATAACGATCCGGTGTTCCTGGCCCAGCACGCCTTCTCGCTGAACTACGAAGCCGAGCGCTGGAAAGCGATCCGCTTCGCCGCGGTCAAGGATTACCAGGTGCGCGACAAAGCGGCGTAACCTGTTTTTCCCTTCCCCCCTTGTGGGGGAAGGTGGCCTCGCGAAGCGAGGACGGATGAGGGGTGTTCCAGGGAAAGCCAACGTCTCACTTCGCTGGAGCACCCCTCATCCGTCTTGGCGCTGACGCGCCAATCCACCTTCTCCCACACAAGGGGAGAAGGGAAAGTCGCGCTCACCCCTTTGCCGCCGCCTCCAGCTTGTCGATTTCGATCTTGCCCATCTGCATCATCGCCGACATCACACGACCAGCCTTGGCCCGGTCCGGATCCTGAAGCAGGCGCGGCAGTTGCTCCGGCACGACCTGCCAGGAAACGCCGAACTTGTCCTTCAGCCAGCTGCAGCGTCCCGGTTCGCCGCCGCCTTCGGTGAGCCTGGTCCAGAAATGATCCACCTCTTCCTGCGTCTTGCAGTCGATCGACAGCGAGATCGCTTCGGTGAACTTGTATTGCGGCCCGCCGTTGAGGGCTTGGAACTGCACGCCGTCGAGCTCGAACGAGGCGACCAGCACCTGGCCCTCCTGGGGATGGCCCTTGGGCCAGCGCGTCACGCTCAGCACCTTCGAATTCTTGAAGATGGAGATGTAGTGGTTCATGGCTTCCTCGGCCTGGTTGTCGAACCACAGGAAGGTGGTGATCTTCTGCATGCCTTGCTCCTCGGGCTTCATGTTGGCTTTTGTTGTCAAATGGTTCGCCGGCGATTTCGTGCCGTTTCGATGCCGTCTGCCTCAAGGACGCTCCGCCGAGGTATCATCCGACAGCGGCAGCGAAAATTTCCTGAACAGCTCAAATTTCCCGAAGCGTGCTGGTGCAGCGCAAAAATGTGGCAAGGCCGGATCATGGCCGCTATAACCGCTGCCGACTAAATTCGAGCGCCGCCCGCTGCGCATCGGCGTGGCCAGCCAGCAAGGACCATACAATGCCTGCCTATCGTTCCCGCACCACCACCCATGGCCGCAACATGGCCGGCGCCCGCGGCCTGTGGCGCGCCACAGGCATGAAGGACAGTGATTTCGGCAAGCCGATCATTGCTGTGGTCAATTCCTTCACCCAGTTCGTGCCGGGCCATGTGCATCTGAAGGACCTCGGCCAGCTTGTCGCACGCGAGATCGAGAAGGCTGGCGGCGTCGCTAAGGAATTCAACACCATCGCGGTCGACGACGGCATCGCCATGGGACATGACGGCATGCTCTATTCGCTGCCATCGCGCGAGCTGATCGCCGATTCCGTCGAATACATGGTCAATGCGCATTGCGCCGACGCCATGGTCTGCATCTCCAACTGTGACAAGATCACGCCCGGCATGCTGATGGCGTCGCTTCGCCTCAACATCCCGACTGTCTTCGTCTCGGGCGGACCGATGGAGGCTGGCAAGGTGGTGCTGGCCGGCAAGACGCAGGCGCTCGATCTGGTCGATGCCATGGTGGCGGCCGCCGACGACAAGATCTCCGACGAGGACGTCAAGATCATCGAGCGCTCGGCCTGCCCGACCTGCGGTTCGTGCTCCGGCATGTTCACCGCCAACTCGATGAACTGCCTGACGGAAGCGCTTGGCCTGTCGCTGCCGGGCAATGGCTCGACCTTGGCCACCCATGCCGACCGCAAGCGCCTGTTCGTCGAGGCCGGCCATCTCGTCGTCGATCTCGCCCAGCGCTATTACGAGCAGGACGATGAAACAGCACTGCCGCGCAGCATCGCCTCCAAGGGCGCGTTCGAGAACGCGATGGCGCTCGATATCGCCATGGGCGGCTCGACCAACACGGTGCTGCACATCCTTGCCGCCGCCCATGAGGGCGAGGTCGATTTCACCATGGAGGACATCGACCGGCTGTCGCGCAAGGTGCCTGTGCTTTGCAAGGTGGCGCCGGCCAAGTCCGACGTGCATATGGAGGACGTCCACCGCGCCGGCGGCATCATGGCCATCCTCGGCCAGCTCGACCAGGCAGGCCTGATCAATCGCGACCTGCCGACCGTGCATACCGCCACGCTCGGCGAGGCGCTCGACCATTGGGACATCGCGCGCACCTCGGCCGAGAATGTCCGTAACTTCTTCCGTGCCGCTCCGGGCGGCGTGCCGACGCAGGTGGCCTTCAGCCAGGACCGCCGCTGGGACGAGCTCGACACCGACCGTGAAAAGGGCGTCATCCGCTCGGCCAAGACGCCCTTCTCCAAGGATGGCGGCCTTGCCGTGCTGAAGGGCAATCTGGCGCTCGACGGCTGCATCGTGAAGACCGCTGGCGTCGACGAGTCGATCCTGAAATTCACTGGCCCGGCCCGCGTCTTCGAGAGCCAGGACGCATCCGTCAAGGCGATCCTCGGCAACGAGATCAAGGCCGGCGACATCGTCGTCATCCGCTATGAAGGACCGCGCGGCGGCCCCGGCATGCAGGAAATGCTCTACCCGACGAGCTATCTGAAGTCGAAGGGCCTCGGCAAAGCCTGCGCGCTGATCACCGACGGCCGCTTCTCCGGCGGCACGTCCGGCCTGTCGATCGGCCATGTCTCGCCCGAGGCCGCCGAAGGCGGCGCGATCGGCCTGGTCCAGGAAGGCGATACGATCGAGATCGACATTCCCAACCGCACCATCCGCCTCGCCATCAGCGATGCCGAGCTCGATGCCCGGCGGGCTGCGATGAACGCCAGGGGCGCCGACGCCTGGAAGCCGGCCGAAAAGCGCAAGCGAAAGGTGACGACGGCGCTCCGCGCCTACGCCGCCTTCGCCACCAGCGCCGACAAGGGCGCGGTGCGGAACGTGCCGGAGTAGAGAGCGCATTTCCCCTTCTCCCGCAAGGGGAGAAGGGGAAGCTGGCGTCACGGCATCAGCTGATATTCATAAAGCTTCTGGTAAAGCCCGCCCTGCTTGAGCAGGGTCTTGTGCGGGCCGCTTTCCAGCACTTTGCCCTTTTCCAGCACCACGATCGTGTCGGCCTGATGCACGGTCGACAGCCGGTGCGCGATGACGATCGTCGTGCGCCCGACGGTGAGCTGCTGCAGCGCGTCGCGGAACAGCGCTTCCGACTCGGCGTCGAGCGCGCTGGTCGCCTCGTCGAGCAGCAGGATCTCGGCGTTGCGCAGCATGGCGCGCGCGATCGAGATGCGCTGGCGCTGGCCGCCGGAGAGCAGCGAGCCGTTCTCGCCGACCTCCGTGTCGTAGCCTTTGGCCATGGCGCTGATGAAGTCATGCGCGTTGGCGGCCTTGGCGGCGGCGATCACCTCCTCGTCGGTCGCGCCCTCGCGGCCGAGACGGATATTGTGCATGACCGTGCCGGCAAACAGGAACGTGTCCTGGCTGACATAAGCGATCTTGCGCCTGAGCGAATCGAGCGTCGCGAAGGAGATGTCCTGGCCGTCGAACAGCACTCTGCCCGTCTGCGGGTCGTACATGCGCATGATCAGGTTGAGGATCGTCGACTTGCCGCTGCCCGACGGCCCGACCAGCGCCGTCATCTTGCCGGCCGCGAGCGTCAGCTCAAAACCTTCGAACACCGGCGGGCTCTCCGGATAGGCGAAGCTGACATTATCGAAGCGGATTTCGCCGGGACCGGGTTGCAGCGGCGTGGCGCCGGGTTTCTCGGCGAGCGTCAGCGGCCGGTCGGCGAGCTGAAACATCATGCGCACGCCGACGATGCCCGTCTCGAGCGAGATGCGCACGCGGGCCAGACGCTTTGCCGGCTCGTAGGCCAGCAGAAGTGCCGCGATAAAGGCCATGATGTTGCCCGGCATCTGGCCGCCCTGCAGCACCAGCAGGCCGCTGACCAGCACCGCGCCGGCGATCGCCAGACCGGCAAGCGTTTCCATAACCGGGCTGGTGGCGGCTTCCAGCGTCGCGATGTTGTTGGCGCGGGTTTCGACATCCGAAACCGCCTTGTGCATGCGCTTGCGCATCGCGGCTTCCAGATTGAAGGATTTGATGACCCGCACGCCGATCGCCGTCTCCTGCATCACATGCACGATCTGGCCGAGCGAGATGAATTCCATCGCCGCGATCTTGCGCACGCGCTTCAGGATGCGGTTGACGCCGTAGATGGCAATCGGCCCAGCGACGAAGCAGATCAACGACAGCGCCGGCTGTTGCCAGACCATGACCCCGACCAGGACGATCAATGTCACCAGGTCGCGCACATAGGAGGTGACGACGAGATCGAGCACGCTGCGCGCGGCCTGCGCGTTGTTGGTCATGCGGGCGATCAGCTCGGCCGACGAGGTCGAATGATAGAATTCGATGCCTTGCGCCAGGATGCGATCGTAGATCTTGCGCTGCCGGTCGGCGATGATGGCGTTGCCGACGCGGCTCATGAAATAGGCCTGCACGAAGCTTGCAAAGCCCTTGAGCAGGAAGATCGCCGCGACGCCCGCCGCGATCAGATTGACGCGGTCGAGCCTCTTGAAGACGACGAATTCGTTGGTGATCTCGCGCAGGATCCAGGCGCTGGCCCCGGTCATGGCGGCCACAACCAGCATCGACACGATTGCGGCGCCATAGCCGAATTTATGCTCGTGGAAGGATTCCCTCACCAGCCTCGCGATGAGGCGCTGGTTTTCCGTGGAGCGGAAGAAGCGAAACAACGGCCGATCCTGTCTCTGGCTTGCCAAGAATTTCGGATTCGCCACGAGGACGAGAGGCGGCTTATAGAGCGAGTTGCGGCGCGATGGAACCTTTCGGCTGCCGGGGAAAGAAAAGGCTGCACCATGCGGTCTTTTCAGCCACGATGAGTGCCGATTCTTGGGAAAAGGGTGACGACAGATGGATTTCGACCTCATCGTGCGCGGCGGCACGCTGCCGGACGGCAGGATTGCCGATATCGGCATTGCCGGGGAAACCATCCGGGCGGTCGAGCAGAAACTGCCGGGCTCTGCGCCGACCGAGATCGACGCGCGCGGCAATCTGGTCTCGCCGCCCTTCGTCGACCCGCATTTTCATATGGATGCCACGCTCTCCTACGGCATTCCGCGCATCAATGCGTCCGGCACGCTGCTCGAAGGCATCGCGCTCTGGGGCGAGCTGAAGCCGCTTTTGACGCATGAAGCCGTGCGCGAGCGCGCGCTCGCCTATTGCGACTGGGCCGTCTCGATGGGCCTGCTCGCCATCCGCAGCCATGTCGATGTCTGCGACGACCGGCTGCTCGCGGTGGAAGCCCTGCTCGACGTGAAGAAAACCGTCGCGCCCTATATCGACCTGCAGCTGGTCGCCTTTCCGCAGGACGGCCTCTATCGCTCGCCGACGGCGCTGAAGAACACCATCCGTGCGCTCGACATGGGCGTCGACATCGTCGGCGGCATCCCGCATTTCGAGCGCACCATGGCCGACGGCGCCCGCTCGGTGACGGAGCTTTGCGAGATCGCCGCCAAACGCGGGCTGATGGTCGACATGCATTGCGACGAGACCGACGATCCGCTGTCGCGCCATATCGAGCAACTGGCCTTCGAGACGCAACGGCTCGGCATGCAGGGCAGGGTGGCCGGCTCGCACCTCACCTCCATGCATTCGATGGACAATTACTATGTCTCAAAGCTTTTGCCGCTCATCGCCGAGGCCGGCGTTTCGGCAATCCCCAATCCGCTGATCAACATCATGCTGCAAGGGCGCCACGATACCTTCCCGAAGCGGCGTGGTCTGACCCGGGTGAAGGAGATGCAGGCGCTCGGCATCCGCGTCGGCTGGGGCCAGGATTGCGTGCTCGACCCCTGGTATTCGCTGGGCACCGCCGACATGCTCGACGTCGCCTTCATGGGCCTGCATGTCGCCCAGATGTCGAGCCCGGCCGACATGGCGCGCTGCTTCGACATGGTGACCAACGTCAATGCCGCCATCATGGGGCTCGACCATCTGGGCCTTGCCGTCGGCAAGCGGGCGAGCCTCGTCGTGCTCGATGCCGGCAATGCGATCGAAGCCGTGCGTCTGCGTCCCGAACGTCTCTGCGTCATCGCCCGGGGCAAGGTGGTGGCCGAACGCACCAAGCAGGAAACGCGGCTGTCGATCGCCGGCCGGCCGGCGCAGGTGAACCGGCGGCACAGGGCGGGCTAGAACCAGCCGATTTCCGTCGCTGGTCTTACCGGCTAGCCGATTTTCCCTCGTCAAACCGGCCGCTTGCGGCTAGGGAGCGGCATGGCTTCGCTCGCCCGCAATTTCACGATCAGGAACATGTTGCTCGCCGGCATCCTGTTGATGCTGGCTGGCGACTTCATGTTCGCGCTGAACGACGCGATGGGCAAATGGCTGGTCGCTTCGTTCTCCGTCGGACAGGTGGTGCTGATCCGCTCGATCGGCGCCTTCATCGTGCTCGGCCCTATGATCGCCAAGCAGGGCACGGCCAGGCTGTTTCACATGGACCGGCCGCTTTTGCAGTTCCTGCGCGTCGTGGCCACCACCACCGATACCGGGCTTTTCTATGCCGCGGTCGTCTACCTGCCGCTCGCCGACGTGATGAGCTTCTACATGGCCGGGCCGATCTACGTAGCGGCGCTGTCGCACCTCCTGCTCGGCGAAAAGGTCGGCTGGCGCCGTTGGCTGGCTATCCTGGTCGGCTTCTGCGGCGTGCTGATCATTTTGAAGCCGTCTTCGGCCGCCTTCTCGCTGTCGTCGGCCTTCGCGCTGGTGGGCAGCATCGCCTTCGGCTTCGCCATCATCCTCGGCCGCCTCCTGCGCGGCACCAGCGACACGACTTTGGTCACCTGGCAGACGATCGGCACGCTGATTGTCGGCGGCCTGCTCACCATCGGCGCCTGGAACACGCCCTCGGCGCTCGATTTCGGCGCCATGCTTCTGCTCGGCGTCGTCTCCTGCGCCGCGCATCTGATGATCACAAGGGCACTGAAGCTGGCGCCGGCCTCGACGCTGGCGCCGCTGCACTACAGCCTGCTTCTGTGGGCGGTGGTCTTCGGCCTGGTCTTCTTCGGTGACGTGCCCAGCCCGCGCATCCTGGTCGGTGCGGCCATCGTCGTGCTTGCCGGCATGTTCATCTTCCACCGCCAGAAGGTGGTGGAGACCGAGGTGCCGCCGGAGAACGTGCCGAAGGGCGTGAACTAGGATTCAGGCCTGTGTTCAGCCCTCTCGCACGGCGGCGAGATGCCGCGCAAACTCCGCCGTTTCCATCAGCGCCTTGCAGCGGGCGAAGCGGCCGTCGGCATAGGCGCGGAAATCGTCGACCGGATTGTCGTTGGCGAGCTGGATCAGGCCCCAGAGCGTCCATAAGAGGTCGCACATCGCCTTGTAGATGACGACGCGGCCGCGCTCTGCCGGCCTCGCCTCGCCGCCGAAATAGGCGCGCATCAGTTCCTCATCCTGGTCCGCATCGAACTTGCCCTCGACCGAGAGGTCGCCGAGGTCCCACAGCGGATCGTTCATCCCGGAATATTCCCAGTCGACGATCCACATCCGCTCGCCCGTATCGAGGAAATTTTCGCACAGCGGGTCGCAATGGCAGGCGGCGAGCGGGATAGGGTGCGCGGCAAGCGCCGCGCGCACCGCGCCTGCCTCGCGCACCACATCGTGATAGCCGGAAGGCAGCGCCACGTCCTTGGTCGACAAGACCTTGAGATAGTCGTCGATCATCGCGAAGAGTTCGAAGCGGAAGGGAAACACGGCGCCCGATGAATGCAGCTTGCGGAAGGCTTGGCCCGCACGCGCCGGGCTCCCCGGCCGCGCCTTGAATTTCTCCGGCGACATCGTCTCGGCGCCGGCGATAAAGCGCGTCGCCATCAGGCCGGATGCGGGATCGGCATAAAGCACTTCGGGGCTGACGCCGGCCCTGGCCGCTTCGCGTGCCGCCACCGCCTCGTTGGCGCGGTTGATATATTCTTCCGTACCCTTGCCGGGAATGCGCAGACACACTTCGCCGGCCCTGTAGACCATGTTGGTCAGGCCGGCCAAACGCTCCAGCGGCCCGTCATAGCCTGCCAGCGCCGGAATGGTGGCCAACGCGGCGCGCGCCTCGTCCATCGTCATCCCCTTTACCATCACACGATGTTTTATAGCGGAACGGTTCCACAGTTTTTGCCGCTTGGCTACCATTGCTGGTACGATTCGGCGGCGGGAGCAGAAATGGCGGACGGCAAGCAAAACAACGCGCTAAGCGCGGCCTACGCCGCCAAGCGGCCGGAGGAAGTGGCCGCGGTCTATGACAGTTGGGCCGAGACCTATGACGCCGACATGTCGTCCGCCGGCTATCGCCACCCGACGATCTGCCTGGCGCTGCTTACCCGCCATTTGCCGCGCGGCGCCGAACCCTTGCTCGATGCCGGCGCCGGCACCGGCCTGATCGGCGAATGGCTGGCCATCACCGGCTATCCGAGGGTCGAGGCACTCGACATCTCGCAAGGCATGCTGGACAAGGCCGGCGCCAAGGGCGTCTATACGGCGCTGCATCGCCTGGCGATGGGCGATGCTCTGCCCTTCGCCGACGACGCCTATGGCGGCATCGTCTCGGCCGGTGTCTTCACCTCTGGCCATGTCGGGGTCGAGGGCCTGGACGAGTTGATCCGCATCTGCCGCCGAGGCGGCGTCATCGTGCTGACGGTGAAGAACACGCTATGGGATGCCGGTTTCGCCGGGCGGATCGCCGAGCTGGAAGCGCGTGGCACGATAAGCCGCCTCGAAGAGACACGGCCTTATGCCTCGATGCCCGGCGAGCGTGACCCCGTGCCGAGCCGTTGTCTGGCGCTACGCGTCGGCTGACCTGCGCTGCGCGGATCAGGCCTTTATCTTCGTCCCGGCCGGATCGTACAGCGGCTCGAGATGGATTTTTGCCGGCGTGCGTTCCATCGCCACCACCAGCTCATAGTCGCCTGAGGCGAGGAACTCGTCGCTGACGCCATCGGCATTGCGCACATAGCCGTAGCCGATGTTCTTCTCCACCGTGTAGCCGTAGCCCCCGCTGGTCAGGTAGCCGACCGGCTCGCCATTGCGCAGGATCGTCTCGCGTCCGACCAGCACGATCTCCGGCTCGTCCACCGTGAAGCCGGCAAAGCGTTTCGCCGACGTCTTGCCGGTCGCTTTCTCCAGCGCGCTCCGCCCGACAAAGTCGGTGTTCTTGCGAAGCTTTACCGCCCAGCCAAGCCCCGCTTCCAGGGGCGTGTCGTTCGGCGTGATGTCGGAACCCCAGGCGCGATAGCCCTTTTCCAGCCTGAGCGACTCCAGCGCCCGGTAGCCGACCGGGCGGATGCCATGCGCCTTACCCCCCGCCATCAGCGCATCGAAAACCTCACCGGTAGCCGCGATCGGCACATGCAGCTCCCAGCCGAGCTCGCCGACATAGGTGACGCGCAGCGCCTTCACGCTATGGCCGGCAATCTGGATTTCGCGCGCATGGCCGAAGGGGAAGGCGGCATTCGAGACGTCGGCCTCCGTCACCGCCGAGAGCACGCCGCGGGCGCGCGGTCCCATCAGCGACAGCGTGCCGAAATCCTCGGTGACGTCGGTCAGCTTGGCGTCGAGGCCGGAGCCGATATGGTCGCGGATCCAGGACAGGTCATGCGTGCGGAAGCCGGTGCCGGTGACGATGTAGAACCGGTCCTCGCCAAGCTGTGACACGGTGAGGTCCGCCTCGATACCGCCGCGCGTGTTGAGAAGTTGCGTGTAGGTCAATCGACCGACCGGCTTGTTGATATCGTTGGCGCAGACCCAATCGAGCGCCTTCAGCGCATCGCTGCCGGTCAGCTCATATTTGGCGAAGGAGGACTGGTCGAAAATGCCGACCTTCTCGCGCACATGACGGTGCTCGTCGCCGACCGGGCCGAACCAGTTCTGGCGGCCCATCGAATAGAGGTCCGCGGCGGCTGCACCATCCGGCGCGAACCAGTTCGGCCGTTCCCAGCCGAGCTTGGAACCGAACACGGCGCGATGCGCCTTCAGCCGCTCATAGAGCGGCGAGACGATGCGCGGCCGCCCGGACAGATATTCCTCATGCGGGAAGCCGATCGTGTAATGCTTGCCATAGGCTTCGAGCGTGCGGTCGTGGACCCAGTCGCGGTCGCGATGCAGGCTAGAAAAACGCCTTATGTCGACAACCCAGAGGTCGAGCGGGGCCTCGCCGTCGACCACCCATTGCGCGAGCACCCAGCCGGCGCCGCCGCCAGACGCGATGCCGAAGGCGTTGAAGCCTGCGCCGACGAACATGTTGGAACATTCCGGCGCCACGCCGAGGATGAAATTGCCGTCTGGCGTGAAACTTTCCGGTCCATTGATCATCTGCTTGACGCCGGCGGTTTGCAGAGCTGGAACTCGCGCGATCGCCTGCGTCATGTGCTGCTCGAAATGATCGTAGTCGTCGTCGAACAGGCGGAACTCCCAGTCGTTCGGGACGTCGCCGCCGGGAAGTCCGGTTGCCCAGGCCTGCGGGTTCGGCTCATAGCCGCCCATCACCAGCCCGCCGACCTCCTCCTTGAAATAGGTGCGGCGGTCGGGGTCGCGGATCGTCGGCCCGTCGTTGGCAAGCCCTTCGATCTTCTCGGTGATGATGTATTGGTGCTTGACCGGCTGCAGCGGCACGTTGATGCCTGCCATCGCGCCGACCTGCCGCGCCCATTGCCCGGCGCAGTTCACCACCTTCTCGCAGGCGATGTCGCCTTTCGAAGTCTTCACCACCGTGATGCGGCCGTCCTTCATCATGAAGCCGGTGACGCGCACGTCCTCGAACAGTTTTGCGCCATGCAGGCGCGCGCCCTTGGCGAGCGACTGGGCAATGTCTGAGGGGCTTGCCTGCCCGTCGGTCGGCAGCCACGAGGCGCCGACCAGGTCGCTGGTCTCCATTAGCGGCCACATTCGCTTCACCTCCGCCGGCGACAGAAGCTGCATGTCCATGCCGAAGCTTTTGGCCGTGGTCGCCAGCCGCTTGAACTCGGTCCAGCGGTCGGCGTTCGTCGCCAGCCGCAGGCAGCCGGTCATCTTCCAGCCGGTCGCCAGGCCTGTCTCGGCCTCAAGACCCTTGTAGAGCTCGACCGAATATTTGAGCACGCGCGTGATCGAGGCCGACGAGCGCAACTGCCCGACAAGGCCGGCGGCGTGCCAGGTCGAGCCGGAAGTCAGCTTGCCCTGCTCGAGCAGCACCACATCGGCCTTGTGGTCGCGCGCCAGATGATAGGCTGTGGAACAGCCGATGATGCCGCCGCCGATGACGACGATTTCGGCATGGCTGGGCAAGGTCATGACTTGGTCCCGTATTTCGTCCGGTAGTTCTCCAGCGCCGCGTCGAGCCGGACGAGGTTTTCCTCGGTATAGGCGACATAGTCGATGCCGGGCGCGTCGAGATAAAGCTCGGAAACCATGCTCCACATCGCTTCGCGCAGCAGCGAGGCGCATTGCATGGCGGCATGCGAGCGGCGGATTTCGCCGTCCGGCTCCTTCATGAAATAGGCTGTCATGAAGGCGAAGGATTCATCATCGCTCAGGCCGGCATTGGAGGCGGCGCCGGCAAGATCGAACATCGCGGTGTTGAAGCCGGCATATTCGAAATCGATCAGCCACAGCCGCTTGCCGTCGTCGAGGATATTGGCCGGCAAAAGATCGTTGTGGCCGAAGACGATCGGCAGCAGCTTCTGCGCCCGCTCGAGCTCGTCGGCCAAGGCCAGATAGTGTGGCAGCTCACTCTTCTTGCGGCTGCCGCCTTCCTCCAGCGTGCGTGCATAGTCGCGAATGACGTGGAACACCCAGAACATGAAGCCGGCACCGGAGACATGCTTCGGCATCTCGCGATGAAAGCCGCGCAGCAGCGCCGCCACGCGGCCGAGATTGGTCCGCACGTCTTCAGCAAGGAAGGTCCTGGCGCCGAGGAATTCCGTCACCAGGATGCCGGGCTCGGCATAGTGCACGGCCGGCGCGAAGCCCGCCGCATGCGCCGCCCGCGCCGTCATCACCTCGCGCTCGCGAAAGACATGGTGGAACGGGAAGTCTTGGCCGAAGCGCACGACATGCCGCCCGGCCGCATCCGTGACGACATAATTGGCGTTGCTGAGGCCGCCCGGCAGCGGCTCGATCTCGATGCCGCCTTTCCAGCACGGCAAGGCGCGGATGCGGTCTTCGGCACTCACAGCTTCGCTCCGGCCTCAACTGGCCCCGCTGACAACGACGATGGAACGAAATAAAAAAGCCTCGTCGGTGCGAGACGCCAGGATCGGTATCCCGCACCGCACCGACGAGCCCCTTGGCCAGGTATGATATCCCGGCATCCGCCCCCGCGGATTCGATAAAAGCTCGCGCCCGGCTGGTTCCAGGCGATCTGGTCACTAGGTTGCGGCTCTGCCATCACCCTCCCGCGGCAGTTCCGAGCCTGTCACAAGGTCAATGTCATGCCAGCGTGGCAGCGCTGTCAATCCAAAAGCTGTGACCTTTTTTGGGTGTTTTGCCCGAAAACATAAGCGACTCCTTTCAAAGCGTTGCCAAAGCCTTAAATTCGGTCAAAATTCCCGGACGCCCCGATGATCCATTCGAAACGGCACGGCGAAATCCTGCGGCTCCTCAGCGAGGAGGGCACGATCACCATAGCCAGCCTTGCCGAGCGGCTCGGCGTCTCGCTGGAAACCGTGCGGCGCGACGTCAAGCCGCTCGCCGATGACGGGTCGGTGCTGAAGATGCATGGCGCCGTTGGCCTTTCCTCGATCGTTGCCGAGGCGCCGTTCGAGCGGCGCATGCGCGAGAATGCCGAAGCCAAGCGCCTGATCGCCAGGATGGTCGCGGCCACGATCCGCGATGGCGAGGCGATCATGCTCGATACCGGCACGACCACCTCCTTCCTGGCGCGAGAGCTGCTCGGCCATCGCCGGCTGACGGTGGTCACCAATTCCTCCGACATTGCCCGCACGCTGGCGACGGTGAACGGCAACAAGGTCTATATGGCCGGCGGCGAGCTGCGTAGCGATTCGGGCGCGGCTTTCGGCATTTCGGCGATTGAGTTCGTCAGCCGCTTTTCGGTCGATCACGCGGTGATCTCGATCGGCGCGGTCGATGCCGCCGCCGGCCTGACCGACTACGAGCTGGAGGAGGCGGAGTTCGCCCGCATGGTGCTGTCGCGCGGCCAGCGCTCGCTGGTCGTCACCGACCATACCAAGTTCGGCCGCCAGGGCCTGGTCCGGGTCTGCGGCTTCGACGGCTTTTCCGAGCTCGTCACCGACCAGCCGCCGCCGCCCGACATAGCCGCCGCGCTGAGCCATGCCGGCGCGCGCTTGACCATTGCGACGGCCTGACCCTGCCGGGGGACGGGAAGCAACTACCCGAACACCAGCGACTGGTGCGCCGCAACCCCGGCCATCGCGCCGCCGGATACCGCGAAGGCGATATTGTGCATCAGGCGCGCGGCGTCTCCGGCCGCGAAGATGCCGGGCACCGACGTCTGCTGCTTGTCGTCGACGACGATCGCCCGGCCGAGCGGACCTTCGTTGAAGGCGCAGCCAAGCTGCTCGGCAAGCGGGCTTGCCATCACGTTGCGCGGCGCGGTGAACAGCGCCCGCACGCTAGCGCTGCCATTGCCGTCGAGCCTGACGACCAGACCGCCGGACCCGTCGTCCTGCACTTCGCTCACCTTGGCGGGCTCGAACCGGATGTTGCGCTTCTCCAATATCCGCGCCTGGTCAGCGTCCGGTTCGAACAGTCCGTCGGCGAACAGCGTGACATCGCCCCAGTCGGAGATCAGCTCTGCCTGGTGCAGCGACATCGGTCCGGTCGCCAGCACGCCGAGCGGCCCGCCGGCCACCTCGTAGCCGTGGCAATAGGGGCAATGCAGCACCGTATTGCCCCAGTGCGCGGCCAGCCCGGGCACGTCCGGGAGGATGTCCCGGACGCCGGTGGCGAGCACCAGCCGCGTCGCGCCGAAACCCTCGCCATTGTCCATCTCAACCTCGAAGCCGGCGCCGGCAATTGCGGCTCGCTCGGCGCGGCCCTCGATCACCGTGACGGCGGGATAGGCGAGCAGCTGTGCCTTGGCCTCGCCGAGAATGTCCGCCGGCGCCCGTCCGTCCTGGCCGAAGAATCCATGCGAACGTTCGGCGAAGCGGTTCCGCGGCTGCCCGGCATCGATCACCAGCACCTTGCGTCGGCCCCGCGCCGCATACATGGCGGCGGAGAGGCCGGCAAAGCTGCCGCCGACGACGATGACATCATACTGCATGGCTGGATATTCCAATCAGGTCATAACGGCGGCGGAAATCGGCCGTCAGGTCGGCCAGCGTGATATGGCTGAGCCTTTCGGCGAGCAGCCTTTCCGCCTCCAGGCGAAAATCGTCGAGCACGGCGATCACCGCCTGCTCGACCAGGCATCCGGGGCTTTCCGGCTCGGTGCTGAAGGGCAAAAGCGTCTCGCCGAGCGCGGCGCTGATCTCGGCCAGCGAAATCCTGTCCGGCGCGCGGCCGAGCTGCCATCCCCCGCCATGGCCCCGCGACGAGGTGACGATGCCGGCCTCGCGCAGCCCGGCGATGGTGCGGCGCACCACCACCGGATTGGTGTGGATGAAGCCGGCAAGCTCTTCGGAGGTCAGCGCCCGGTCCGGCGCGTCGGCCATGTGGACCAGGATATGCAGGGTCGAGGACAATCGGCTGTTGCGTTTCATGTAACTTAGTTAGTTACGAATCGGAAGGTCGTCAAGTTTGCACTTGCCCACTTCACAGCACTGCATTGGCCGGTGTTTAGTCCCGCCATGGCCTTCACCATCCGCCAATTGCAATTTTTCGTCGCCGTCGCCGAGCAGGGCACTGTCTCGGGCGCCGCGCAGAACCTTTCGATTTCCCAGTCCTCGGTCACCGAGGCGATCAAGGAATTGGAAAGCGACCTCGGCGTGGAGCTCTTCGAGCGCCATCCGCGCGGCCTCAACATCACCCACAAGGGCCACCAGTTCCTGCGCCACGCGACCAAGATCCTGGCCGATGTGTCGGATGCGCGCCGGTCTTTCTCCAGCGAGCAGGCCGCCGCCGGCGGACGGCTGCAACTCGGCGTCACCTCACTGGTCGCCGGCTATGTTCTGTCCGATCTGCTCGCCCGCTACCGCCGCGCCTATCCGGGCGTCGAGGTCTCCGCCATCGAGGACAATGGCGACTATCTCGAGCACCTTCTGGTCGGCGGCAAGCTGGACATCGCCGTCATGGTCACGTCCAACCTGCGCGACCGCACCGCACTGCAGTCGGAGATCCTGGAAGTCTCGGCCTACAGGCTGTGGATCCCGCTCAGCCACCGGCTCGTCAGCGCCGACATTATCTCGATCGGCGATATCGCCTCCGAACCGCTGATCATGCTCACCGTCGACGAGATCGAGGAGAACACCGGCAAGCTGCTGTCGGCGATCGGCGCCCGGCCGCATGTCGCCTTCCGCACGCGTTCGGTGGAAGCGGTACGCAGCCTGGTCGCCACCGGCGCCGGCGTGGCGCTGCTGCCCGACCTTGTCTACCGGCCTTGGTCTCTGGAAGGCGACCGCATCGAATCGCGCGACATTTCCGGTTCGCTGCCGGTCGTCCAGGTCGGCACCGTCTGGCGCCGCGGCTCCGGTCTGCCGCAGGCCGCGCGCGACTTCATCGGTCTTGCGCAGTCGCAGCGTATGGCGCGGCAGCGGCTTTGATATCTATCGGAAAAACCGATATCGGCCTTCTGATAAATGAATTTGCGAAACCGGATTTTTCAAAGCACCTTTCGCTCAGGGAACAAAGCCGCGCCCTGAGAGCGCTGCTGCCCCTAGCATGGGAGATCGATGATGAATGCATTCCTGAAGTCATGCACGGCGTTGACGGTTGCGCTGACCTTCTCGGGCCAGGCCATCGCCCAGGTCAAGGAGCTCGGCAAGGGCGAGGGCGAGGTCAACATCGTTGCCTGGCCCGGCTATATCGAGCGCGGCGAGACCGACAAGAACTACGACTGGGTGACGGCTTTCGAGAAGGAAAGCGGCTGCAAGGTCAACGTCAAGACCGCCAACACCTCGGACGAGATGGTCTCGCTGATGAACGAGGGCGGCTTCGACCTCGTCACCGCTTCGGGTGATGCTTCGCTGCGCCTCGTCGCCGGCAAGCGCGTGCAGCCGATCAACACCGATCTCATCCCGAGCTGGAAGACCGTCGACGACCGCCTGAAGGACGCGCCCTGGTTCACCGTCGACAAGGTGCATTACGGCGTACCCTATCAGTGGGGCCCGAACATCCTGATGTACAACACCGACGTCTTCAAGGAAGCGCCCAAGAGCTGGAATGTCGTCTTCGAGGAGATGAAGCTGCCCGACGGCAAGTCGAACAAGGGCCGCGTCCAGGCCTATGACGGCCCAATCCACATCGCAGACGCCGCCAACTATCTGATGTTCCACGAGCCGGAGCTCGGCATCAAGGATCCTTACGAGCTCAACGAGGACCAGTACAAGGCGGCGCTGGATCTCTTGCGCACGCAGCGGACGCTGGTCGGCCGCTACTGGCACGATGCCGCGATCCAGGTCGACGACTTCCAGAACGAGGGCGTGGTCGCTTCCGGCTCGTGGCCTTATCAAGTGAACACCCTGGTCGCCGCCAAGAAACCGGTCGCCTCGACCGTGCCGCAAGAGGGCGTCACCGGCTGGGCCGACACCACCATGATGGAAGCCGACGCCGCCCATCCGAACTGCGCCTATATGTGGCTCGAGCATTCCCTGTCGCCGAAGGTGCAGGGCGACGTCTCGGCCTGGTTCGGCTCGCTGCCGGTAGTGCCCGCCGCCTGCAAGGGCAACGAGCTGCTCGGCGACGAAGGCTGCAAGACCAACGGCTACGAGAATTTCGACAAGATCAAGTTCTGGAAGACGCCGGTGTCGAAATGCGCCAGCCAGAACCACCAGTGCGTGCCTTATTACCGCTGGGTGTCGGATTATATCGGCGTCATCGGCGGACGGTGAGCTCCCTTACCCTCCTCCTTGTGGGGAGGGTCGACGCGTAGCGTCGGGGTTGGGGGTCAGCATGGACGTTGGCGCCAACCACCCCCACCCGCGGCTTCGCCGCGACCTCCCCCTCGAGGGGGAGGTCGGCGCGCGAACTCGCCTTCGTTTAACCGGCAACTGAACTGACTGAGCCCATGACCTCTGCCGTTTCCTTCAAACAAGTCTCGCGCCATTTCGGCAGCGTGCGCGCGGTCGACGCGGTCGATCTCGACATCGCGCCTGGCGAATTCTTCGCCATGCTAGGACCATCCGGTTCCGGCAAAACGACGTGCCTCAGGCTGATTGCCGGCTTCGAGCAGCCGACGGCAGGCTCGATCTCGATCTTCGGCGAGCGCGCCGAAGGCGTTCCGCCCTATCGCCGCAACGTCAACACCGTCTTCCAGGACTACGCGCTGTTCCCGCATCTCAACGTGCTCGACAACGTCGCTTACGGGCTGATGGTCAGGGGCGTCGGCAGGACCGAGCGGCTGAAAGCTGCGGAGGAGGCGCTGTCGCTGGTGCGCCTGCCGGGCTATGGCGCGCGCCGTCCCGGACAGCTCTCCGGCGGCCAGCGCCAGCGCGTCGCGCTCGCCCGCGCGCTGGTCAACCAGCCCAAGGTGCTTTTGCTCGACGAGCCGCTCGGCGCGCTCGACCTCAAGCTGCGCGAGAACATGCAGGAGGAATTGAAGTCGCTGCAGAAGGTGCTCGGCATCACCTTCGTCTTCGTCACCCACGACCAGGGCGAGGCGCTGTCCATGGCCGACCGCGTCGCCGTCTTCAACGACGGCAGGATCATGCAGGTCGGCACGCCGGAGGATATCTACCAGCGCCCGAACACGCGCTTCGTCGCCGATTTCGTAGGCTCGTCCAACGTGCTGCCGCCGGATTTCGTCCAGCGCTATTCTGGCCAGCACCGCTGGGGAAGCCTGCGCCCGGAGTCGATCCGCATTTCAGGCGCGGCAAGCGGCGACGGCGTTGCTGCCCGCCTTGTCGGCACGAATTATCTCGGCGCGACGACCAGGCTCGCGCTCGATGCCGACGGGCTGAGGCTGCACGCCATGGTGCCGGCGGGAGCGGCGCTGCCGGCGGAGGGTGAAGCGGTGGTGCTGACCTTCAACCGCGACAGTCTGCATCTGATGGACGAGCCGGCATGAGAACGGTTTGCGCGAAGGATCGCGGCCCCTCCCCTGATCCCGTTCAACACGCGGCGGCGCCATGACCATCGCCGCTGTTCAATCCAACCCCACGCCCGCCATACTGCCCGGCAGCGGCGGCATGCGCGGCGCGTTCTCCGACCTCTTCTGGCGCCGCCCGAAACTCCTGCTGCTGCTCATGCTGTTGCCGCCGCTTCTGTGGTTGGGCATTGTCTATATCGGCTCGCTCTTCGCGCTGCTCCTGCAGAGCTTCTTCTCGATCGACGAGTTCTCCGGCCTCATCAACCGTGAGTTCACGCTGAAGACCTATGGCGACCTGTTTCAGGCCGCCAATCTCGACATCATCCTGCGCACGGTGACGATGGCGGCGCTGGTCACGCTTGCTTCGGCGATCATCGCTTTCCCCATTGCCTATTATGCTGCGCACTATGCGCGCGGCCGCTGGAAGGCGCTGTTCTATCTCGGCGTCATGCTGCCGCTGTGGTCGAGCTACCTGGTCAAGATCTACGCCTGGAAGCTGATCCTGGCCAAGGAAGGCATCCTCACCTGGCTGCTCGCCAAGCTGAACCTTCTGTGGCTGCTCGACGCCTGGCTGTCGCTGCCCATCGTCGGTGGCAATTCGCTGTCGGTCTCTTTCACCGGCACCTTCATCGTCTTCGTCTATGTCTGGCTGCCTTTCATGATCCTCCCCGTTCAGGCGGCGCTCGAGCGCGTGCCCGGCAATCTCGTCGAGGCCTCGTCCGATCTCGGCGCCTCGCCGGGACAGACCTTCCGCAACGTGCTGTTCCCGCTGGCGCTGCCCGGCATCGTCGCCGGGTCGATCTTCACCTTCTCGCTGACGCTCGGCGACTACATCATCCCGCAGATCATCGGCACCTCGCGCCTCTTCATCGGCCAGGCCGTCTATTCGCAGCAGGGCACCGCCGGCAACATTCCTTTGGCCGCCGCCTTCACCGTGGTGCCCATCGTCATCATGGGCTTCTACCTCTGGGGCGCCAAGCGCATGGGGGCTTTCGATGCGCTCTGACCGTGGTCAATCCGCTCCGCTCGGCCTGAAGATCGCCGCCGCCTGCGGCTTGCTCTTCCTGCACCTGCCGATCCTGCTGATCTTCGTCTACGCCTTCACGACGGAGGAGAAGAGTTTCGTCTGGCCGCCGCCGGGACTGACCACGCAATGGTTCGCCGTCACCTGGAACCGGCCGGACGTATGGGATGCGCTGTCGCTGTCGGTCCGCGTCGCCGCCATCTCGACGGCGATCGCGCTGGTGCTCGGCACGCTTTGCGCCGCGGCCGTCTCGCAGACGCGCTTCTTCGGCCGCGAGGCCATCTCTCTGCTGGTCATCCTGCCGATCGCGCTGCCCGGCATCATCACCGGCATCGCCCTGCGCTCCGCTTTCGCGCTCGCCGACATCCCGTTCTCGTTCTGGACGATCGTGCTCGGTCACGCGACCTTCTGCGTGGTCGTCGTCTACAACAACGCCGTCGCCCGCTTCCGCCGCACCTCGGGCTCGATGATCGAGGCCTCGATGGATCTTGGCGCCGACGGTTTTCAGACCTTCCGCCATGTCGTGCTGCCGAACATCGCAACCGCATTGCTCGCCGGCGGGATGCTCGCCTTCGCGCTGTCCTTCGACGAGGTCATCGTCACCACCTTCACCGCCGGCCAGCAGCAGACCGTGCCGATCTGGATGCTGGAGGAACTGATCCGCCCGCGCCAGCGCCCAGTCACAAATGTCGTGGCGATGGTCGTCGTGCTGGTGACGCTGCTGCCGATCCTTCTTGCCTATTACCTGACCCGCGACGGCGACCAGATCGCCGGGAGTGGAAAATGAAAAACAGCGAATAGGGAGTGGCGAGTAGGGAAATCGATGATCAAACGTACTCGCTATTCGCTACTCCCTATTCGCTCCTGTTAAGGGAGAACCCCGATGGACACTCAAATGCTGATCGGCTCGAAATTCGAGAAGGGCACCGAAACCGAGGAGCCTATTCTCAATCCGAAGACCGGCGCGACAATCCTCAATCTGCCGGAGGCTAGTCCGGCTCAGATCGAAGCCGCTGTCAGTGCCGCCGAACAAGCGTTCGTCAGCTGGTCGCGCACGACGCCGGCGCAGCGCTCGGGCTACCTGCTCAAGATCGCCGACCGCATCGAGGCCGAGGCGAAGGAATTCGCGGCGCTCGAGGCGCTGAACTGCGGCAAGCCGATCAATGCCGTGCTCAATGACGAGATTCCGGCGATCGTCGACTGCTACCGCTTCTTTGCCGGCGCGGTGCGCTCGATGCCCGGCCAGGTCGCGGGCGAATACCTCCCTGGCCACACCTCGATGGTACGGCGTGACCCGATCGGCATCGTCGCCTCCATCGCGCCCTGGAATTATCCGCTGATGATGATGGCCTGGAAGCTGGCGCCGGCGATCGGCGGCGGCAACACGGTGGTCTTCAAGCCGTCGGAGCAGACGCCGCTGACCGCGCTGAAACTGGCGAGGATCCTTTCCGAGATCCTGCCCGAGGGCGTCGTCAATGTCGTGCTCGGCCGTGGCGACAGCGTCGGCAACACGCTGATCAACCATGCCAAGGTCAACATGATCTCGATCACCGGCGATGTCGCCACCGGCAAGAAGGTGCTGCAGGCGGCCGCCAAGTCGGTCAAGCGCACGCATCTGGAGCTGGGCGGCAAGGCGCCGGTCATCGTCTTCGACGACGCCGACCTCGGCGCCGTGGTCAATGGGCTGCGCGCCTTCGGCTACTACAATGCCGGCCAGGATTGCACCGCCGCCTGCCGCATCTATGCCGGCAAGAAGATCTACGACAGGCTCGTCGCCGATCTTTCTTCCGCCGTCTCGACCATCAAATACAACCGGCCCGACGACACCGAAAACGAGATCGGCCCGCTGATCTCGCGCCGCCAGCGCGACCGCGTGTCGAGCTTCGTCGAGCGCGCATCCGAACTGAAGCACATCGAGATCACCACCGGCGGCAAGCCGGGCGAGGGCTCCGGCTTCTATTACCAGCCGACCGTCGTCGCCGGCGCGCTGCAAGAGGACGAGATCGTGCGCCGCGAGGTGTTCGGCCCGGTCGTTTCGGTCACCCGCTTCACGGATGTCGACGAAGCGGTGAGCTGGGCGAACGACAGCGATTACGGCCTGGCCTCGTCGGTGTGGACCAAGGATGTCTCGCGCGCCATGGCGACCGCTGCCCGCCTGCAATATGGCTGCACCTGGATCAACACCCACTTCATGCTGGCCAACGAGATGCCGCATGGCGGCCTGAAACAGTCCGGCTACGGCAAGGACATGTCGCTTTACGCGCTGGAAGACTACACCGCCGTCCGCCACGTGATGGTGGCGCACGGCTAGGCGCTTTTACCTTCCCTTGTGGGAGAGGTCGGACCTTCTCCCATACAGGAAGAAGGAGACGGAGACAGGCATTCAACCAAGAGGGAGGAAGACAATGCAACGCCGCCAGTTTCTTGCATCAGCAGCCATCGCCGCCACGTTTTTTGCCGTGGCTCCATCCTTCGCCGCCGATACCGCGCAATCGGTGGTCGAGGCCTATGTCGCGGCCTGGAATGCGCACGACTCGGCCAAGGCCGCCGGCTACTTCGCCGATGACGTCACCTATTACGACGCGTCCGTCGGCAAGCCCGTCACGGGCAAGCAGGCCGCCAAGACCGGCGTCATCGACAATTTCCTGAAGGCTGTTCCCGATGCGGTCTGGACGATGAAGGGCAAGCCGCTCGTCGATGGCGACCGTGTCTCCTTCGAATGGGAGTTCTCCGGCACCAACACCGGCGCCTGGGGCGACGGCACCGCGGCGACCGGCAAGAAATTCTCCTTCACCGGCGCCTCGATGTTTTCCATCAAGGACGGAAAGATCGCGACCCAGAGCGACTATTACGACGCACTCGGCTTCTATAAACAGCTTGGCCTGATGTAGGGTGACGCCGCGCCAGCTTCTCCCGCGTGGAGAAGCTGGCTCCGGAGGCAATCCGACCTCGGATGCGACGGTCGCTATGTCGGCGGAGGCAGCGTAAAAACTAAGCAGCCGTCCTGCCCATCTCCGATGTCGCCGGCTTGATGTTCTGGTTGACCCGGAAGACGTTTAGGGGGTCATAGATGCGCTTCACCTGGCTCAGCCGCTCGTAGTTTGCGCCATAGCTCGCCCGCACGCGTGCTTCACCTTCGTCGTCCATCATGAAATTCACGTATCCGCCTTCGCCATTATGGGGATGGATGCTCGCCCAATACGTCTTGGCCCACTTGGTGAGGTCGGCGGCCTTGGCCGGATCGGGATCGATGGCGGCGATGACCATCGACCAGGTTGCGTCGCGCGCGTTCCATGCGGTCTCGTTCTTGCCGACGCGGCGAACGGCGCCGTCGATCGGGTAAAGATGCATGAGCGACAATTCGCTCGGCGCCGCGGCGGCCTGCGCGATATGGGTCGCGATGGCTTCGTCGGGAAGCGACCTGACGAAATCGCCCTTCCAATACCATTGCAGGCCTTTCGGAAACAGCGGGTCGAACAGCGCCTGCAAGGCCGGGAACGGCATCACGCCCATCCAGTTGAAGATCGGCGGCGGCAAATTGTCCAGCAGCGGTGCCATGGCCTTGCGGCCATCCTCCTCGGTGCCGTTGTAGCAGGAAATGATGGCGCAGGCGCGCTTGCCCCAATATTCGCGCGGGAAGGGATCGGTCGAGGGAACGGTTTTCAGGCCGACAAAGGCGCCAAGATCTTCCGGGGCCTCCGGCAGGTAGTCGCGATAGGTCCGCATGACGGCCAGGGCATCCTTGGCCTCCCAGAACACCGGGCCGCCGAAGATCATGTTCGCAGGATGGGCCTGGAACAGGAAGCTGGTCACGACGCCGAAATTCCCGCCGCCGCCCCGCAGCGCCCAGAACAGGTCGGGGTTCTCGGTTTTGCTGGCTGTCACCACGCTGCCGTCGGCCAGCACCAGATCGGCTTCGACCAGATTGTCGATGGTGAGACCGTATCTGCGCGTGAGATAGCCCGTCCCTCCGCCGAGTGTTAGCCCGGCAACGCCCGTGGTCGAGACGATCCCGGACGGTACAGCCAACCCGAAAGGATGGGTGGCATGGTCCACGTCGCCCGAAGTGCAGCCGGCCGCGACCCTCACGGTGCGCGTTTTCGGATCGACATGGACGCCCTTCATTGTAGCCAGGTCGATGACGAGCCCGTTGTCGCATATCCCCAACCCGGCGCCGTTGTGCCCACCGCTGCGCACGGCGATCAGCAGGTCGTTGTCGCGCGTGTATTTTACGGCGGTGATCACGTCGGCGACATCGGCGCAGCGCGCAATCAGCAGCGGTCGCTTTTCAATCATGCCGTTATAGACCTTGCGCGCCTCGTCATACTCGGCATCGTCACGCAGGATCACCTTCCCGCGCAGGCTTTCACGCAGTTTTGCATGGGTTTCGTCGGTCATCGATTTGCTCCCTTGATTGCGCCCACCGCCATGCGGCGTCGGCGCGACGCATTTGTTGCTTCGTTGTGCCGCCTCGACGGGCGGGTGCATTGGATGGTGCAGGAACAGCACATTGCATCAATCCGGTGCGCGCCGCTTCGCCCGAAAGGACCAGCGGAGCATGGCCCGGGTGAGCCATGAACAAGGCAGCCAAGGCTACGGATTGGCCGTGCCGGGATGCTCGACCCCTGGCCTTGTCGATCTGGTGATAACGAGCGGCCGCCCGCGTCGCAGCCGCTCGCGCCTTCGTGCTCGCCGGCGGCCTCTCAGCCCCGGCTCTTCGGTGCAGCTACTCCACGATCCGGAAGATCGTCCATTTGCTGGTGCCCGACACCACATAGGGCTCCAGCTCCTTGCCCCATTTGGCATGTGCGTCGATCTTGGCGATCTTGGCGAAGAATTCCTCCAACTGGGCCAGGCTTTCGACCTGGTGGTGCGCCTCGATCGTCGCTTCGCGCGCGCCCACGGAACCGGTCATAAGCTGGAACTTCATGTCGGCGAGCCCGACCTGAGAGCCGATCTCACGCTCCCATTTCCGCATCAGCTCGAGCGCGGTCTGCTTGTGACCGAACTTGGCGTCGATCTGCCATCTGGCGCTGAACATGTTTTTTCTCCTCCCTGACTTGCGGTTGACTACTCGTCCCAGGCCTGCACGACGGTCTGCCGCGCGATCCGCCCGTTCTTCAGCTCCACCATCGCCGCGCAGTACACCTTCGTGCCGTCCGGATAGGCGCAGGCTTGCATGAAGGCGAGGTTGTTCCCCTCGGTGACGGTGGTATCCACCTTGTGGGTCATCGCCCGGCTGCAGATGTCGTCCCAGAAGGTGCTGATCGCCGCACGGCCGCGGATCTCGCGCGGCTTGCTCGGCGGATTGTTGCGATCGATCACGCGCACCAGCGCATCGTCGGTGTAGAAGCTCGACAGCAGCTTGCCGTCACGGCCCTCGATCGCCTTCTTGATCGCGGCGCCGTCCACGTTTCCTGTCTTGGTCAGCATGTCATCCTCCATGTGCCCATCGTCTTGGGCGGTTGATGTGCGAAAGTGCCGCCCGGCGCTTGGTGCCGGGCAGGGTTTTTCTCATTGCGACTTGGCTTTGACCGCAGCGAACAGGTCGTCGG
The DNA here is from genome assembly GCF_020165075.1 of Mesorhizobium sp. CA4. Lineage (NCBI taxonomy): Bacteria > Pseudomonadati > Pseudomonadota > Alphaproteobacteria > Hyphomicrobiales > Phyllobacteriaceae > Mesorhizobium > Mesorhizobium sp. CA4. Next base: position 71,793 of record NZ_JAIUHK010000011.1, read on the forward strand.
TCTGCTTCTTGAAGGTCGCCAGATCGACCTGGCTGCCGTTGAGCATCGTCGACCAGTGGCGCACGATCGCCGCCATCGCGATGGCCTCCTTGATCTCCTCGTCGCTCGCGCCGTTCGCCTTGGCCGCCAGCGTGTGGAAATAGATGCAGTACTGGCAGGGAATCTGTGAGGCCACCGCGAGACCCATCAGCTCCTTGGTCTTGCCGTTGAGGGCGGTGTTCGGATTGAGCTGCACGCCCTTGATTTCGGCCCAGGCGCCGGCGACCGCCACATCGGGCAAAATCTTGAACATGTCCGGCACTGTGCCGAGCGTGGCCTGGATGTCCTTGTAGGCGGCGGTGGCTGAAGCGTCTTCGGCCATCGCGGGGGTGATGGCCAGCAATGCGCCCGCGGCAAATGCCAGCAATCCGCTCTTGCGACTGAGTTTCAGCATTTCATCCTCCAATTCGCGGGGCTTTTTCGGCGGCATCGCCCGGCCCGCATGGGGAGAATTGATACCTCTTAGGGCGCCTCGACCGCTTCGCCCGAAAGCGCCATGGCTCTCATGGCCCGTCCGGGCCAGCATGTCTGGCCGAGAACGCCGCTGCCGCCGCACGCGACGGCAGATCGAGCTTGAGCAGTATGTTGGCGACATGGCGCTTGACCGTGTGCTCGCTGAGGCTGAGTTCGGCGGCGATCGCGGCGTTGCTCTTGCCGTCGGCGATCAGGCTCACCACCTCGCTTTCGCGAGCTGTCAGCGCGGCCGGATCGGCAGATTTTGCTTTGGGCCGGCAGGCCGGCTCCAGATGCTGCTCCGACGTCGCCAGAACCACCGGTACAGGCTCATCCAGCTCATCAAGGCTGACGCGGCCGGCATCGACGAAATGCAGGCCGGAGCCCACCGCAAGATCGGCGACCAACCGCGAGGCCAGGATGTCGCCGCGCCCGGCATGGGCAGCGAGCTGCATAGTCACTCGCGCTGTCAGCCCGACCGGTTGGCCGCGCATTTCGATCTCGCCGACATGCACCCCCTGCGCGCTCGCCACGCCGATCTGCTGTGCCGCCTCGCGCAATGCCGCCGCGCAGCGTATCGCGCGCGCCGGCCCATCGAAGCGCGAGATCATCAATTCGGCATGCGTTCCGGCCGCGCGTCCGCCATGGCGCCCGACCAAAAGCCGCCAGGTTTCCTGGAAGTGCAGGCTGCGCTCGCTCCACATACGATCGCCGAGCTTGGCCGTGTCGTAAATACGCGTCACCAGCAGCGCCGCAAGCACACGTTCGACATCGGCCACTGCCGGTTCCCCGGTCAGGAATTCCTCGATCAGGTCGGCCACGCGGTCGACGTCGCCGGTCCAGATCGGGTGGTCACGCCCGGAGATCTCGACCAGGTGGGCGCCGGGGATCTTCCTGGCCAGGAAGCGGCTGGCGTCAGGGTCGACGCGGGCATCGTTGCGACGATGGATCAGGAATGTCGGCACCCTGATCGCCCCGAGCATGTCGCGCACGTCGATATCGGCGTTCATGCGGGCAAGGGCTGCCGCGGCGGTCGGGCTGGCCGACAGCCGCTCGAACCGGGCCCACCACTGGGTGAAGTGGCTGTCGTCCACCCGGCCGGGCGCGAAATTCGGCAAGGTCGCGCCGGTTCCCCAGGACGTTTCCGCCGTCTCGATGAAAGCTTCGAGACGCTCCGGCGGCATCACCCATCTGTGGAAATGCGCATAGCCGCCATAAAGCACCAGTGCCCGCGTCCGCTGCGGATAGGTGGCGGCAAAGAGCATCGCCATCGGCGCGCCTTCCGAGGCGCCGAGGATCGCCGCGCGGCCGCTGCCGGCGGCATCCATCACCGCCCGCACGTCGTCCATGCGGGTCTCGAGGCTGGGCAGGTGGCGAGTGTCGACACGGTCGGAAAGCCCGGTGCCGCGTTTGTCGAACAGGATCAGCCGCGAAAAGGCCGAGAGCCGCTTCAGCAGCCTGCTGTAGCCTTCGTCTTCCCAGTGCAGGTCGAGATTGGAGATGAAGCCCGGTACGAAGACCAGATCGAACGATCCCTGGCCGACCACCTGATAGGCGATCCGCACATCCCCGCTCCGGGCGTATCTGGTCTCGATCGGCCTCACGCAAACTACCCCGCCGGCCAGACGATTTCCTGGCGTCAAGCATAGCAGAGGCAGGCCGCTTACGGCAGACAAACTTTAGAGAGTTGGAATGTAAGATCCTTGGCGCCGCCTGGGCCGCGTTTGCACCACCAGCGCGAAACGGCCTCCAGCCTATGCCGGCCTGGCGTAGCCTAGGCTCTTGTCGGCCTGCTCCGGCGTCGGTGGCCGCTTGATCTTGGCCGAGGCGGCGATCACGAGTTCATCGAAATTCTCGGTGCCGGCGTCGAGCATCTCGAAGAGCTGGCGCCGCATCCGGGGCTCCCAGAACTTGTTGATGTGCTCGGCAACGCCGGCAATGCCTTCCTCGCGCGGCTTCGAATGGAAGAAGGAGGCGATCTGGTTGGCCATGCGCACCAGCTTTTCCGCGGTGCTGGTGACGTGTTCTTCGTCATGCGACATGCTTGGCAACTCCAGAAGTCACCCGTTCGGGGTGGGTGAAAATATCGAAATCGTCCCCGCGCACCAGCGCCACCAGCGTCATACCGGCGGCGTCGGCCGTGCGGATGGCGAGCGCGGTCGGCGCCGAAACCGCCATGATGATCGGGGCGCCAATGGCGGCGGTCTTCTGCACCATCTCGACCGAGACGCGAGAGGTCACCACGACCGCGCCGCTCGAGCCGTCGATGCCGGCCTTGGCCAGCGCGCCGGCGAGCTTGTCCAGCGCATTGTGGCGGCCAACATCCTCGCGCGCCATCACGATGCCCTTGCCGGGAACATACAAACCGGCAGCGTGCACCGCGCCGGTTTCAGTATGCAGCGGCTGCTGCTTCGACAGCAGGCGGACGGCGCTTGCTATATCTTCCGATCGAAGCGTAAGGAGCGACGCACCAACGGCGTCGACCGAGCGCATGGCCTCCTCGATGGATTCGATCCCGCACAAGCCGCAGCCGACCGGCCCGGCCAGCCTGCGCCGCCGCGCCTGGAAACGCGTGTTGGCCTGGTCCTTGAGCCTGATCTGGATATCGATGCCGGCACCGAGATCCTCGACCTCGATCGCCTCGATCTCTTTTGGATCGGCGATGATGCCTTCGGTCAGCGAGAATCCGAGCGCGAAATCCTCGAAATCGGCGGGGCTCGCCATCATCACCGCATGCGTGGTGCCGGCAAAGGAGAACGCCACCGGCGTCTCTTCCGGCACCATGCGGTTCGCGGCAGCGGTGCCGCTGGCGCGATGCGCCAGCCGCGAAATTTGCGTCGTGGCTTTGCGCCGCGCGGTCAAGAACTACTCCGCCGCTTCCAGCGGTGCGATGCGCCGGCTCTGCCTGGCCTGCTCGTTGTAGTCCTTCTGCCAGTCGGTCGGGCCGTTGGATGGCGCCACCTGCACGGCGGTGACCTTGTATTCCGGACAGTTGGTCGCCCAGTCCGAGAAGTCGGTGGTGATCACGTTGGCCTGCGTGTCCGGATGGTGGAAGGTCGTGTAGACGACGCCGGGCGAGACGCGGTCGGTGATCAGCGCGCGCAGCGTCGTTTCACCGGAGCGGCTCGCCAGCCGCACCCAGTCGCCATCGCGCACGCCGCGGACTTCGGCGTCGTGCGGATGGATCTCCAGCCGGTCCTCGGCATGCCAAACGACGTTTTCGGTGCGCCTTGTCTGCGCGCCGACATTGTACTGGGAAAGGATACGGCCGGTGGTCAGCAACAGCGGATAGCGCGGACCGGTCCGCTCGTCCGTCGCCACATATTCGGTGCGGATGAACTTGCCCCTGCCGCGCACGAAGCCGTCGACATGCATGATCGGCGTGCCGAGCGGCGCCTTCTCGTTGCACGGCCACTGCACCGAGCCGACGCGGTCGAGCAGCTCGAACGAGACACCGGCGAAGCTCGGCGTCGTCTGGGCGATCTCGTCCATGATCTGCGACGGATGGGTATAGTTCCAGTCGAGCCCGATGGCGCGGGCAAGCTCCTGCGTCGCTTCCCAGTCGGCGTAGCGGGCCTTCGGCTCCAACACCTTGCGCACCATGTTGATGCGGCGCTCGGCATTGGTGAAGGTGCCGTCCTTCTCGAGAAACGTCGAGCCCGGCAGGAAGACATGCGCGTAGTTCGCCGTCTCGTTGAGGAAGAGGTCGTGGACGACCACGCATTCCATCGCGGCGAGGCCGCCGGCGACATGCTTGGTGTCGGGGTCGGACTGCAGGATGTCCTCGCCCTGGATGTAGATGCCCTTGAACGAGCCGTCGACGGCGGCGTCCAGCATGTTGGGGATGCGCAGGCCCGGCTCGTCGTCCAGCTTGACGCCCCACAGGCTCTCATAGATGTCGCGGACCGCGTCGCCCGAGATGTGGCGGTAGCCCGGCAGCTCATGCGGGAAGGAGCCCATGTCGCAGGAGCCCTGCACATTGTTCTGCCCGCGCAGCGGGTTCACGCCGACGCCCTGCCGGCCGATATTGCCGGTTGCCATGGCAAGATTGGCGATGGCGATCACCGTGGTCGAGCCCTGGCTGTGCTCGGTCACGCCGAGGCCGTAATAGATCGCGCCATTGCCGCCCTTGGCGTAGAGGCGCGCAGCGCCCCGGATAGCTTCCGGGTCGACCCCGGACAGCTTGCCGACGGTTTCCGGGCTGTTCTCCGGCAGGGCGACGAAGGACGCCCAATCCTGGAATTCGGCCCAGTCGCAGCGCTCGCGGATGAACGCTTCGTCAAACAGGCCTTCGGTGACGATCACATGCGCCAGCGCCGTCAGCACCGCCACATTGGTGCCGGGCTTCAAGGGCAGGTGGTAGTCCGCCTCGATATGCGCCGATTTCACCATCTCGGTGCGGCGCGGATCGATCACGATCAGCTTGGCGCCCTGGCGCAGCCGCTTCTTCAGCCGCGAGGCGAACACCGGATGCGCGGAAGCCGGATTGGCGCCGATGATGACGGCGACATCGGTGAACTCGACCGAATCGAAATCCTGCGTGCCGGCCGAGGTGCCGTAGGTCTGACCGAGCCCGTAGCCGGTCGGCGAATGGCAGACGCGGGCGCAGGTGTCGACATTATTGTTGCGGAAGCCTTGGCGAACCAGCTTCTGGACGAGGTAGGTTTCCTCATTCGTGCAGCGCGAGGACGTGATGCCGCCGATCGCCGTGCGCCCATACTGATACTGGATGCGGCGGAATTCCTTTGCCGTATGGGCGATCGCCTCTTCCCAGCTCACTTCGCGCCACGGATCGGAAATCTTCTCGCGGATCATCGGCGACAGGATGCGGTCCTTGTGGGTGGCATAGCCATAGGCGAAACGGCCCTTGACGCAGCTATGGCCGTGGTTCGCCTTGCCGTCCTTGTAGGGCATCATGCGAATGACCTCGTCGCCCTTGACCTCGGCCTTGAACGAGCAGCCGACGCCGCAATAGGCGCAGGTGGTGACGGCCGAACGCTCCGGCATGCCCTTCTCGAGCACGGTCTTCTCGCGCAGCGCGTCGGTCGGGCAGGCCTGCACGCAGGCGCCGCAGGAGACGCATTCGGAAGCGATGAAGTCCTCATGCATGCCGGCGACCATGCGCGACTCGAAGCCGCGGCCCTCGATGGTCAGCGCGAAGGTGCCCTGCACCTCTTCGCAGGCGCGCACGCAGCGCGAGCAGACGATGCACTGCGCCGGGTCGTAGGTGAAATAGGGATTGGATTCGTCGCGGGCGATATAGTCGACCGCCAATGAGCCGTGGCCGGGCGCGATGCCGCCCTCTTGCTTCACGTGGTTGCGGCCTTCGACGCCGTAACGGTTCTCCGTGAGGCCCACTGACTTCGCCACCGCATCGAACTCGCTGGCGCCGGTTCCGGCCTTCTCGTTCCAGCCCATCGGATGGTCGGAGACATAGAGCTCCATGACGCCGCGGCGGATGGCGTCGAGCCGCTCGGACTGCGTGCGCACTACCATACCTTCGCCCACCGGCGTCGTGCAGGAGGCCGGTGTGCCGCCGCGCCCTTCGATCTCGACCAGGCAGACGCGGCAGGAGCCGAAGGAGTCCAGCATGTCGGTGGCGCACAGCTTCGGGATCTCGACGCCGCCCTCCATGGCCGCGCGCATGATCGAGGTGCCTTCCGGCACGGTGATGCTTTGCCCGTCGACGGTCAGGGTCACCTGCTTCGTCGCTTTCGACTCCGGCGTGCCGTAGTCGATCTCTTCGATGAGCGTCGGGAAGTCGGCCTTGATGTTCATTTGCCAGCTCCTATTCAGCAGCCACGCGCGCCGGCGCGGGCTTGAAATCCTCGGGGAAATGCGTGATCGAGCTCATCACCGGGTATGGCGTGAAGCCGCCCAGCGCGCAGAGCGATCCAAACTTCATCGTGTTGCAGAGGTCGGTGACCAGAGCGAGGTTCTTCTCCGCCTCGATGCCCGCGGCAACCTTGTCCAGGACCTCCACGCCGCGCGTCGAGCCGATGCGGCAGGGCGTGCACTTGCCGCAGCTTTCGATGGCGCAGAACTCCATGGCGAAGCGCGCCTGCTTCAGCATGTCGGCGCTGTCGTCGAAGACGGTGATGCCGGCATGGCCGATCAGCCCGTCGCGCTTGGCGAATTCCTCGTAGTCGAACGGCGTGTCGAACAAGGCGCGCGGGAAATAGGCGCCGAGCGGCCCGCCGACCTGGACCGCCTTCACCGGCCGCCCCGAAGCCGTGCCGCCGCCGATGTCGTCGACGATCTCGCCCAGCGTCAGGCCGAAGGCCGTCTCGAACAGGCCGCCATGTTTGACGTTGCCGGCGATCTGGATCGGGATCGTGCCGCGCGAGCGGCCCATGCCGAAATCCTTGTAGTAGGCGGCGCCCTTGTCCATGATGACAGGCACCGAGGCCAGGCTGATCACGTTGTTGATCACCGTCGGCTTGCCGAACAAGCCTTGGATCGCTGGCAACGGCGGCTTGGCACGCACCACGCCGCGCTTGCCTTCGAGGCTGTTCAAGAGCGAGGTTTCCTCGCCGCAGACATAGGCGCCGGCGCCGACGCGGATTTCCATGTCGAAGGCGTTGGGCGAACCCAGCACATTGACGCCGAGCACGCCCGCCTTGCGGGCGATCGCGACGGCCTTGTTCATCGTCGCCACCGCGTGCGGATATTCCGAGCGGATATAGACGAAACCCTTGGTCGCGCCTGTGGCGATGCCGGCGATAGCCATGCCCTCGATCAGCACGAAGGGATCGCCTTCCATGATCATGCGGTCAGCGAAAGTGGCGCTGTCGCCCTCGTCGGCGTTGCAGACAATGTATTTCTGCGCGCCCGCCGTATCCAGCACCGTCTTCCACTTGATGCCGGTCGGGAAGCCGGCGCCGCCGCGGCCGCGCAGGCCGGATTCGGTCACTTGTTTCACGATGTCCGCCGGCGCCATCGCCACTGCATTCTGCAGACCGTTCAGGCCGCCATGCGATTTGTAGCTGTCGAGTGACAGCGGATCGATGACGCCACAGCGCGCGAAGGTCAGCCGGGTCTGCTTGGCGAAGAAGGGGATCTTGTCGGGCGCGCCCAGCCAGCGTTTGTGGTGGCCGCCCTTGAGAAAGCCGCTGTCAAACAGGCTCTTGACGTCGGATGGCTTGACCGGCCCGTAGGCGACGCGGCCCTCTGCCGTGGCCACCTCGACCATCGGCTCCAGGAAATAGGCGCCGCGCGAGCCGTTGCGCACGATCTTGGCTTCGACGCCGCGCTCCTTGAGTTCCTTCTCGATCGCCCTGGCGACCTTTTCTGCGCCGAGCGCCAGCGCGCCGGAATCTGCCGGGATATAGATGCGCGGGATCATGAACATACCTCCGCGACGATCTCTTCGATCTTTTCGTCATCGAGCCGGCCGATGACTTCGCCGTCGAGCATCGCCGACGGCGAGCAGGCGCACAGCCCGAGGCAATAGACCGGCTCCAGTGTAACCGATCCGTCGCGCGTGGTCTCGTGGAAATCGATGCCGAGCAACTGCTTGACCTTGGCCGCGACCGCATCCGAGCCCATCGACTGGCAGGCCTCGGCCTGGCAGAGCTTCAGCACGTGCCGGCCGGCAGGCTTGGCGCGGAAATCGTGATAGAAGCTGACCACGCCGTGCACCTCGGCCCGCGATAGGTTCAGCCCATCGGCGATCACCGGCAGCGCGTCCTTCGGAACGTGCCCGAACTCTTCCTGTATGCTGTGCAGGATCGGCAGCAACGGGCCTTCGAGGCCCTTCATCTCGTCAATGATCGCCGCCGTGCGCGACGCGATCTCGGTACTTGCGGCCTGCATGCTCACGCAGCGCCCTCCCTGGTCGTGGCGGCCAATGTATGTCACCCCAGCATATAGAGCGGTTTCGGGGCAACGACATGCATAGGGCGCAATATCGCTAAGTCCTTACGAAATCAGAGGAAACCTCCGAAATCAATAAAGCGCTCTCGTCGATTGATAGAAATTTTCTATCAAGATCCGGCGGCTTGCATTGTCTAACTTAGCGGTGGGCGCGGAAATCGTCCGCCAGCGCCATCGCCTCTCCCAGAAGCGCCTGCACCAGCGGCGTGTGCGGCTCGCGCGGCGCCGCCACCAGCCCGACCGTATGGCTGGCGTCCGGCTCGACAATCGGGATCGCCCGGATCGGCTCGGAAAAGCCGAACGTTTCCGCAAGGTTGAGCGGCATGATCGACGACCATTTGCCGGTACGGATATGCGAGAACAGCACGATCATCGAATTCGATTCCAGCGTCGGCCGCACCTGCACGCCGGCTTCCGCCAGATGCTGGTCGATGATGCGGCGGTTTTGCATATCCGGCGTCAGCAGGCAGAGCGGCAATTGGCTGATCTCCGACCATGTCACTTTGTCGCGGTCGGAATAGGGGTTTCCGATCGCGGTGATCAGCTGATAGCGCTCGTCATAGAGCGGCACGCTGGTCACGCGCCCGAGCGGCTCGTTGTCGAGATAGGTGATGCCGGCATCGACGTCGAAATTGCCGAGCAGCGACAGCACTTCGATTGATGTGCGCGACAGCACCGAGAACGTGACGCCCGGATGCTTTTCGCGGAATGGCGTCGTCAGCCGCGCCACCATGGCGAGCGCCGTCGGTATCGCGGCGATGCGGATACGCCCGGACAGCCCGTGGCGCGCCGCCCGCATCTCCTCGCGCATCGTGCGTGAGTCGCCGACGATGCGGCGCGCCCAGCCCAGCACCTGCTTGCCTTCCGGCGTCAGGCCCTGGAAGCGCGAGCCGCGCAGCACCAGCATGACGCCCAACTGCTCCTCGAGCTGCTTGATGCCGGCCGACAAGGTCGGTTGGGTGACGCCGCACACCTCCGCGGCCCGGCCGAAATGCTCCTCCTTGGCGAGAGCGATGAAGAATTCCAGCTTGTCGATCATGCCATCCGATCCGCAGTGTTCGGTCCAAGGTCGAGGAAATCGCCTCGCTTCGCAAGACACGCGCAATCGGGTCTCGTCCACATTTTTGAGCCGGCTATCTGTTTTCCCGCGCCGCGCATGGCGCTATGTGGGGTAGGGCGGAGGCAAGGAAGGACAAGATGCTGAGCTGGTTTCGCAAGCTGTTGCCGCGCGAGGATCGTTTCTTCGATATGTTCGAGCGGCATTCGCGCACCGTGGTCGGCGGCGCCGAGGCCCTCGAGCAGCTTCTGCAGGGCAAGGACATCGACCGCTGGTGCCAGAAGATCATCGATCTCGAAAACGAAGCTGACGGCATCACCGCCGAGGTCCTGCTTGCCGTCAGGCGCTCCTTCATCACCCCCTTCGACCGCGGCGACATCAAGGACCTGATCCAGTCGATGGATGATGCCATCGACATGATGCACAAGACCGTCAAGACGGTGAAATTGTTCGAGGTGAGGGAGTTCGATCCGCTGATGCGGGAAATGGGCGAGGTCATCGTCCAGGCCGCCCGATTGGTCGCGGAAGCGATCCCGCTGCTCAGCAAAGTGGGCGCCAACGCAGCGCGCCTCAACGCCATCGCCGAGGAGGTCATGCGCGTCGAGGGCCGCGCCGACGACCTGCACGAGCAGGGCTTGAAGGATCTGTTCAAGCGTCACGGCCGCGGCGACGCCATGGCCTATCTGATCGGCTCGGAGATCTATGGCCAGCTGGAAAAGGTGGTCGACCGGTTCGAGGATGTCGCCAATGAGATCAGCGGCATCGTCATCGAGAACGTTTAGGCGATGGAAGCCACGATCGCTTTTCCCCTGCTGATCGGCCTCGTTGCCGTGGCGCTGTTCTTCGATTTCCTCAACGGCCTGCACGATGCCGCCAACTCGATCGCGACGATCGTCTCCACCCGGGTGCTCAGGCCGCATTACGCCGTGTTCTGGGCCGCGTTCTTCAATTTCATCGCCTTCCTGTTCTTCGGCCTGCATGTCGCCGAGACCGTGGGAAAAGGCATCATCGACGCCAGCATCGTCACGCCGGCAGTGATCTTCTCGGCGCTTATCGGGGCGATCGTCTGGAACATCGTCACCTGGGTCGCCGGCATTCCGTCGAGCAGCTCGCATGCGCTGATCGGCGGGCTGGTCGGCGCCGGCGTCGCCAAGGCCGGAACCGGCGCCATCGTCTGGTCCGGGCTCGGCAAGACGGTCGCGGCCATCGTGCTCTCGCCGGCGACGGGATTCGTGCTGGCGCTTGTCCTCGTTCTCATCGTCTCCTGGCTGTTCGTGCGGCAGACGCCGTTCGCGGTCGACAACAGCTTTCGCGTGCTGCAGTTCTTTTCCGCCTCGCTCTATTCGCTAGGGCATGGCGGCAACGACGCGCAGAAGACCATGGGCATCATCGCCGTGCTGCTCTTTTCGCAAGGCGCGCTCGGCCCGACTTTCTATGTGCCGCTGTGGGTGGTCCTCACCTGCCAGTCGGCGCTGGCGCTGGGCACGCTGTTCGGTGGCTGGCGCATCGTCCACACGATGGGATCGAAGATCACGCGGCTCAATCCCATGCAGGGTTTTTGCGCCGAGACCGGCGGCGCCATAACGCTTTTCGCCGCCACCTGGCTCGGTGTCCCGGTCTCGACGACGCACACCATCACCGGCGCCATCATCGGCGTGGGCGCCGCCCGCCGCGTCTCCGCCGTACGCTGGGGCATCGCCGGCAATATCGTCGTCGCCTGGGTGATCACCTTGCCGGCGACGGCGACGATCTCGGCATTGACCTATTTCGCGACCCGACTGGCCGCATGAGACGGCCGGATCGCGGCCGCGTCACTATCCGCCCGCGAGGTTGAGGATATTGCCGTCGGGATCCTTGAACCAGGCGACCTCCATGCCTTGGCCGACATGGATGTCGCCCTCGAGCGACAGCCCCGGCATGTCGTAATGCTCGAAAGTGACGCCCTTCGACTTCAACGATTTGACGATTGCATCGATCCGGTCGCCGACCGCCCAGGTTACCGCCGTCGCCTTGTTGGTGCCGGCGAATTGCGAATGGTAGACGTTGATAAATGTGTCGCCGCTCTTGTAGACGACCAACTCGCCGCCCATGTCGTCTACTTGTTTGAGGCCGAGCGTTCCTTCGTAGAACGCCTTGGCCTTGTCCAGGTCCTTGACCGCGAGATTGGCTATCGCATTGCTGTTTTGGAGCATGACGGTCTCCTTCACAGATTGTCGTGATGGCAATGGAGATAGCGCGGCCGGGTCGTTTGGCCACGGCTCAGGCTCGAAGCTCGATACCGGTTGGCTAACCCGACACCATCCGTCGCTTTCCGGGGCACGCCGGCCGAGCCGTTGCGCCACGGCTTGGTTCTGCCGGGAAACTGCACTATTTGGAACGCCAAACGCCGAGGAAAGATCATGACCGTTACCAAGGAATCCGTCATCGAGCGCCTGAAGACGGTGAACGGGCCGGACTTCACCGGCAACATCGTCGATCTCGGCATGGTCTCCGAGATTTTCATCGCCGATTCCAAGGTCTTCTTCTCGATCACCGTTCCCGCCGCGCGCGCCCAGGAGCTGGAGCCGCTGCGCGCCGCCGCCGAGCGCGCGGTGAAGGCCATACCCGGCGTCGCCAGCGCCGTCGTCGCGCTGACGGCGGAGAAGAAGGGCGGCGGCATGGAAGCGCCGGTTCCGCCGCGCCCGGCTCCTCCGCGGCCCGCCGCTCCGCAGCCTGCGCCGCAGCGCCCCGCGCCGCACGCGCCTGCCTCGCAGAGCCATGGCAAGCGGGGCGTGCCCGGCATCGATGCCATCATCGCCGTCGCCTCCGGCAAGGGCGGCGTCGGCAAGTCGACCACCGCGGTCAACCTGGCGCTCGGTCTTGCCGCCAACGGGCTGAAAGTCGGCGTGCTCGATGCCGATATCTACGGCCCGTCTATGCCCCGGCTGCTCAACATCCGCGGCCGGCCGCAGACCGTCGACGGCAAGGTGCTGAAGCCGATGCAGAATTACGGCCTCAAGGTGATGTCGATGGGCTTCCTCGTCGATGAGGAGACGCCGATGATCTGGCGCGGCCCGATGGTGATGTCGGCGCTGACGCAGATGCTGCGCGAGGTCGAATGGGGCCCGCTCGACGTGCTGGTGGTCGACATGCCCCCCGGCACCGGCGATGCCCAGCTCACCATGGCCCAACAGGTGCCGCTCGCCGGCTCCGTCATCGTCTCGACGCCCCAGGACTTGGCGCTGATCGACGCCCGCAAGGGCCTCAACATGTTCAAGAAGGTCGATGTGCCGCTGCTCGGCATCGTCGAGAATATGAGCTACTTCCTCGCTCCCGACACCGGCAAGCGCTACGACATTTTCGGCCATGGCGGCGCGCGCCGCGAGGCCGAGCGCCTCGGCGTCACCTTCCTCGGCGAGGTGCCGCTGGAGATGGGCATCCGCGAAAGCTCGGACGCCGGCGCCCCGGTCGTCGCCTCCAAGCCGGAGGGCGCCGAGGCGAAGATCTATCGCGACATAGCAAGCAAGGTCTGGGATCGGGTCCAGGAAGAGCGCGGCGCAGCCGAAGCCGCAGTGCCGAGCATCGTTTTCGAATAACTCCCCTTTTCTTTGGGGTCACGCGCCGACCTTCTCACCGAATGTCGAGAAGAACTGCCCCGCCAATTTCTTCGATGTCGACTCGATCAGCCTGCTGCCGAGTTGCGCGATCTTGCCCCCGACCTCGGCCTTGGCGGCGTATTTGAGCACCGTCGAGTCCGCCCCGTCGGCGGTCAGCGTGACGTCGGCGCCGCCCTTGGCGAAACCGGCAACGCCGCCCTTGCCTTCGCCCTGGATGGTGTAGGAATGCGGTGGCTTGATGTTTTTCAGCGTGACTTCGCCGTTGAAGGTCGCCTTGATCGGCCCGATCTTCAGCACCACGGTCGCCGCCATCGCGGTGTCCGAATTCTTCTCGAGGCTCTGGCAGCCGGGAATGGCTTCTTTCAGGATCTCCGGGTCGTTGAGGGCTTCCCACACTTTCCCGATGGGTGCGGCGATCCGCTCCTCGCCTTCGATCACCAAAGCCATCAAGACCTCCCGGATTGCTATGCCGGTTGGTCGTAGCGCGCGGCCCGAAACAAGTCTATCGCACCAAAGTCCGGGTTCCGGCTGCGCCTGCCTCTTGCCTGCATGGACGCATTGTCCTATCGATTTGTCATACAAATACGGAGACCACCATGGCAGGCGCCCCCACCAAGAAGAAGAAATTTCGCTCGCAGGAGTGGTTCGACAATCCCGACAATCCGGGCATGACGGCGCTTTATCTCGAGCGTTACCTCAATTACGGCCTGACGCGCGCCGAGCTGATGTCGGGCAAGCCGCTGATCGGCATCGCGCAGACCGGTTCCGACCTTTCGCCCTGCAACCGGCATCACCTCGAGCTCGCCAAACGCGTGCGCGAAGGCATCGTTTCGATGGGCGGCATCCCGTTCGAGTTCCCGTGCCATCCGATCCAGGAGACCGGCAAGCGCCCCACCGCCGCGCTCGACCGCAACCTTGCATATCTCAGCCTTGTCGAGGTGCTCTACGGCTATCCGCTCGACGGTGTGGTGCTGACCATCGGTTGCGACAAGACCACGCCGGCGCTGCTGATGGCGGCGGCCACCGTCAATATTCCGGCGATCGCGCTTTCGGTCGGCCCGATGCTCAATGGCTGGCACAAGGGCAAGCGCACCGGCTCCGGCACCATCGTCTGGGAATCCCGGCAAAGGCTCTCGGCCGGCGAGATCAACTATGACGAGTTCATGGACATCGTGGCCTCCTCGGCGCCGTCGACCGGCTATTGCAACACCATGGGCACCGCCACCACGATGAACTCGCTGGCCGAGGCGCTCGGCATGCAACTGCCGGGCTCTGCCGCCATTCCCGCGCCGTACCGCGAGCGCGGCCAGATCGCCTACGAGACCGGCAAGCGCATCGTCGAGATGGTGCATGAGGACCTGAAGCCCTCCGACATCATGACGCGCGAGGCCTTCGAGAACGCCGTCGTCGTCAATTCGGCCATCGGCGGCTCCACCAACGCGCCGATCCACCTCAACGCCATCGCCCGCCATCTCGGCGTGCCGCTCGACAACGACGACTGGCAGAAGATCGGCCTCGACATCCCGCTGCTGGTCAACCTGCAGCCGACGGGCGAGTATCTCGGCGAGGACTATCACCATGCTGGCGGCGTGCCGGCGGTCGTCGCCGAATTGATGAAGGCCGGACTGCTGCCGCATCCTGGCGCCGTCACCGCCAACGGCAGGACGATGGGCGACAATTGCAAGGATGCCGTCAACGAGAACTACGATGTCATCCGCAGCGCCGACAAGCCGCTCAAGGCCAATGCCGGCTTCATCAATCTCAAGGGCAATCTGTTCGATTCCGCCATCATGAAGACCAGCGGCATCTCGCCCGAGTTCCGTGAGCGCTACCTCTCAAACCCGAACGATCCCGAGGCCTTCGAGGGCAACGCCATGGTCTTCGACGGGCCGGAGGATTACCACGCCCGCATCGACGATCCGGCTCAGGGCATCGATGAGCACACGATCCTGTTCATGCGCGGCGCCGGTCCGGTCGGCTATCCGGGCGGCGCCGAGGTGGTCAACATGCAGCCGCCGGCCTACCTCATCAAGAAGGGCATCCACGCCCTTGCCTGCATCGGTGACGGCCGCCAGTCCGGCACGTCGGGTTCTCCGTCGATCCTCAATGCCTCGCCGGAAGCCGCGATCGGCGGCGGCCTTGCGCTGCTCAAGAGCGGCGACCGCGTCCGCATCGACCTGAGGAAGGGCACGGCCAATATCCTCGTCAGCGATGAGGAGATTGCCAAACGGCGGGCGGCGCTGCAGGCCAATGGTGGCTATCACTATCCCCAGCACCAGACGCCGTGGCAGGAGATCCAGCGCGGCATGGTCGACCAGTTCTCGGCCGGCATGGTGCTGAAGCCGGCGGTAAAGTATCAAGACGTCGCCCATACCAGCGGCGTGCCGCGCGACAATCACTGAATCCATATATATATATATTCGGCCAATCAAAAAGGGCGGCTTGCCGACGGCGGGCCGCCCTTTTCTGTTGCCCTTGTTTCATCTCCGAGGAACCCACAGATAAGGTCGACCTCGGCAGCTTCACGAAGGGACAGATTATCGTGGCCAAGCGGCGCTCTTCCCTCGGCTTTCTCGGCATGTTCGGCCGCTCCGGCGATCTGCGCCAGCTCGACGACGCGTTGCGCGCGGCCGACCTGCACCCGGCGTTGGTGCCCGAGGGGGTGAAACTCACCGTCGTCAATCTGATGAACGACCGCTGGCCCGATGAGCCGCCGGCAGGCGCCTATCAATTCGTGGCGCAGCTCTGCGGCTATTGCGTCGCCGGGCCGCAGGTGTTCGAGCAGGCCAACGGCCGGGAGCCGACATTGGAGGTGGAGCGCCGCATCGAGGCGGCGCTTGAGGCCGGCGACAGCTTCGACGCGCAGATCGTGCTGATGACGCTGCACGCCAAGCTGATCAACCCAGAAGTGGTTGAGCGATACGGACTGAGCGCGGAGTGACTTGGGCCGGACGCGTTGATATTCGGTCAGGCCGGCCTCACCGAAATATCGACGTGTCCTAGCCGCCCATCTTGTTGCGCGGCAATTTGATCATCTCGCCGAAGCGGGCGCGCAATTTGTCGTCGAGCAGGCGCGAGACATGGCGCGGGAAACGCTCGGCAAGCACGCGCTTCTTCTCCGCGATCGCCCGCGACAGGATGTCGGGCCGGCCCTTCTCGTTCCATTCCTTGGGCGAGAAACGGTCGCCGACGGCGGGATAGAAATACTCGGTCTGCATCAGCTTCAGCGTCTGATCATTGCCGAGATAATGGCCGGGACCCTTGAGGCAGACATCGGCGATCGTGTCGATCGACAGCGCGTCGTCGGTCACCTCGATGCCGCGCACGCAGCGCAGGCAGTGGCCGAGCATGTCGTTGTCGATGATCAGGCTTTCAAGGCAGAAGCCGAGCAGCGAGGCATGCATGCCGGCCGATTCATAAACGAGATTGAGGCCGGAGAGACCCGCCATCACATTGGTGATGCCCTTCTCGTAGCCCGCCTGGATATCGGGCAGCTTCGAGTCCGACATGCCGGCTGCCGAGCCGCCGGGCAGGTCGTAATATTGCGCCATCTGCGCGCAGGCCGCGGTCAACACTGCTTGCTCCGCCGATCCGCCGGACATGGCGCCGGTCCTGAGGTCGGAAACGAATGGCCAGGTGCCGAAGATCGCCGGATGTCCAGGCTTGATGGCATTGACATAGACCAGGCCCATCAGCACTTCCGCCACCGCCTGGACAACCGCGCCGGCGATGGCGGCGGGAGCCGTGGCGCCGGCCTGGCCGGCCGACAGAAGCAGGATCGGAATACCGCCTTCTACGCAGGCCTCCAGCACGCCGCAGGCGTCCTCGGCGAACTTCATCGGCGGCACGACGAAGCAGTTCGAGTTCGACACGAACGGCCGCGCCCGGAAATTCTCCTCCCCGCCGGCGATCGCATAGAGCATTTCCAGCGCCGGCTTGACGTTCTCGCGCACGGTGAACGAGGTGCCGACATGCTTGGACGTCCCCATCACGCAGGCATAGAGCGTATTGAAGTCCATATCGAGCGGGTCTGGAATGTCGCGCGGCACCATGGTGCGCTGGAAGAAATGGATGTTGTCCAGCCCGTCGACGAGGCGGGCGGCATCGTAGAGGTCCTGCAGCAGCGATTCGCGATATTCGCGCTTCTCGACATCGACCAGATGCACCGCCGCGCCCGCCGTGCCGTAGTGCACGCGTTTGCCCTGGATCAGCATGTCGTGCTTCGGATCCTGGCCGTAGAGGGTGAAATTGCGCGCGGCTTGTCTGATGGTGTCCAGCACCAAGGCGCGCGGCAGCCGGATGCGGCCGTCGTCGCCATAGGTGCCGCCGACCCGGGTCAGCGCTTCGATGCAGGACGGGATGGCATTGGCGAAGCCGACTGTCTCCAGGAGCGTCAGCACCGCTTCGTGGATGCGCTCCCGGTCGTTCTGGCTCAATGGGCCATAACTGCCGCCTTCAAGCCCCGGCCGTACCGGACGGATGTCGTCGGCCAAGGGCGCCGCCCGCATCGCGCGGCGCGCTTCGCGCCCGCCGGAACGCCGCGAACGCTGGTCCGACGACGATTCCTGCTTCTCGAGAGCCACTGACATGGAAGCACTCCACCTTTTGTCTTTATCTGCGAGGCGAGCGCGGCGGTTGGTCCACCATCGGCCTGCCTCGTCCCCTTCTGGCACCGACTATGCCGCCGGCATTGGCACAGCCTATGGGCCAAGCAATCCCGTCGAATATGCCAGAATGCTAAAGCGGCAAACATGCGCCCAAACAAAAAGAGCCGGCGGTGCCGGCTCTTTTTCAGGAGGTCTGTGGCGATCAGGCGGCCGCGGGCCTGCGGCCGGCAGCAGTGGCAAGTTCGCGGATGCCCGGCTCGATATGCTGCAGCGAGATCGAGGAGATGCCCAAACGCATGAAACGAGAGGGCTTTTCGCTGCGATCGAAGAACCGGTCGCCGGGTTCGATGATGACGCTGCGCGACGCGGCGGCTTCCGCCAGGCCGCGTGAATCGGTACCCCGCGGCCCTTCCAGCCAGAGCGATGTGCCGCCAGCCGAGTCGGTCGAACGCCACTCTGGCAGGAAAGCGGAAATCGCATGGACCAGACGCTTGCGCCGCTCATCGAATGCGGCGGAGAGCCTGCGCACCAGTGCCTCGTGGTGACCGAGCGACAGGAACAGCGCAACGGCGCGCTGGTTGTTCGCCGGCGGGTGCCTCAGCATGAAGCGGCGCAGCGCGCGAAGCTCGGCGATCAGTCCGGCCGAGGCGACGATGTAGCCAAGCCTTAGACCCGGCGCCAGCGTCTTCGACATCGAGCCGACATAGATGACGCGGCCGGAGCGATCGAGGCTCTTCAGCGCCTGCTGTGGCGCCTCGTCGAGCAGCTGGCTGTCATAGCCGTCCTCGATGATGATCTGGTTGTTGCGGTTGGCGCGCGCCAGAAGATCCTGCCGCCGCTCCGCCGACAACGGTACCATGGTCGGGCAGTGGTGGCTCGGAGTGACGAAGACGAAGCCGGAATCGCTGGGGATCGACGAGGTCACGATGCCCGACTGATCGACCGGGACCGGCTGGATATCCGCGCCGGCCAGCCGGAAGATCGAGCGGGCATCGGGATAGCCGGGATCTTCCATCGCCACTTTCGAGCCCTTGGTCATCAGCAGCGTGGCGAGCATATAAAGCGCGTTCTGCGCGCCCAGCGTCACTATGATCTCGTCCGGATTGGCGAAGATGCCGCGCCGCGGCAGGAGCCTGGCCTGGATCTGCTCTATCAGCAGCGGATCGTCGCGGTCCACCATGTCGGACGCCCAGTTGCGGATCTCCAGCACTGCCAGCGCCATGCGGTTGCACTCGCGCCATTCGGCTGTCGGAAACAGCGCCGGATCGAACTGGCCGTAGACGAAAGGGTAGGAGGACTTGATCCAGTTGTCGTGCTTGGCCGGCGGCGGCATGTCGCTTGCGGCGATCTGCCGGCGCGCCTTCCAGTCGATCTCGTTCTGCTGGTCGGGCGCCTTCTGGTGCGGCTTGGCGGGGGTGGCCAGCACGTCCGGATTGACAAAATGGCCGCGCCGCTCGCGCGCCACCAGAAAACCCTGGTCGACCAGCTGCTGGAAGGCGAGCACCACCGTGCCGCGGGCAACCCCAAGTTTTTCCGCGAGAATTCGGCAGGACGGCAGCGGCATCGAGGCGGCGATCTGTCGGTCCAGAATGGCCGCGACGATCGCCTGGCGGATCTGCGCCTGGAGGGTTTGGCCGGATTCAGCCGAAATCCGGAACAGGCCGGACCATATGGCCGTGTCATTGCGCTGTGGCATGGGAAATCTTCCTCGGACGGCCAGCTGTTTTCACTTGGCTGGACCAGTGGAGTGTATGGGTGGCATAAGGGGTTGCGCCAATCAATTTTTCTGATCGCTGGGATTTATGCCAGTGATCTATCAGCGCGACGCGAAGCGTCGTCGCGGCGCGTTCAAGGCGCGATGCGCAGCATCAGAGCGCGATGCGCAGCATCGCGGCACTGTCCCAAGGCGCGATGCGACAGCATCGTCGCCTCCGCCCAGCGCCCCGCAGCGAAATTCCCGCACTCACCATCCAACACCCCCTTCATCAAAGCGTGATGCAGTGCGGCAAAGCCGCGCTTGAACGAAACGGAAATCGGCTCAATAGAATGACTCGCCGACACGCGCCGGAAACATCCGGCCTGTTAAAATGGTCTAAAAACCCGCCAGGAGCCTGCCCGTGGACCAGTCATCCTTCGACAAGCAACTTGCCGCCTTGCGCGATCAGCGCGCGGCGGCCAAGGGCTCGATGCGCGAGGCTTTCGCCGCCGATCCCAAGCGCTTCGAGACATTCTCAGCGACCGATGGCGATCTTTTGCTCGACTGGTCGAAATGTGCCGTCGACGCAGATACGATGACGATGCTGGAAAAGCTCGCGGGTGCGGCCGATCTCGCGGGACGCCGCGCCGCCATGTTCGAAGGCAAGAAGATCAACATCACCGAGAACCGCGCCGTGCTGCACACCGCGCTGCGCAACCTGACCGGCAAGAGCGTGATCGTCGACGGCCAGGACACGAAGGCCGATGTGATCGCCGTGCTCGACGCCATGGGCGCCTTCGCCGACGCCATCCGCTCCGGCAAGGCGGCCGGCGCCACCGGCAAGAAGATCACCGACATCGTCAACATCGGCATCGGCGGCTCCGATCTCGGCCCGGCGATGGTGACGCTGGCGCTCGCGCCCTATCATGACGGGCCGCGCGCGCATTACGTCTCCAATGTCGACGGTGCCCATATCCACGACACGCTGAAGGGTCTGTCTGCCGAGACGACCCTGTTCATCATTGCCTCCAAGACCTTCACAACCGTCGAGACGATGACGAATGCGCAGACCGCGCGCGATTGGGTTCAGAAGGAGTTGGGCAAGGAAGCGGTCGGCAAGCATTTCGCCGCCGTCTCGACTGCCCTCGACCTAGTGGCGAAGTTCGGCATCGAGCAGGACCGTGTCTTCGGCTTCTGGGACTGGGTCGGCGGCCGCTATTCGGTCTGGAGCGCCATCGGCCTGCCGGTGATGATTTCCGTGGGCCCGCGCAACTTCCGCGCCTTCCTCGACGGCGCGCATGAGATGGACGAGCATTTTCGCTCGGCGCCGATGCAAAAGAACCTTCCGGTGCTTCTGGGGCTGATCGGCTGGTGGCATCGCGTCGTCTGCAAATATCCGGCCCGCGCCGTCATCCCTTACGACCAGCGCCTGTCGCGCCTGCCGGCCTATCTGCAGCAGCTCGATATGGAATCGAACGGCAAGAGCGTCACGCTGGACGGCGCCGCGGTCGCCACACCCACCGGCCCGCTGGTCTGGGGCGAGCCCGGCACCAACGGCCAGCACGCCTTCTTCCAGCTCTTGCATCAGGGCACCGACTTCATCCCAGTCGAGTTCCTCGCCGCCGCCGTCGGTCACGAGCCCGAGCTGAAACACCAGCATGATCTCTTGCTCGCCAACTGCCTGGCGCAGTCGGAGGCCTTCATGAAGGGCCGTACGCTGGAAGAGGCGCGCGCGCAGATGCTGGCCAAGGGCATGAAGCCGGCCGATGTCAACAGGATCGCGCCGCATCGGGTCTTCTCCGGCAACCGCCCGTCGCTCACCATCCTCTACCGCAAGCTCGATCCGCACACATTGGGCCGAATCATTGCGCTCTATGAGCATCGCGTCTTCGTCGAAGGCACGCTGTTCAACATCAATTCCTTCGATCAATGGGGCGTCGAACTCGGCAAGGAATTGGCAACGGGTCTGCTGCCTGTCGTTGAAGGCAAGGAGACTGCCGCAAAACGCGACGCCTCGACTGCCGGATTGGTGGCTCATATCCACCAATTGCGTGGCGTGGAGTAAAAGGATTGGCGGATATCAAGGGAATATTGTTCGACAAGGACGGCACGCTTGTCGACTTCAACGCAACCTGGCTCGGCATAGCCGACTTCATGGCGATGGACGCCGCCGAAGGCGACCGCTGGAAAGCCGACCGGCTGCTTGCCGCCGCCGGCTTCGACTTCGTCACAAAACGCTTCAAGCCGGATTCGATCTTCGCCTCCGGTTCGAACATGGACGTCGTCGAGCTCTGGTTCCCGCGTCTGTCCGACGAGGATCAACTGCACGCCGTTTCCCGCTTCAACGAGATCACTTCGGCGCAAGGGTCGGCCATGGCAGTGGCGCTGCCCGGCATCGTCGATTCGTTGCGGGCCTTGCACAACCGGTCCTATCGGATGGGTGTCGCCACCAACGATTCCACCAGCGGCGCCGAAAAGACGCTCGCCACGCTCGGTATCGCGCAACTCTTCGATGCCGCCTTCGGATACGACGCCGTGGCCAACTCCAAGCCGGCGCCCGACACGGTCGTCGCTTTCTGCGACCTGACCGGATTGAAGGCGAGTGAGATCGCCATGGTCGGCGACAACCGCCATGACCTGGAGATGGCGCGCGCCGGCGGCTGTGGCTTGGCGGTGGGCGTGCTCTCCGGAACCGGCACGCGCGACTCACTGGCGCCGATGGCAGACGTCGTTCTGGACTCGGTCGCCGACCTGCCGGATTTCCTCGCCGCGCGGGTGAACGTGCCGGCTGGTTAGACCGGTCGCGGTCTCAGGAAAACGCCTCAATCCGGCATTCTCCGACGCGACTGCTTCTTGGCCCGATTGCCGCAGCTGTTCATCTCGCACCATCGTCGCGAACCGTTTTTCGTGCGATCTATGAAAAGCCAGCGGCAGTCGTGCGGCGGGCATTGTTTGAGGCGCGATAGTTCGTCGCCGCGAACCAAATCGAGGGCCGACCACGCGATTGCCCCGGTGATGCGGTTGGCACCTCGAAAATGCAACGACACCGGCAATCCAGCGAGCGCGGCGGTTCTGAGTGCCTCGGCTGCGTATTTTCGAATGGTGTCGAGCGCGGCCGCGGGAGGTTCGCCGCCGTGAGCGATTGCCGAGCCGGCGTCGCTTACAGCGCGGCGAAGGGCGAGAACGTCTTTGACCAGAGCCTTGTGGTCGGCCGAAGGAAGGGCGAAATCATTGTCGATCAGGCCGGTTTGCCTCGACCACGCCAGAATGTCCGCCGCCGTCGCGAGATGGTCGACCTCCCGGTCGGTGCCCCGCCGGCTGATCGTGTTGGCGAGGTCAAGGGCCAGGTTGCCGGCGATGCGATGGGGAAATGACATCGGCGACGGCCTTCATTTCCTCGCTGGCTCGGCGCCGTCGCGTCCAAACAACGCCAATCCTGCCGCTACCAACAACAGCGCGGCGCCGCCAATCTCGGCCGCTCCGATCTTTTCGCCGAAGAGCCAAACACCCACGGCCAATGCAACGATGGGCGAGATGAAGGCATAGAGCCCGGCGCGGGCGGTGCCCCATCGTTCAAGCAGGCGCAGATAGATCGTGTAGGCTACGATGGTTCCGAGGAGGGAAAGGAACAACAGGCTGGCCGCAGCCGAAGCGACGTCGATCTTTCCTGGCAGCGTCGCCGAAACCTCGCCCAAAAGGAACGAGACGACGATCAGCGCCGCGCCGCCGAGAACGGCGTGGATTGCGGTGAGCGTCAGGGGCTTGATCGGGCCGATCAGCGGCCGCGCAACGACGCTCCCAACGCAGTAGCATGCAGTGCCGGCCACGATAGCGGCAAGCCCCAATCCGTTTCCGGATTCCTGCTCGACAAGACGCGTCCAGAAGAGGCCAAGGAGACCCGTGCAGCCGAGCGCCAGCGCCAGGCCGTGGCGCCAGGTGGGTCGCTCCTCTCGTAGCAGGACCGCCAAGCCAAACAGAAGCACCGGAACCAGCGCGAGATTGACCAAGCCGGATAGGCCGGACGGGACCGTTTGCATGCCCCAGAACAGCAGTCCGTAGGTTCCGGCATTCGTCAGCAGGGCCGATATGATGACTCGCATCGACCGGCCTTCCGCGAAGGCCGATAAGGCTCCCTGTGTCCAAAATGCCAGGATTCCCGCGGTCAGCAGATAGCGCAGCCCCGCCAGAAGGATCGGGGGAACGCCGGCATCCAGGCCGATCTTGACGGCCGCCCAGGTCAGCCCCCAGACCATCGCCATGACGCCGAACAGGGCGAGGTTGCTCATGGCGGCGACCTCAGCGCAGATCCTGATCGTCGACGAGGATGCGGTGGATCTCGATGCGCTCGGGCAGTTCGATCAGAAATTCGGCGTCGCGATCGAGATGATGGACTTTGATCGGCTCGCCCTTGGTGAAAGCGGTCATCGCTTCGATGTCGGGCCAATAGGAGATGGTCGTGAACCAGGTCTCCTCTTCCCGGTCCTCGCGAAAGAGTTGGACGCCGAGCGCAACCTGCTGAAGCGGAGGAATGCCTTCTGCCTTCAAATAGGGTTCGTAGCTGTTCGCGACGTCGCGACGGGTGCGGCCGCGCCAGATGCGTGCGATGGTTGGTTTCGTCGCCATGTTTGTCTCCTTGGGTTCTGGATTTGGCGGAGAGTGCCGTGCTTAGGGCAGCGTTCGCGGGAGGAAGTCGCGCACCAGCCGCAGGGCTTCCTCGAAATGCGTTTCCAACAGCCAATGCCCGGCATCATCGAGGATGTGGAGTTCCGCATCCGGGAGGTCGCGCCGATAGGCGAGCGCCGACTGCTCGGGCATGTAGCCGTCCTGCGGCCCCCAGACGATCAGCGTCGGCGGTCGGTGCTCGCGCAGATAGGATTGGTATCGCGGGAACCATTCGATGTTCTGCTCGAGCTTTTCCATCAGCCGGACCGACACCGCCTTCCGGATCGGCGTGTTCATCAGCGGCCAATGCAGCTTCCACAAATCCGGAGGGACCCGGTCGGCGACTTCTTCCGAGACCTCGCCGACGAACTCCTTGCGGAATCCCTCCTCGCTCACCGCCTCCTCGAGCGGACGGTGCCTCTCGACCGATTTGTCCGCCCACCAGGCTTTGATCGTGTCGTATTTCGGCCCGAGCACATCCTCGTAGATGTCGCCGTTCTGGATGATCAGGCCCGCGATCCTGTCCGGATGCGCTATCGCGTGACGGAGGCCGATCTGAGAACCGTAATCGTGGAGCCAGAGCGCGTAACGCTCCAAATGCAGCGCATCGGCAACGTCAGCGAGAACGCCGGCATAGGTATTGAAATCATAGTCGAACTCCGCGAGGTCCGGTGTGTCGCTGTAACCAAATCCAGGCCAGTCAAATGCTACCGTCCGCCAGCGATCGGCCAGGCCCGGCATCAGGCGTCTGAACTGGTAAGACGAGCACGGGTAGCCATGTGGCAAAAGAAGGACGGGAGCATCGGGCGGCCCTGCTTCCCGCAGAAATATCGTGTGGCCGCCGATTTTCGATCGACGGTGACTTATGTCGTGGATTTCCATGACTTCTCCGTTTTTCGTTCTATCTGTTAGAACTGGTAAAACGGGTTTAGCTGGTTGCTGTTCCGAGCTTTGCTCTCGGAACCATGAATAAGAAAGTGCTGTATGACCGGTGCCGCCCGATGTGAGGCGAGGGGCGATTGCTGGACTCCTTAGTCGCCCTTTATCGGGACAAAGGCGAACACCGCGCTGGGCTTGGGCTCGCTGCCGCCATTTCCGCCGACATCCGGCACATGATATTCGCCGAGCAGGCAAAGCCGCGGTCTCGGCAGCCAGGCGCGGCCGGGATCGCCGACCAGCACATCGATGCCGGCAGCGAGGCAGCGATCGAAGAACGGCATCATCCGCTGCCCGACGTTCTGCGCGTAAAAGACGTCGCCAGCGAGCACCAGGTCGACCGCTGGCGGCGGGCCGTCGGTGACGTCCTCGTCGCGTATCTCGATGGCGACGCCGTTGGCCTCCGCATTGAGGCGGAGCGCCACCACGCCGTTGCGGTCGATCTCGGCTGCGATCACTGCGCGCGCTCCGGCTTTTACCGCCGCGATGCCGACCAGCCCCGACCCGGCGCCGAGGTCGAGCACGCGTTTGCCGGCAACGATCGATGGCCTGTCAAGGACATAGCGCGCCAGCACGGCGCCGCCGGCCCAGGCATAGGCCCAGTAGGGCGGCTGCGGCTCGGCCGCGACCTCGTCGCGGTCGTCGTCCGGTTCGAGCAGCCGCCGCAAGCTGCTGCCGGGATGCGCCTGATAAAGCCTGACCTCCGGCACTGACGGCACCGGCGCCAGCCGCATGTTCGCCTTGATGAAGCCTGCCGGATCGAGCCGCTTGTCTCGCTCCCGTGCCTTACCGGCGGAATAATCGCTCAAGCCTGGTCCCGCAGCGCGCGCCGCAGGATCTTGCCGACCGGCGTCTTCGGCAGCTCGGTGCGGAACTCGATGAATCTCGGCCGCTTGTAGCCGGTCAGGTTCTCGCGGCAGTAGACCATCAGCGTCTCGACGGTAAGCGCCGGGTCCTTTTTGACCACGAACAATTTAGGAACCTCGCCGGAATGCTCGTCCGGCACGCCGATCGCCGCCACTTCCAGCACGCCGGGATGATGCGCCACCACCTCTTCCAATTCGTTCGGGTAGACGTTGAAGCCGGAGACGAGGATCATGTCCTTCTTGCGGTCGACGATCTTGGTGTAGCCGCGCTCGTCCATGAGGCCCATGTCGCCGGATTTGAAGAAGCCGTCCTTGGTCATCACCTTGGCGGTCTCGTCGGGCCGGTTCCAGTAGCCGGCCATCACCTGCGGGCCGCGGATGCAGATTTCGCCGATTTCGCCGAGCGGCACGTTGTTACCGTCATCGTCGCGGATGGCGATCTCGGTTGAAGGCAGCGGCAGGCCGATCGTGCCGGTGAAATCGGCCGAACTGAATTTGTTGGCGGTCGCCACCGGCGAGGTTTCGGACAGTCCGTAGCCTTCGCTCACCGGGCAGCCGGTCAGCGCCTTCCAGCGTTCGGCGACGCCCTTCTGCACCGCCATGCCGCCGCCCAGCGTCAGGATCAGCGGCTTGAAATCCAGCTTGCGGAAATCCTCATTGTTGAGCAGCGCGTTGAACAGCGTGTTGAGGCCGGGAAAGATGTGCATCGGGTATTTCGCCAATTCCTTGACGAAGCCCGGGATGTCGCGCGGGTTGGGGATCAGCACGTTCTGCGCGCCCTGCTGCATGCCCATGAGCGCGTTCACCGTCAGCGCGAAGATGTGATAGAGCGGCAGCGCGCAGATGAAGTTGAGATGCGCCGGCTTGGGCTTCACCGTATAGGCGTCCTCCACCCACAGCGAATTCTGTGCGACGTTCGAAAGCACGTTGCGATGCAGCAGCACAGCGCCCTTCGAGACGCCGGTGGTGCCGCCCGTATATTGCAGGAACGCGATGTCGTCGCCGGAGACCGTGGGCGGCTTGAAGGCGATGCTCGATCCGGTCTTGAGCACGGCGTTGAACTTGACATGGCCGGGCAGCGACCAGGCCGGAACCATCTTCTTCACCCGCCGCACCACAAGGTTGACGATAGCGCCCTTGAGGCCGCCCAGCATGTCGCCCATGGCGGCGACGATGACGTGCTTCACCGGCGTCCTGGCGATCACCGTCTGCAGCGTGCCGGCGAAGTTTTCGAGGATGACGATCGCCTGCGCGCCGGAATCCTTCAGCTGGTGTTCCAGTTCGCGCGGCGTGTAGAGCGGGTTGACGTTCACCACCGTATAGCCGGCGCGCAATATGCCCATCATCGCCACCGGATATTGCAGCACGTTCGGCATCATCAGCGCCACGCGCGCGCCCTTCTCGAGCCCTCTCGCCTGCAGGTAGGCGCCGAACGCGGCCGACAGCCGTTCGACCTCGGCATAGGTGATCGACTTGCCCATGCACACGAAGGCCGGCCGCCCGGCGAATTGCTTGCAGGCGCCGACGAGGAACTCGCCGATGGACTTGTAGGGCAGGGCGCCGATCTCGGCCGGCATGTTCTTCGGATAGCTTTTCAGCCACGGCTTTTGCGGGAGGCCGACGGTGAGCTCGGTGATCGCCTTCGGCAAGTCCTTCGAGGCAGGCCTGGCGCCGGCCGGCCTGTCCACTTTCGCGGCTGCGGTCTTGGTCTTTGCCGCTGCGGGTTTCGCACTGGCCGGCTTTGCGGCTGCCTTCGCGGGCGCTGCCCTAGCAGCCGTCTTCCTTTTCGGCGCGGCAGCCGCTTTCACAGTTTTGGGCGCGTCGCTTTCGGCGGCGGCCTTGGCCTTTGCTTTCGCCGGGGCTGTCGTCTTGGCTGCTTTTGCCACCTGTCTCTCCCTGTCGCCTTCGATCTCGGCGCCCGCTTCCAGGGAAGCGTCCTCCACGCCGTCGCGGATTTTCCGGGAAATCCCACCCATCATCTATGTATTGCCTCTATCGGCGACCGTGCAAGCCTTGCCCCTGCGGCAATGCGCGGAAAGATTTGCCGTCGAAATCCTGCGCTTTGCTCGCCTCCCGCATCGTGCCTGGGCGCGGGGCGATCCCGGGCAGGCATGCCTCGCGCCGCCATTTCGAAAGGCGGTCGATCAATAAAAAATTGCCACCATTAACAATGTCGTGAGGAGAAAAAACTACTCGTTTTTTCTGCAATACGAGCAAAGAATAGATTCTTTTCCTGCTTCCCATAGGGTACGCAAACGAGGTGTTCCAAAGGCGAAGAAACGGTGCTTATATGCGCCCTTCGCGAGCCTGATAGAGGGGCTTGAGAGAACATCAGGGAGTGCTCAATGAAAAAGACAATGACTTTTGCAGCCGCGTTGCTGGCTGCAAGCGTCCTCAGCGGCATGGCCAGTGCCAAGACGCTCGTTTATTGCTCGGAAGCATCGCCGGCCAATTTCGATCCCGGTACGACGACCGGCGGTAACGACTTCGACGCGTCTTCGCGCACCGTCTATTCGCGACTGGTCGAATTCAAGCACGGTGGCACCGAGATCGAGCCCGGTCTTGCCGACAAGTGGGAAATTTCCGACGATGGCCTGGTCTATACTTTCCATCTGCATCCGGGCGTGAAGTTCCAGACCACCGACTATTTCAAGCCGACGCGCGACCTCAACGCCGATGACGTCGTCTTCTCTTTCGATCGCCAGTTCAACAAGCAGAATCCATGGAACGGCGACAAGTATCTGCCGAACCTCACCTGGGACTATTACACCGGCATGGACATGCCGAAATACGTCGCCAAGTGGGAGAAGGTCGACGACCTAACCGTCAAGCTGACGCTGACCGAGCCGAACGCGCCGATGCTGGCCAATCTCGGCATGGACTTCGCTTCGATCGTGTCGAAGGAATATGCCGACCAGCTCCAGAAGGACGGCAAGATGGCCGACTTCTCGACCAAGCCGGTCGGCACCGGTCCGTTCCAGTTCGTCGACTATCAGCTGGATTCGGTTATCCGTTATGCGGCCAATCCCGACTACTTCAAGGGCAAGGAAAAGATCGACGATCTGGTCTTCGCCATCACGCCTGACGCGACCGCCCGCATCCAGAAGGTGCTGGCCGGCGAATGCGATGTGGCTCCCTACCCGAATCCGGCCGACATCGCCACCATCAAGGCCAACAAAGACGTTACCCTGCTCGACCAGGCCGGCCTCAACATCGGCTATATGAGCTACAACACCACCATCCCGCCGCTCGACAAACCGGAAGTGCGCCATGCGCTCAACCAGGCGATCGACCGGGAGGCCCTGATCAAGTCGCTGTTCCAGGACGCCGGCGCCACGCCCGCCGAAAACCTGATCCCGCCGACCATGTGGTCGTGGAACAAGGACGTGAAGACCGATACCTACAATCCGGAAGCGGCCAAGAAGGTGCTGGCCGATGCCGGGCTGAAGGAGATCCAGCTTTGGGCTTCCGATCGCGTCCGTCCTTACAACCCGAACTTCCAGCGCGCCGCCGAGCTGATCCAGGCCGACTGGGCCAAGGTCGGCGTCAAGGCTAACATCGTAAACTACGAGTGGACGAAGTACCGTGAGGAAGGCAAGAAGAAGGACCGGCCAGGCGCCTTCCAGATTGGCTGGACCGGCGACAATGGCGATCCGGACAATTTCTTCGCCACCCTCTTCGCCTGCTCGGCCATCGGCGTGTCGAACTACTCCAGCTGGTGCGACAAGGACTTCGAGGACCTGATCCAGAAGGCCAAGAAGACCAGCGACCAGGCCGAGCGCACCAAGCTCTATGAGCAGGCGCAGGTGATCTTCGCCAAGCAAGCGCCCGCATTCCTCCTGGCTCACAGCCAGGTCTACGCGGTCGTTCGCAACAATGTCACCGGTTTCAAGATGGACCCGCTCGGCATTCACCGTTTCGACGGCGTTGACAAGTCCGAGTAATATTGCGAACGGGGCGGCGCAACTTCCAGCGCCGCCCCGTTCCATTTGATGATGCTCCGATACCTTCTCAACAAAATCGCCCTCCTGATTCCGACCCTGGTCGGCATCACCATCTGCGCCTTCGCCTTTGTCCGGCTGCTGCCGGGCGATCCGATCCTCGCCATGGCCGGCGAGCATGGCGTCGCCCCCGCCCGCTACGAAGAGCTCAAGGAACAGTTCGGCTACAATCTGCCGATCTGGGAGCAGTATGCGCGCTATGTCGGTGAGGTCGCCACCGGCGATTTCGGCGTTTCCATCTCGTCCAAGCGCCCGGTCCTCGAGGAGTTCAAGACGCTCTTCCCGGCGACGCTGGAATTGTCCTTCTTCGCCATGATCTTCGCCATGGTCATCGGCATTCCCGCCGGCATCTTCGCCGCCGTCAAGCGCGGCTCATGGTTCGACCAGTCGCTGATGGGCACCGCGCTTGTCGGCTATTCGATGCCGATCTTCTGGTGGGGCCTGCTGCTCATCATCTTCTTTTCCGGCTATCTCGGCTGGACGCCGGTGTCCGGCCGCATCGGCCTGCAGTTCTTCTTCAAGCCGATTACCGGCTTCATGACCATCGATAGCCTCCTCCATGGCAAATGGGATGCGTTCCGCTCCGCGCTCAGCCACCTCGTGCTGCCTTCGATCGTGCTCGGCACAATCCCGCTGGCGGTGATAGCGCGCCAGACGCGATCGGCCATGCTCGAAGTGCTGGGAGAGGACTATGTCCGCACCGCGCGTGCCAAGGGCCTTTCGGCGGCGCGCGTCATCGGCGTGCACGCGCTGCGCAACGCGCTTATTCCCGTCGTCACCACCATTGGCCTGCAGGTCGGCACGCTGCTCGCCGGCGCCATCCTCACCGAGACCATCTTCGCCTGGCCTGGCATCGGCAAATGGATGGTCGATTCCATCTTCAAGCGCGACTATGTCGTCGTGCAGTCGGGTCTGCTTTTGATCGCGCTCATCGTCATGGCGGTGAACCTCATCGTCGATGTGCTCTATGCCGTCATCAACCCACGCATCAGGGCGGCATAAATGACCCAGACCGAAATCGCCCCGATGGCCGCCGGCAGCCCGGATCGTCTCACCGGCCTCAAGACCTTCTGGCATTATTTCTCGGTGAACCGCGGCGCCGTCATCGGCCTGTTCGTGTTCATCCTTTTGGTGCTCGCCGCGCTTTTTGCGCCGCTGCTTGCACCTTATGCGCCCGACGTCCAGGATAAGACCGCGTTTCTCAGGCCACCGGCCTGGCAGGCCGGAGGCAGCACGCAATATCTGCTCGGCACTGACCCGGTCGGCCGCGATATCCTGTCGCGTCTGCTCTACGGCGCGCGCTTCTCGCTGCTCATCGGCGCGGTGGTGGTCACGCTCGCGCTCACCGGCGGCATCACGCTCGGCCTACTTGCCGGCTATTTCCGCGGCTGGGTCGACGTCGCGATCATGCGCGTCATGGACCTGATCCTGGCCTTCCCGTCGCTGCTGCTGGCGCTGGTGCTTGTCACCATCCTCGGCCCTGGCCTGTTCAACGCCATGCTGGCGATCGCGCTGGTCTTGCAGCCGCATTTCGCCCGTCTGGTGCGCGCCGCCGTCATGGCCGAGAAGAGCCGCGAATATGTTGTGGCCGCGAAGGTCGCCGGCGCCGGCCATCTGCGGCTGATGCTTGCCACCATCCTGCCCAACTGCCTGGCGCCGCTCATCGTGCAGGGCACGTTGTCCTTCTCCAACGCCATCCTGGAAGCCGCCGCTCTCGGCTTCCTCGGCCTTGGCGCGCAGCCGCCGACGCCGGAATGGGGCACGATGCTTGCCTCGGCGCGCGAATTCATCCTGCGCGCCTGGTGGGTGGTGACCTTCCCGGGTCTCGCCATCCTCATCACCGTCCTTGCCATCAACCTGATCGGCGACGGTCTGCGCGACGCCCTCGATCCCAAGCTCAGGAGGTCGTGATGGCGCTGCTCGACATCCAGAACCTCGTCGTCGAGTTCCAGACAGCGTCCGGCCCGTTCCGCGCCGTCGACGGCGTCTCGCTTCATGTCGACGAGCGCGAGGTGCTCGCCATTGTCGGCGAATCCGGCTCCGGCAAGTCGGTGTCGATGCTGGCCGTGATGGGTCTCTTGCCATGGACGGCCACCGTCACTGCCGATCGCATGACCTTCAACGGCCGCGACCTTTTGAAGATCAGCCCGGCCGACCGCCGCAAGATCATCGGCAAGGACATTGCCATGATCTTCCAGGAGCCGATCGCCAGCCTCAACCCGTGCTTCACCGTCGGCTTCCAGATCGAGGAAGTGCTGCGCTTCCACATGGGCATGGACAAGGCCCAGCGCCGGGCCCGCGCTATCGAGCTTTTCAAGCAGGTCGGCATTCCGGAACCGGCGGAGCGGCTCAATTCCTTCCCGCACCAGATGTCGGGCGGTCAGTGCCAGCGCGTCATGATCGCCATGGCGATCGCCTGCAATCCGAAGCTCCTGATCGCCGACGAGCCGACCACCGCGCTCGACGTGACGATCCAGAAGCAGATTCTCGATCTTCTGGTCTCGCTGCAGGCCAAATACGGCATGGGCCTGATCATGATCACCCACAATATGGGCGTGGTGGCCGAGACCGCCGACCGCGTCATCGTCCAGTACAAGGGCCGCAAGATGGAAGAGGCCGACGTGCTGTCGCTCTTTGAATCGCCGAAGAGCAACTACACGCGCGCGCTGCTTTCCGCCCTGCCGGAAAATGCCGTAGGCGACCGGCTGCCGACCGTCACGGACATGCTGTTCGAGGCGGCACCCTCGGGAGCCGGGGCATGACCAAGGTCGTCGAAGGTAAGGACATCAAGCGCGACTACCATGTCGGCGGCGGCCTGTTCCGCGGTGCGCGCACCGTGCATGCGGTGAAGGGCGTCTCCTTCAGCGTCGAGAAGGGCAAGACGCTGGCGATCGTCGGCGAGAGCGGCTGCGGCAAGTCCACGCTCGCCCGCATCATCACGCTGATCGATCCGGCCACGTCCGGCGAGCTCTTCATCGACGGCAACAAGGTCGACATCGCCAGGGACGGGCTCACCAAGGAAATGCGCCGCAAGGTGCAGATCGTCTTCCAGAACCCCTATGGTTCCCTCAACCCGCGCCAGAAGATCGGCGACGTGCTCGGCGAGCCGCTGCTCATCAACACCGACAAGCCGGCCGAGGAACGGCGCGACCTCGCGATGAAGATGCTGAAGAAGGTCGGCCTCGGACCAGAGCACTACAACCGCTATCCGCATATGTTTTCGGGTGGCCAGCGGCAGCGCATCGCCATTGCCCGCGCGCTGATGCTGAACCCGAGCCTCTTGGTGCTGGACGAGCCGGTCTCGGCGCTCGACCTCTCCGTGCAGGCGCAGGTGCTGAATCTGCTTGCCGACCTGCAGGACGAGTTTCAGCTGACCTACGTCTTCATCAGCCACGACCTGTCGGTGGTGCGCTACATCGCCGACGACGTGATGGTGATGTATTTCGGCGAAGCGGTCGAATACGGCCCGCGCGCCGAGGTCTTCTCCGACCCCAAGCACGCCTACACCAAGACGCTGTTCGCAGCGACGCCGCGCGCCGACGTAGCTAGTATCAAGGCGAGGCTTGCGAAAAAGGCGGCTTGATATCTGCTTCGTCCTGGTGCGGGAGCTTCTGGGACAGGGCGATTGAGAAGGTGCCTGTGGCGCCGCGTTCCTTCACACCCCTCTCTGTCCTGCCGACATTTCGCCACGAAATCAGCTCACGACAGCTTCGCAATAATCGCCCGCAGTGCTTCCCCAAACCGGAGCACTTCCTCCACCGTGTTGTAATGCACCAGCGAGGCGCGGATCGCGCCGCTGTCCATCGACAGGTTTAGCCGCTTCATCAGCCTTGGCGCATACATGTGGCCGTCGCGGATGCCGATCTGCATGGCGGCCATCTCCTCGACGATCCGCTGCGGCGAGAGCTTGCTGATGTTGAAGCAGAAGGTCGGCACGCGCTCGTGGATGCGCGCCTCGTCGGCGACGCCGTAGATCGTGGCATTGCAATCCTTCAGCACCTTCAGCATCTCGCGCGCCAGCATCACCTCGTAGTCGCGGATGGCGTTCATGCCGGTGACGATGTTGTCGCGGCGCGAGCGGTTGTTCTCGGGCAGGAAGTTCCGGCCGACCGATTCCAGGTAGCGCACCGCCGCGTCCATGCCGGAGACATTCTCGTAGATGAAGGTGCCGGCTTCGACCTTGTAGGGCGGCTCGTCGGGAATGAAATCCTCGCGGAAGGTCGGCAGCCGCTTCAGCGTTTCGAAGCGGCCCCAGAGAAAACCCATATGCGGCGAGAAATTCTTGTAGCCGGAGCAGACGAGATAGTCGCAATCCCAGGCCTGCACGTCGATCAGCCCGTGCGGCCCGTAATGCACGCAGTCGAGGAATACTTCCGCGCCGGCCGCATGCGCGATCTTCGCCACCGAAGCGACATCGACGATCGAGCCGATCGAATGGGCGGTCACCGTGCAGGCGACGAGCCGAGTGCGCTCCGACATGAGCGGCTTGAGGTCGTCGACATGCAGATTGCCGTCCTCGCGCATGCGCCACCATTTGAACTTGGCGCCGGCGGATTCCAGCGCCAGCCAGGTGGCGATGTTGGCGTCATGGTCCATTTCGGTGACGACGATCTCGTCGCGTTCCCCATCTCCGCCTTTGGCAAGCATCTGGCCGATGCCGAGGCTGACCAGGCGGATGAACGAGGTGGCGTTCATGCCGAAGCAGATTTCGGACGGACTGTAGGCATTGATCAACAGCGCCACGCTTGTCCGTGCGTCGGCGACCGACTGATCGACGGTGACGCTGCGGCCATAGCGGCCGCCGCGCTGCACATTGTGCGACACCAGATGATTGGTCACCGCGTCGAGCACGCTTTGCGGGATCTGCGCGCCGGCGGCATTGTCCAGGAAGATGAAGTCGGCGGCCTGTTGAAGCGCCGGGAACATGCCACGGATCTTCTCGACCGGGAACGAGGCGGCGCCCTCCTGCGCTTTCGAAACATGGTGCTGGTTCACGAGGCGTCTCCTTCAGGTCATCATCAATTCAGGTGGGGATCAGTGCGCGGACCGGGCTTTGCCGCGCTCTTCGAGGTAGCCGACCAGCCGCACCAGCGGCCACAGGAAGGCGAGATAGATGATCGCAGCGCCGATCAGCGGCGTCGGGTTGGCCATCAGCGCCTGCGCGTCGGTCGCCTGTTTCAAGAGGTCCGGCATCGCCACGACGGAGGCGAGCGCGGTGTCCTTGAACACCGAGACGCAATTGCTGGTCAGCGGCGGGATGACGACACGGATCGCCTGCGGCAACACCACCTTGCGCATGGCGACCCAGAAGGGCAGGCCGAGTGCTGCCGCCGCCTCGAACTGGCCTTTCGGGATGTTCTGGATGCCGGCGCGGCAGACCTCCGCCGTGAAGGCCGCGAGCACCAGCGACAGTGCAAGTGCGGCCGACACGAAGGACGACAGGCGGATGCCGACGAAGGGCAGGGCGTAATAGATCAGGATCAGCACCACCAGGATCGGCAGCGCGCGGAACATATCGATATAGAGCGTCGCCAGCCGTCTCAACGGCTTCGGCGCGTAGAGCCGCACCAGGCAGATCGCGAGGCCTGCAATGGTGCCTAACACGATGGCCGCGCAGCCAAGCAGTATGGTGTTGCCCAGTCCGCGGATCAGGATCGGAAAGGATCGGACCAGGATGCCCCAGTTGAAGAAGGTATCGATCAGTTCCATCGGCTCACCATGAAGGCAATGCCAAGCCCACCGCCTTCGCGGGCCTGAAGGGTGGAAGCGGGGGCGCCGGCCTGGCCGGCGCCCCCGCGGCGGTAGTTCGCTGGCTTATTGCGGGATCGGACCGGGCGTCACGGTGCTGGTGCCGGCCTCCGGATCGACGCCGAACCACTTCTTGTGGATCGCGGCCATGGTGCCGTCCTTCTTCATCGCAGTGATCGCGTCATTCACCTTCTCAAGCAGCGGGTGGTCCTTCTTGGTCATCATAGCGAAGCGTTCGCCGGTCGGGATGCGCACCAGGATCTTCAGCGCCGGCATCTGCTTGATGGCGAACAGGAAGCCGGCGAGCTCGCCGGCGCCGCCGTCGATTCGGCCGTTCTGCACGTCGAGCAAAAGATCCTGCTGGGCGTTGTAGCTCTTGGTCTCGGCGACGCCGAGCTTGGCGGCGTTTTCCTTCATATAGGCCTCGCCGGTCGATCCGGCGATGACGCCGATGGTCTTGCCCTTGAGGTCGTCGAGCGACTTGATGGCGGAATCCGCCTTGCCGACGATCGTGCCGTCGCTGTCGTAATAGGGCTGCGTGAAGCCCTGGTTCTGCAGCCGCTCCTTGGTGACGGAGATCGAGGATACGGCAAAGTCGATGCGGCCCGAAGCGGTCGCCGCGAACAGCGCCTGGAAGCCGAGGTCCTGGAACTCGACATCGGCGCCGATGCGCTTGGCGACGTCGTTGGCAACGTCGATCTCAAAACCCTCGAAGCCGCCGGAATCGGTCTTGTATTCCCATGGTGGGTTGGCCGGGTAGGCGCCTACCATGATCTTGTCGGCAAAGGCGGGCGCCGCGAAGGCCATGCCCGCGGCAATCACCACCCCAATCAGTCCTAGACGTTTCAACATTGTGCTTCCCTCTGGTTCGGCCACGTCGAAAGTGACTCATTTCCTCTTCCGCTTCTTCCGGCGCCCAACTCCCAGGGCGTCGCAGGCGAGGCGGTGCCTGAAATCAGGATGCGCGGCGATGCCGCGAGCCGATATGCTCCTCAAGCCTCGCAATCAGCGCATCGACCGCCGCTTCCGTGGTCACCATGCCGGGCGACAGCCTGAGCGTCGTGCCGCGGGCGTCGCAGTAGAGCCGCTCGTTGCGCAACGCCGCGATGATTTTCGCCGGTTCCTCGCCTTGCGGAAGGCCGAGCATGACGCTGCCGCCGCGCTCACCGGCATCGAGCGGCGAACGCAGCATCCAGCCATTGTCGAGCGCCGCGCCGATGATGCGCTCGACGAGCGCAGTATTCTGCGCGCGGATGGCGTCGATGCCGGTCTTCTCCACCCATTCCAGCCCGGGCAGCGAGGCGACGCTGGCCAGGATCGCCGGCGTGCCATGGTCGAAGCGGCGCGCATCGTCGGCATAGGTAAAGGCGTCGAGATCCCAGGAGAACGGGTTGGGCTGGCTGAACCAGCCGCGCAGCTCCGGCCGGCACGCCGCAAGCAATTCCGGCGCGACCTGCAAGATGCCGGCGCCGGAGGAACCGCACAGCCATTTCAGCGAAGTCGAGACGACGAAATCGACCGGCGTCGCGGCAACCGAAAACGGGGCCACGCCGATGCCCTGCGTGACGTCGACGCCGACAATGCTGCCCATGGCGCGGCCATGCGCGGCAAGCCGCCCGACATCGCAGCGATGCGAGGCCGTCGAGGTGACGAAGGTGATGAGCGCGAGCCCGACATCTTCCTGCCAGCGGGCGATGAAATCCTCGTCGCGCACCCAGCTCTCGCCGGACCGAAGCGGCACGGTATCGAGCGTGAAGCTGAAGCGCTCGGCCAATCCCGCAAGCAGGAAATGCAGGCTCGGAAAACAATCGCCGGCAACCAGCAGCCGCTTTCCCGCCAGGCGCTCGGCCGGCAGGCCGCCGACCAGGCTGTAAAGCGCGGCCGTGACATTCTCGGCCGTGGTCAACGTGCCCTGCTGTGCTTCGATCAATCGCGTCCAGGCATCGATGAAGCGCTGGCGTGCGGCCAGCGCGGCCGGCCACTGGCCGTCATCCTCTGCCGACCATACCCCGGAAAATTCCGCCAGCGCGGCGGCCATTTGCTTGGCCTTGCCGGGGAAAGTGCCGATCGAATGATAGAGAAAATAGCCGGACATTTGCTGTCTCTCGCTCCCTTGTGATCATGTGATCACAAAACCGGGCGGGGATCAATTGGCGGCGCAGAAGAAATGCCGGACGGCAACCAGGAAGTGCGCGGCAATCTTTGGTCCACGAGACGCCGCCAAATCGCTGCGGGATGGCCGGCGCGCCCTCGAGTCAGGGTGCCTTGCCGAAGGCGGCGAAATCCACAGCGCGGGACTCGGGCACGTCAGGACAGATCGCGCGCAAGGTTTCCTGTGTCGCGGTGATGTCAGCCACCACTTCGTCGCGGGCGCGGGAAAAATCCTTGTCCTTGAGCGCGGCGATGATCGCGGCATGCCTGCCCGAGGGCTCCATGGTGCCGGCGCGCATCAGCGGCGCGACGTGGTTGGACAAAAGCCGCATATAAGGGCCGAAGCGCAGCCATAACGTCTCGATCAACTGGAACAGCACGTCGGAGCCGGAGGCGCGGTAGATGGCGAAATGGAACTGCTGGTTCTTGGCGATCAACTCATAGATGCTGCCGTCGCGGCCGATCGCCTGCTGGTCGTCGGTAACCTTTTGCAGGGAGGCGACGTCGGCCGCGGTCAGGCGCGGCCCGCCAAGCTCGGCGGCCAGCCCTTCGACCGCGAGCCGGGCCCGGCAGAGGTCGTCGAGCCGCGCCCGCGTCACCACCGGCACGCAGGCCGAGCCGTTCTGCGAGATCTCCAGCGCATTCTCTGCCGCGAGCCGGCGCAAGGCCTCGCGCACCGGCATATTCGAGGTGCCGAAAGCCTCGGCCAGCGAAGCGATGGTCAGCACCTGCCCGGGATCGAAGCTGCCGACCATCAAGGCATGGCGAAGCTGCTGGTAGACGCCATCCTGTACAGTGATGCGTCCCGATACGGGTTCGAAGCCCAGAGCCACGCTTTTGCTTTCCTTGGGTGTCGGCAACGTCTATGTGCGAATACATACCCGCCAAAGGGGAGCGTGATCATCTGATCACAGATTGTGGCGGTAGCCAAGCGGCTGGGAAATGCCTCTTGCGATACGGTCGCTGAACCACATTAGCATCTGCTTGGGACGTTGGCGCTGCCTCCTCATTGCCCTGCCGGGCATTTCTCCCCACCGCAATCTCGGCGCCTTTTGCAGCGCTGGCGATTGGGGAAGACGAGTGATGACAGCGCCCTTCTCCCCGTTTCACGGGGAGAAGATGGCGGCAGCCAGATGAGGGGCAGCGCCGACGTTGAGAATTGGTGGCTTAGGGTGAGCGCGCCAGCAACCTGCTATCGAGAATCAACCCTGGCCCAAGCCGGCCGCCCCTCATTCCGGAATAACCGCCATCGCCTGTATTTCCACTTTGGCGCGGTCTTCGACCAGCGCCACCACCTGCATGGCGGCCATCCCCGGAAAATGCCTGCCGATGACGGCCCGGTAGGCCTCGCCGATCCCTTTCAGATTGGCAAGATATTCGGCCTTGTCGGTGAAATACCAGGTCATCGAGGTGATGTGCTGCGGTTCGCCGCCGGCTTCGGCCAGCACCGCGACCACATTGGCGAGCGCCTGCCGCACCTGGCCGACGAAATCGTCGGTCTCGAACTTGCATTCGGCGTTCCAGCCGACCTGGCCGCCGACGAACACCAGTCGCCCATGCGCCGCGACGCCATTGGCGTAGCCGATCGGTTTGGCCCAGCCTTCCGGCTGCAAAATGGTGTGCATGTCTAGCCTCCCCCGGTTTCAAATACGGTCCGCAAGGTCTTACGCCGCTCCCATGACCTGCCTGGCGATCACCACCTTCTGCACGTCCGAGGCGCCCTCATAGATGCGCAGCGCCCGGATCTCGCGATAGAGGCTCTCGACGATATGGCCCTTGCGCACACCGTCGCCGCCATGCAGCTGCACGGCCTTATCGATCACCTTCTGCGCCTTGTCGGTGGCGAAGAGCTTCGCCATCGCCGCCTCGCGTGTGACCCGCGCCGCGCCCATGTCCTTGGTCCAGGCGGCGCGGTAGATGAGGAGCGCCGCGGCATCGACATCCAGCGCCATGTCGGCGATATGGCCCTGCACCATCTGCAGCTCGGCCATCGGCGCGCCGAACAGCTTCCGCTCGGCCGCGCGTTTGACGCTCTCGTCCAGCGCGCGCCGCGCGAAACCGAGGGCCGCGGCGCCCACCGTCGAGCGGAAGACGTCGAGCACCGACATGGCGATGCGGAAACCATCGCCCGGCTTGCCGATCAGGCCGGAAGCCGGAACGCGCACACTGTCAAAAGAAAGCCGCGCCAGCGGATGCGGCGCGATCACCTCGAGCCGCTCGGCGACATCGAGACCCTTGGTCTCCGCCGGCACGACGAAAGCGGAAATCCCTTTCGCGCCCGGCGCCTCGCCGGTGCGGGCAAAGACGACATAAAGATCGGCGATGCCGCCATTGGAAATCCAGGTCTTTTCGCCGGAAAGCACATAGTCGCCGCCGTCGCGGACTGCCGTCATCTCCATGTTGGCGACGTCCGATCCCGAGCGCGGCTCCGACAGCGCGAAGGCCGAGATTGCCTGGCCAGCCCGCGTCTTCTCCAACCAGCGCTGCTGGTCCGCCGTGCCGAACAGCGAGATCGCGCCGGTGCCCAGCCCCTGCATGGCGAAGGCGAAGTCGGCCAACCCGTCATGGAGCGCCAGCGTCTCGCGCGTGATGCAGAGCGTGCGCACGTCCAGTGGTCCGGGATTGGCGGGGTCGAGCGCCGTCGGCTTCAGCCAGCCGTCCCGGCCAAGCGTAGCCACGAGTTCGCGGCAGGCGGCGTCGACGTCGTGATGGTCGACGGGAAGGCTTTTCGCGCACCAGGCGTCGAGCTGCTCGGCGAGCGCGCGGTGGCGGTCTTCAAAGAAGGGCCACGAGAGGAAGGTGCGGTCAGGCATTTGCACCCCCGCAGTTCTGCGAGCGCAGCGCTCTACGGCGCCCCCCTCTGTCCTGCCGGACATCTCCCCCTCTAGGGGGGAGATTGGCAGTTTTGGCGCCCCACTCAATCCTGCGGCGTTGGTGGTTGGCGAAAGCGGGGGCGACATCCAATCTCCCCCCTAGAGGGGGAGATGGCCGGCAGGCCAGAGGGGGGCGCTGTCCCGCCAGCGTCTCCAACAACACACCCATCCCTAATCTCCCTCGAACACCGGCTTTTCCTTTGCCACGAACGCCTTGTATGCCCGTTCGAAATCGCCGGTCTGCATGCAGATCGCCTGCGCCTGCGCTTCCGCCTCGATCGCCTGGTCGAGGCCCATCGACCATTCCTGGTTGAGTTGTGTCTTGGTGATGCCATGCGCAAAGGTCGGGCCGGAAACGATGCGCGCCGCCATGTCGAGCGCGTCGCCCTCGAGCGCGGCCGGCTCGACCAGGCGATTGTAGAACCCCCAGCGCTCGCCTTCGGCAGCGCTCATGGTGCGGCCGGTGTAGAGCAGCTCGGCCGCGCGGCCCTGGCCGATGATGCGCGGCAGGATCGCGCAAGCGCCCATGTCGCAGCCGGCAAGCCCGACGCGGGTGAACAGGAACGCGGTCTTAGCCTCCGGCGTGGCGATGCGGATATCGGAGGCCATGGCGATGATCGCGCCGGCGCCGACCGCAACGCCGTCGACGGCGGAAATGATCGGTTTGCCGCAATTGAGCATCGCCTTGACGAAGTCGCCGGTCATGCGCGTGAAGGCAAGCAGTTGCTTCATGTCCATTTTGACCAGCGGCCCGATGATGTCGTGGACATCGCCGCCCGAGCAGAAATTGCCGCCATTGGGCAGGAACACAACGGCGTCGACATCCTCGGCGTAGACGAGCTCGCGAAATGTGTCGCGCAGCTCGGCATAGCTGTCGAAGGTCAGCGGGTTCTTGCGTTCCGGCCGGTCGAGCCGGATTTTCGCGACCCGGCCTTCGACCTCCCACAGGAAGTGCTTCGGCTTGAGCTTGGCCATGGCGCTCATTCGCGTCCCTCCCAATTGCTGCGGAACGATTTCAGCATGCCGGTCAACTGGCGCGCCTCGTCCTCGCTGACAGTGCCGAGCAGCTCGCCAACCCAATTCTCATGCGCGGCGGCGATCGCGGCGAAGGATTTCGAGCCTTCCTCGGTCAGACGCACCATCGAGGTGCGGCGGTCGCCATTGCGGCGCGCCCGTGTCACCAGACCTTCCGAAACCAGCCGGTCGACGATGCCCGTCACATTGCCGTTCGAGACAAGCAAGAAACGCGACAGGTCGCTCATCAGCATGCCTTCGGGCGAGCGGTAGAGCGCCGCCATCACGTCGAAGCGCGGCAGCGTGGTGTCGAATTCCTTCTTCAGCCGCTCGCGCAGCTCGGCCTCGATGGTGCGCGAGACGCGCAGCAGGCGTATCCACAGCCGCAGCCTCTCCTTGCCCGGCCCGGTGGAGGTCGGCCCCGCTACCATGTCTCGCCCCCTGAGACCGAGATCGCCTGCCCGGTGATCGACCGCGCGGCGTCGCTGCACAGCCAAAGCACCGCCGAGGCGACCTCTTCGGGTTGGATGAACCGCCCTTGCGGATTCGTCGTTGCAAGACTTGCACGAGCGTCGTCCGCCGAGCGGCCGGTCTTCTCGACGATGCGCTGGACCGACTCCTCCAGCATGTCCGTTTCGATGAAGCCGGGGCAGACGGCGTTGACGGTCACGCCTGACTTGGCGTTTTCAACGGCCAAGGCCCGCATCAGTCCGACGAGGCCGTGCTTGGCGGCGACGTAAGGCGCGACATAGGCGTAGCCTTTCAGCCCGGCGGTCGAGGCGACGAAGACGATGCGACCTGTCTTCCGCGCGAGCATACCGGCCAGCGCCGGCTTCAGAGTCAGAAAGGCGCCGGTGAGGTTGACGTCGAGCGTACGCTGCCAGTCGGTCAGCGATGTCTTGTGCGCCGGCGCGCTGCCGGCCATGCCGGCATTGGCGACCACGATATCGAACGGTCCGCGCTCCGCTTCCGCCTTATCGTGGAGAGCCGCCATCTGGGCTTCATTCGAAACATCCGCAGCGACGGGGAAGATCCGGTCGCTTTCCTTCGCGACCTCCGCGAGTGCTGCTTCCCGTCGCCCGCAGATGGTGACGTTGACGCCGGCTTCCGCCAGCGCCAGCGCGATCGCACGGCCGACGCCTGTACCGCCGCCGGTGACCAGCGCATGCTTGCCGGTAATTTCGCGCGCAGCGCTCATACTTTCAGCCCCGCCGCTGCTTCGCGCTCCGCCAACCGGTAGATCTGGTCGCGTCCCCGCAGATAAGGATCCGGCCATTTGACGCCGCGGTCGCCAAGCGTCACCGCCGCATGCAGGGTCCAGTAGGGATCGGTGAGATGCGGCCTGGCCAGTGCCACCAGGTCAGCGCGGCCGGCCATCAGGATCGAGTTGGCATGGTCCGGCTCATAGATGTTGCCGACCGCCATGGTCGCCATGCCGACCTCGTTGCGGATACGGTCGGAGAACGGCGTCTGGAACATGCGGCCGTAGACCGGCTTGGCGGCGATGGTAGTCTGCCCGGCCGACACGTCGCAGAGATCGACGCCGGCCTGATGCAGCAGCCTGGCGATCTCGACCGCGTCGGCCGGCGTCACACCTTCGATGCCGACCCAGTCATTGGCCGAAATGCGCATCGAAATCGGCTTCTCCGCCGGCCACACGGCTCGCACCGCGTGGAAGATCTCCAGCGGATAGCGCATGCGGT
This sequence comes from Mesorhizobium sp. CA4, assembly GCF_020165075.1. NCBI lineage: Bacteria > Pseudomonadati > Pseudomonadota > Alphaproteobacteria > Hyphomicrobiales > Phyllobacteriaceae > Mesorhizobium > Mesorhizobium sp. CA4. The sequence goes on from NZ_JAIUHK010000011.1 coordinate 115,070, forward strand.
TCGCAAGCGAGCCGCCATACTCGTCGGTGCGCCGGTTGGTCAACGGCGTGATGAAGGCCGACAGCAGGTAGCCATGCGCGGCATGGATCTCCAGCATGTCGAAGCCGCAGCGCTCGGCCATCTCCGCCGAGGCGACGAACTGGTCGCGCACCATGTCCATGTCGGCGCGATCCATCGCCTTCGGCACCTGGTTTTGCGGCGACCACGGCACGGCCGACGGCGCCATCACAGGCCAGTTGCCGGAAGGCAGCGGCTCGTCCGTTCCTTCCCAGCCGAGGCGGGTCGAACCCTTGGCGCCGGAATGGCCGATCTGGGCGCAGATCTTCGCCTCGGTCTCGGCATGGACAAAATCGACCAGGCGCTTCCAGGCAACCTCGTGTTCAGGCTTGTAGAAACCGGTGCATCCGGGCGTGATGCGCCCTTCCGGGCTGACGCAGGTCATCTCGATATAGACGAGCCCCGCGCCGCCCTTGGCGCGCTCGGCATAGTGGGCGAAATGCCAGTCGGTCGGGCAGCCGTCGACCGCCTTGTACTGCGCCATCGGCGAGACGACGATGCGGTTGGTGAGCGCCATGTCGCGCAGCTTGAACGGCGCGAACATCGGCGCGCGGCGCAGCATGTTGCCGCCGGCGCCGGCCTTGCGCTGGAACCACTCCTCGGCCGCCGCCAGCCATTCGGCATCGCGCAGGCGAAGGTTTTTGTGGCTGATGCGTTGCGAGCGGGTCAGCAGCGAATAGTTGAACTGAACTGGATCCAACCCGAGATATCGTTCGACTTCTTCGAACCATTCCAGCGAATTGCGCGCCGCCGACTGCAGCTTCAGCACCTCGGTGCGCCGCGCATCCTCATATTTGCGGAAGGCCGCCTCGAGGTCGGGCTCTGACTCGACATAGTCGGCAAGCGCCGCCGCGCTCTCCAGCGCCAGCTTCGTGCCGGAGCCGATCGAGAAATGGGCTGAAGCCGCAGCGTCGCCCATCAGCGCCAGGTTCTTGTACGACCAGCGCTCGCACAGCACCCGCGGAAAATTGATCCAGGCCGAACCGCGGATGTGGTTGGCGTTGGTCATCAGCGGATGACCGCCGAGATGCTTTGCAAAAATGCGCTCGCAGACCGCGATCGATTCCTGTTGCGTCATCTGACCGAAGCCGAACGCAGCCCAGGTCTGCTCGCTGCATTCGACGATGAAGGTCGCGGTCTCGCTGTCGAACTGGTAGGCATGCGCCCACACCCAGCCATGCTCCGTCTTTTCGAAGATGAAGGTGAAGGCATCGTCGAATTTCTGCGTGGTGCCGAGCCACACGAACTTGCATTTGCGGGTGTCGATATCGGGCTTGAAGACATCGGCGAAGGCGGCTCTGGATTTCGAGTTCAGCCCATCCGCCGCGACCACCAGGTCATGCGTTTCCATGAACGGTTTGGGATCGGATATCTCGGTCTCGAACATCATCTTGATGCCAAGCTCGCGCGCTCGGCGCTGCAGCAGGACCAGGAGCCGCTTGCGGCCGATGCCGCAAAAGCCATGACCTGAAGACACCGTGCGCACGCCGTCATGGATGACGGCGATGTCGTCCCAATAAGCGAAATGCTTCTTGATCCAGACGGCGCTGACGGGGTCGTTCCTGGTCAGGTTCTGCAGCGTCTCCGCCGACAGCACCACGCCCCAGCCGAACGTGTCGTCCGGGCGATTGCGCTCATAGACCGTCACCTCATGCGCGGCATCGTGCAGCTTGAGCGAAATGGCAAAATAGAGTCCGGCTGGTCCGCCGCCGAGAACCGCAACCTTCATGTCTTGCGATCTCCTCTAGAGCAATTCCAGGAAAAGTGCGTAGCGGTTTTCCGTCCGGAATTGCATGAAACGCTCTAAGGCTTAGAGAACCGCCGGCAACGCCGGCGATCCCAAAAGCACTATCGCGCTGCCGGGCAATTATTTCAAGCTTAAAGTTTCACAATTGAACGATCGCCCGTTCGCGAGCAACAGCTCACTTGGTAGGATCCTTCGGGCTCCACAGAACGGTTTCGGCGCCCTTCTCGTAGGCCATCCCTTCGGGGTAGCTGATCGCCTCGAGCTGCAGCCCCCACGGCGCCTGGAAATAGAGGATGGTCTGGCCCGCGGCCGGCCCTTCCTTCACCGGCAGCGGTCCCATCCGGGTTCTAACACCCTTTGCCTCGAGATAGGTTTTCGCCGCGGCAACATCGTCGACATAAAAGGCGATGTGGAAGCCGCCGATATCGCTGTTCTTCGGCGTCAAATCCTTCTGGTCGGGCGCCGTGTATTTGAACAGTTCGATGTTCGATCCATAGCCGCAGCGCACCAAGGTGATCTCCTCGATCACCGCCTTCGGATCGACGCCAAGCAGATCCTGCATGAAGGTGCCCTTGTCATCCGCGTACGGCCCGAAGGACATCGCCTTCTTGCAGCCGACGATATTGGTGAAGAAATCGACGGCCTGCTTCATGTCCGGCACGGTGATGCCGGTATGGTCGTGTCCGCGCATGCCGGGGATCGAATCCGCGGAAGCCACTCCCATTGCGCCGAACAAAGAGGCCGCGAGGATCGCCGCCTGGATTGCGTATTTCATGTCACCCTCCGTTGGCGGGCTGACTTGTCCTTGCGCACATCCGAGGCCCGCTGGTCGGTGTGCGAATGGCCCATTTCACTCGGGCGCCTTTGCTGCCGGCCGCAGCCAGTCCGGATCGATTTCCGGCAGCGGAATGGCGGCGAGCAGGTCGCGCGTGTAACTCTCCTTCGGGTTCTCGAACAGCGCGTCGGTGGCGCTGGCCTCGACGATCCTGCCTTCGCGCATGACGATGACCTGCTGGCAGAGCCGCCGGATCACCGATAGGTCATGGCTGATGAAGGCGACCGTCAGCCCCATCTCGGCCGCCAGCTTTTCCAGCAGCGTCAGGATCTGCGCCTGCGTCGAGACGTCGAGGCCGGAGACGATCTCGTCGGCCAGCACGAATCTCGGCGACAGCGCCAGGGCCCGCGCGATGCCGACGCGCTGCCGCTGTCCGCCTGATAATTCGTGACGATAGCGGCTGGCAAAATTCTGCGGCAGGCCGACGCGCTGCAGCGCTTCCGCGACACGTTCCTTCAGCCTGTCGCCAAGCCCGTTCTGCCGCAAGGGGGCTGCGATGATGTTGAAGATCGTGTGGCGCGGATTGAGCGACGACATCGGATCCTGGAAGATCATCTGCAGGTCGCGGCGCAGCGGCCTGAGCTCGGCTTCCGAAAGACGGCTGATGTCGCGCCCCTCGAAACCGATGGAGCCTGCGCTAGGTTCGAGCAGCCGGACCAGCGCGCGCCCGAGCGTCGATTTGCCCGAACCGGATTCGCCGACGATGCCGGTCACCGATCCCATGGGCAGATCGAAGTCGAGCCCTTTCAGGATCTCGGCCAGCGGCGCGCGGCCGATCAGCGGCTTGCGCGTCATGTCGGGCAGCGCCACCTTCAGCCCGCGCACGGAAAACAGCGGCTCAGCCATGGCCGGGCCTCCAGGCCTGGTCGGCGGCGGCGATCTCTGCGGCCAATCCGGCAAGCACGCTTTCGTCCACCGGCTTTAGCGAAGCAAACGGGTCGGTGTAGCGCGGTGTCGCCGCCATCAGCGCGCGCGTATAGGGGTGCTGCGGGTTAGCGAAAAGGGCGCTCGAATCAGCTTCCTCGACCACCTTGCCGGCATAGAGCACCGACACTTTCTGGCTGATCTTGGCAACCACGCCGAGGTCGTGGGTGACGAACAGGATCGCCGTGCCATGATCGCGCTGCAGTTGCGCGATGAGCCGCAGGATCTGTTTCTGCACCGTTACGTCCAGCGCCGTGGTCGGCTCGTCGGCGACAATCAATCGGGGCTCCGCCGCGAAAGCCGCCGCGATCAGCACACGCTGGCGCATGCCGCCGGACAATTCATGCGGATAGCTCTTCAGCACGCGCTCGGAATCGCGGATCTGCACCTCGTCGAGCAACTGCCGGATGCGCTGGTCCGCCGTCTCTGTGCTCCAGCCGAGGATGCGCACCAGCCGGTCGGTCATTTGCGGGCCGATGCGGCGCGACGGGTTGAGTGCGGTGAGCGGATCCTGCGGGATCAGCGCCGTGCGCGCGCCGATTAAGGTCCGCCGCGCCTTCGGATCGAGGCGGCCGAGGTCCTCGCCCTCGATCAGCATCTCGCCTTCGACGATGCGCACGCTTTTCGGCAGCACGCCAAGCACCGCCTTGCCGATCATCGTCTTGCCGGCGCCGCTCTCGCCGACCAGCGCGCGCACCTCGCCCGGCTGCACGCTGAGCGACACGGAGCGCAGCACGCGCTGGCCGTTGGGAAGCACGGCGCTCAAGCCGCGAATGTCGAGGCAGGCGCTCATCGCAGCACCGGATCGAAGCGCGCCTTCAGCGCTTCGCCGAATTGGGTGAAGGAAAGCACGGTGAGGATCAGCGTGATGAGCGGGAACACCAGGACCCACCAGGCCTGATGGATCGACAGCCGTCCCTCGGCGATGATGCTGCCCCAGGTCGGGTCGTCGGTCGAGATCGACAGATTGACGAAGGAGAGGATCGCCTCGACGATGACAGCGATGCCCATCTCCAGGGACAGCAGCGCCACCACCGATGGCAGCACATTGGGCAGCACTTCGCGCAGCATGATGCCGACGCGGCCATAGCCGGCGATGCGCGCGCTTTCGACATAATCCATGCGCGCCTGGCTCATCGCCTCGGCCCGGATCACCCGGCAGAAGCGCGTCCAGTCGATGATTGCAATGGCGAGGATGACGGAGCTCAGGCCGGTGCCCAGCACCGCGACCAGCAGGATCGCGAACAGCACCGGCGGAAACGCCATCCAGACATCGACGATGCGCGAGATGATGCGGTCGGGCCAGCCGCCGAAATAGCCGGCGATCAGGCCGAGCGCGGAGCCGAGCAGGCACGCGGACGTCGCCGCCGCGAAGGCGACGATGAAGGCGATGCGGCCGCCGAAGATCAGCCGCGACAACAGATCGCGTCCAAGGCTGTCGGTGCCGAGCCAGTAGCCGGGTTCGGCCCCGTCCAGCCAGAAGGGCGGCAGGCGTTCCAGCATCAAATCCTGCGCCAGCGGGTCCTGCGGCGCGATCAATGGCGCGAAGATGGCCGCGAGCAGTGCCAGCAGAAGCCAGCCGCCGGCTAGCCACAGCCTCGGGCTCAAACCTCGCCTGGCGACATTTGCCTCATCCATGGCGCAGCCTCGGATTGAGCAGCGCATACATCATGTCGACGGCGAGGTTGATCAGCACGAAGAGCAGCGCGAACACCAGCACGATGCCCTGGATCAGAGGCAGGTCGCGGTTGATGACGGCGTCGATCGCCATGTTGCCGAGGCCTTCATAGGAGAACAGCCGCTCGACGATGACGGTGCCGCCGATGAGGAAGGTGAACTGCACGCCGACCAGCGTCAGCGTCGGCAGCGCCGCATTCTTCAGCGCCTCGCGCAGAATGACCTGTGTCTCGGAAAAACCTTTGACCCGCGCCAGCACCACATAATCGAGATCGAGCACTTCCTTCAGCGACTGTTTCAAGAGCTGCGCGATGATCGCCGCCAGCGGCAGCGCCAGCGCGACCGCCGGCATCAGCATGTGCTTGAGCAGGTCCCAGGTGAGGTCGAAACGCAGCCTGAGAATGCTCTCGGCCAGATAGAACTGGGTGGCGAAGGGCAAATCGAGCTGCGGCGACACGCGGCCGGAAATGTCGAAGACGGGCACCAGCACCCCGAACAGCAGGATGAGCACCAGGCCCCAGAGGAAATCGGGGATAGAGAGCGTCGCGCCGCTGGCGACGTCAATGCCGGCCTCTATCGCCGTGCCGCGCGAGCGCGCGCCGAGGATCGCGGCGGTGGTGCCGATCGCGGTCGCCATCAGCAGTGCGACCGTCGCCAGCTCCAGCGTCGCCGGCAGCCGGTTGAACACCAGGCCGAGCACGTCCTGGCGCAGCGAGATCGACGTGCCGAAATTCCCATGCAGCACGCCGCCGAGCCAGATGAAGAATTGCTGCACGATGCTCTTGTCGAGCCCGTAGAGCGCGCGCAGCCGCGCAATGTCGTCGTCGCTGGCGCCGGGCGGCAGCATCATCGCGATCGGATCGCCGGGGGCGACGCGGATGACGACGAAAACGACGACGGCGACGCCGAACAGCGTCACCAGCATCGTCAAAAGACGAACGAGGAATCTTTGCAGCAGCATGCGCCCATATGTCCGGATGAAAATGCGCGCCGTCTTGCGGACGGCGCGCGGCAATCCAGAACCGACGATCAGGCGGCCGGGGTCATCAGCGCCGGCAGCAGCGCGCCGGACACATGCTGCACGACATTGACCTTTTTCGAATGCACGATCGGTTGCACATATTGGATCAGCGGCAGCACATAGGCCTGCTCGGCGATGTATTTGTCGACGGCCTTCCAGCCCGCGATGCGCTTGGCCTCGTCCTTTTCGCCCCACAACGGGGTGATCATATCGATCAGATCCTGGCTGTCCCACACCGAATGCGGGCTTGGGCCATACATGGCAAAGCCGGTCGAGGTGGTCGGATCGCCGATCGAGTTGCCCCAGTTGTAGAAGGCGGCCGGCGCCAGCTTGTCGGCGGCGCGCAGCTCGTAATGCTTGGCGATCTCGTAGACCTCGATATTGGCCTCGATGCCGACCTTGCGCCACATGCCGACGATCGCCTGGATCATCTCATAATCCTTGGGCTTGAAGCCCTTGGTCGTCTGGATGGTGAACTTGACCGGCTTCTTGGGCGAATAGCCGGAGGCGGCGAGCCACTCCTTGGCCTTCTCCGGATTGTGCTCGACTTTGATCGATGGATCGAAGGCCGTGTATTCCGGCGTCTCCAGCGTGGCGATCGGCTGACCGTAGCCGCGCAGCAGCCGCTTGACCAGAAGCTCCTTGTCGACTGCCATCACGGCGGCCTGGCGGACATTCTTGTCCAGCATCGCCTCGATGTCGTTGAAGAAGATCATGCCGATGTCGGAAACATTCTTGATCGAGCCGGCAAGCCCGTCCTTGGCAATCAGCCGGTCATATTCCTCATAGGGGATTTCGAGCGTCACCTGCGAGGAGCCGGACTCGATTTCGGCGACACGGCTCGCCGCGTCGGTGACGAATTTGATCGTCACATTCTCGAAGGCGGGCTTGGTGCCCCAATACTGCGGATTGGCCTTCAGCCGCAGGAACGCATTGCGCTCGAACTTGTCGACCATATAGGGACCGGTGCCGATCGGCGCCTTCTCGAAGCCTTCCGCACCGACCTTCTCGTAATAGGCCTTCGGCATGATGTAGCCGGTCAGGAACGACATCCATTTGAAATAGACCGGGTCGAACTGCACGACGTCGCCGGTGATCTTGTTGCCGTCGATCTTGAAGTTGTTCACGTTCTTCCAGACGAACTGGATCGGATTGCCGGTCTTCTCGTCACCGGCCCGCTGCAGCGACCACACCACGTCTTCCGGTGTGAAGGGCGAGCCGTCATGCCATTTCACGCCGTCGCGCACCGTCATCGTCACCTTGGTGCGGTCGTCGTTCCAGCCCCATTCGGTGAGCAGGCCCGGCGTGAAGGAAAGATCGGGCTTCTGTCCGATGATCTGGTCAAATACCGATTGATAAAGGCCTTGGATGGTCGGATTGACGGCCGAGGGTCCGGTCGTCGGATCCCATGAAGGCAAGTTGACGTTGTAGGCGATGGTGAGCTCGTCCGCCGCCTTTGCCGCCCTCGGCAGGCCAAACGTGGCGGCACTGAGCGCCGCTGCGCCATATCCAAGCAAGTCACGTCTGTTGATGGTCATGGTCGTTCCCCTTGTTGGTTGTCATTGTCTGCGCGGCGTTTTCATTCGGTGGTGGGCAACCGCGCCTTGTCCATCCCGGAATTCTAGCTCTTTATTGGAGCATGATCTTTCTCCGAAAACCGGTTCCCACTTTCGGGATCATGCTCTAGTTCCCTCCCAGCTGTTGGGCGAGCATGTAGCCGGAGCCCGCGCCTGTGCCGGCGCCTGGCCATGTCGCGGCGCCGGTGAGGTAGAGGTTTGAGACCGGCGTGCTCCAGCGCGCGAAGCCCCGCGTCGGGCGGAAGAGGAAGTTCTGCGCCAGATGATGGCTGCCGCAGATCTGGTCGCCGCCGACGAGGTTCGGATTCTCGCGTTCGAGATCGAGCGGCGAGAAGATCGCGCGGCCGAGGATCTTTTTGCGCAATCCCGGCGCATAGCTCTCGATGATGTCGAGCACGCGCTCGGCGTAGGCGTCCTTGACCGCATCCCAGTGCGCGGGCGCGATCTTGCCCGCGGCATCGCCAAGGATCTCCGCCGGCAGCATGCGCACCTGCACCCATAGCACATGCTTGCCTGGCGGCGCTCGCAACGGATCGACCGCCGTCGGCTGGCCGACGACGAGGACAGGTTGATCGGGAAGGATGCCGGCGATCGCCTGCTGATAAACGCGCGACATGGCGTCGAGCGACGGCGCTAGATGCACATAGGCGAACTGGCGAAGCTCGGCGCCTGCGCTCCAGTCGGGCAGGTCGTCCAGCGCCAGGTGGATCATCATCGTACCCGGCGCGTGGCGGTATGTCTTCATCGCCGCATCGAAGCCGGCGTCACCCGAACCATTGGGCAGAAGCTTGCCCGGCAACGCTTTCGGCGCGACCCCGGCAATGACCGCCTTGCTTGCGGCATGGGTTTCGCCGGATGCCAGCCGCACCCCCGTCGCCCGGCCGCCGGCCACCGTGATCTCCGACACCTCCGCGCCTGTTGTGATCTTGCCGCCGGCCACCTTGAGCATGCCGGCAAGCGCGCGAATGATGGTATCGGCGCCGCCTTTGCCGAGCACCATGCCGAAACTCTGGTTGGCCATCGATTCCAGGTAAGGGAACACGGCGCCGCCGGCGATGTCGGGCGCGAAATCGAGATGCATGCCCCAGGCCGCGAGTGTCGTGCGCACATGCGGCGTCTCGAAATTTTCCTCGAGCCACGCGCGCGGCGATGACAGCAGCAATCGTCCCGTGTCGAGCGCGCCGGCCAGGCCCTTCTTGCGCCAGATGTTCCATGCGCTGCCGGCCAGCGCCCTTGCGCTCATCGGCGATCCCAGCAGCCGGAAGAGATGTTCGGCCTCGCCCGGAAAGGCGCCGACCAGGCGGCGCCATGTGGCTGCATCCGCCGCCGAGAAGGCAGCCAGCCGCGACGCCGTCTTTTCCAGGTCGTTGCTGACGCCGAACCATGTCCCGTCCGGGAAGGCGCTGGCGAAGCAGTCGGCCACGGGCGCGAACTCCAGCCCGTGGCTTTTCAATTCATTTGCATATTTCCGGTGGAAGGCGGAGCCGGCGAAGAGGCTCAAATTCATCGCGCCGAAATCGTGCCGGAAGCCGGGAAGCGTGTACTCGGCGGTCCGTACTGCGCCGCCGATCGTCTCGCCGCGTTCGAAAACCGCTATTTTCCAACCTTTGAGCGCCAGATGCGCGGCGCATGCCAGACTGTTATGGCCCGCCCCGACAAAGATGGCGTCGAACTCGCTCACGCCCCGCCCCAAAATGCTTTATGCTTAAAGATAATTGCAGATGCATATGTTTTCGTCTAGTAGGTATATTAAGGGCCGCAACGAGCCTTGATGATCACGATACAAGAGGGAACGAAAGACCATGGACACGCAGAAACTCCTCGGCGAGGTCGCCAGCCAGCTGCTTTCGGGAGCAATCAAGGTGGTCGACCTGACGGCGCCGCTCGGGCCGAATACGCCCCTGATCAAGCTGCCGCCGGAACTCGCCGTCGACACGCCGAAGGTCGAGATCCACGCGATCTCCAAATATGACAAGAACGGTCCGTGGTGGGCCTGGAACTGGCTGAAACTCGGCGAGCATTCGGGCACGCATTTCGACGCGCCGCAGCACTGGATCACCGGCAAGGATTATCCGGACGGCGCCACCGACACCATTCCGGCACAGAATTTCATCGGCCCGGTCAACGTCATCGACTGTTCGAAAGAGGCGGCCGCGGACCACGACTTCCTGCTCACCGTCGATCACATCAAGGCCTGGGAAGCCAAGCACGGCGCCATCAATCCCGGCGAGTGGGTGGTGATGCGCACCGACTGGTACAAGCGCAACGGCTCGGAAGCCGAGTTCCTCAACGCCAATGAGACCGGCCCGCATACGCCCGGCCCGACGGCGGAGGCCATCCAGTTCCTGATAGCCAAGGACATCAAGGGCTGGGGCTCGGAGACGATCGGCACCGATGCCGGCAAGGCCGGCGGCATGGAGCCGCCATTCCCGGCGCACACGCTGATGCACAAGGCCAACCGTTATGGCCTGGCGAGCCTCTGCAACCTCGACCAGCTGCCGCCGAAGGGCGCGATCCTGATCGCCGCCCCGCTCAAGATCGAGCACGGTACCGGCAGCCCGATCCGCGCATTGGCGCTGGTGCCGGGCAAGTAAGGCGAGGTGGCGGTCTTCGGGAGAAGATCATGCTCGAGGGCAATGGAGTGATGCAGTCAAGGCGGCCGTTCTGTAGCGTCAGCACTCTACGGCGCCCCCCTCTGTCCTGCCGGACATCTCCCCCTCTAGGGGGGAGATTGGATGTCACCTCCGCTTTCGCCAATTTCGCACGTCGCAGGACGATGTGGGGCGTCAAAACTGCCAATCTCCCCCCTAGAGGGGGAGATGTCCGGCAGGACAGAGGGGGGCGCGAAGGAACTCGGCTTAGCCTGATTGGCCTCCCGTCATCCGGGGGCGCCCAATGACCGCCCCCGACCACATCATCGTCGGCAGCGGCATCAACGCCCTGGTCTGCGCGGCGATGCTTGGCGCCAAGGGCGCCAAGGTGCTCGTGCTCGAGCGCAACGACCGTATCGGCGGCTGCGTGCGCAGCGAGGAGATCACGGCGCCGGGCTTCGTCCATGACGTGATGGCCACGACCTTCGTGCTGTTCATCACCTCGCCGGCGTTCGCCGCGCTCGGCAAGGACCTTGCGCGGCATGGACTGGAGTTCTGCCACACCGCCACCCCGACAGGCGTGCTCACGCCCGACGGCAGCCATGCCGTGCTCACCACCGACCGTGCCGCCAACATCGGGACGCTGAACCGGATCGCCTCCGGCGACGGCGACCGCCATGGCGGCGATGTCAGCGGTATCGAGCGCAATGCCGGGCTGCTGTTCGGCCTGCTCGGCGGCGCACTGTGGTCCTATCCGACGACCAAGCTCATCGCCGGCGAGGCCTGGCGGCGAGGCCCGCGCAACCTTGCCGCGTTCATGGGCGAGGCGCTGGTGCCCGCGCGCGGCTGGCTGGAAACGACCTACACTTCCGACCTTATCCGTGCGCTCTGGGCGCCCTGGGTGCTGCATGCCGGGCTTGGACCGGAAGACGCCTTCTCCGGCCAGATCGCCAAGGTCATCGCCTTCGCGCTGGAGGCGGCCGGCGCGCCGATCGTCAAGGGCGGCGCGAAAAACCTGCTCGCCGCTTTCGAGGCGCTGATCAAGGAGCGCGGCGGCGAGATACGCGTCGACGCCGACGTCGTCTCGATCATCCAGAGCGGTGGCCGCGTCTCCGGCGTGCGGCTCGCTTCCGGCGAGACGTTGAACGCCGAAAAGAGCGTCATCTGCTCGGTCACGCCAACGCAGCTCTATGGCCGCCTGCTCGGCGACGCGGCTCCAAAGCGTGACGTCGAAGCGACGCGCATTTATCGCTATGGCAAGGGCAATTTCCAGATCCATTACGCGCTGGACAAGCCGCCGGCCTGGCGCGGCGAGGGCCTGGACAAGGTGGCGCTGCTGCATCTGACGCCGGGTTTGGATGGCGTGTCGAAGGCCTGCAACGAGGCGGTGCGCGGCCTGCTGCCCGAAGTGCCGACCATCTGCGTCGGCCAGCCGCATGCGCTCGACCCGTCGCGCTGCCCCGAGGGCAGGGCGATCCTCTGGCTTCAGCTTCCGGAGGCGCCGCGCCACGTCAGGGGTGATGCCGCCGGCAAGCTCGAAGCGCCCGCCGACGGCGGCTGGACCGAAGCGCTGCGCGAAGCCTATGCCGACCGCGTCGAGGCGATCCTCGCCAACCACATCGACGGTTTCCGCGAGAGCGTGATCGCGCGCCGCGCCTATTCGCCGGCGGACCTCGAAGCCATGAACATCAACCTTGTCGGCGGCGATCCCTATGGCGGCTCGTCGACCATCGACCAGTCCTTCCTGTGGCGGCCGTTCAAGGCGAGCCGCAACCACGAGACCGGCATCAAAGGCCTCTATCATATCGGCGCTTCCACGCACCCAGGCGCCGGCCTCGGCGGCGGCTCCGGGTTCCTTCTGGCGGGGAGGCTGTGATGGAACAGAAGCTTCCGGAAAAGCGCCAGCGCATCTCGACCCTCGGCCAGATCGGCCTGCAGCAATTCGCGCCCTATCTGATGAACCGCATCATGGGCCGCTACAACGCTACTTTACGTGACGACTTCCGCAAGCAGGGCCTGACCATTCAGCAGGTGCGGACGCTCGCCGTGCTGTCAGTCACCGACGGCGTCACCGTCAACGACCTCTCGGTCTACACGGTGATCGAACAGTCGACCTTGAGCCGCACGCTCGACACGCTGGAAGGGCAGGGCCTGGTGCGGCGCGAGCAAGGCGTCACCGACAGCCGCATCCGCCATGTATTCCTGACCGATGAGGGCCGCGCGCTGTTCACCCGCGCCTGGCCGGCCATGCATGATGCGTTCGAGGCGATGTTCGACGGTGTCGACGATGCCGAATATGCCGCGCTGATCGCGATCCTGCAGAAGATGCTGAAGAACATCCGCAAGCACGACATCTGAGTTTGACGCAAGCGCCGCCTGCCCAAATGCAACGGGAAGGCGGCAACGGAAGGAGGCAGAGATGGCCGAACGGTCTTTTGCCAAGGAAGTCGAAAAGCTGAGGCTTGGCGCCGGCGAGGAATTCGCCGGCGAGGGCATCCTCGCCATCACCAAGGCGCTCTTGCAATGCGGCGTCGGCTATGTCGGCGGCTATCAGGGCGCGCCGATCAGCCATCTGATGGACGTGCTGGCCGACGCGCAGGATATCCTGGGCGAGCTAGGCGTGCATTTCGAGGCAAGCGCCTCGGAAGCGACAGCCACCGCCATGCTCGCCGCCTCCGTGCATTATCCGATCCGCGGTGCCGCCACCTTCAAGTCGACGGTCGGCACCAACGTCGCTTCCGATGCGCTGGCCAACCTGGCGTCCGGCGGCGTCACCGGCGGCGCGCTGATCATCGTCGGCGAGGACTATGGCGAGGGTTCCTCCATCATGCAGGAGCGCAGCCATGCCTTTGCCATGAAGAGCCAGGTCTGGCTGCTCGACCCGCGCCCGAACCTGCCGTCGATCGTCAAGGCGGTCGAGGACGGCTTCGAGCTGTCGGAGGCGTCGAATACGCCGGTGATGCTGCAGGTGCGCATCCGCTGCTGCCACGTCCACGGCCACTTCACCGCCAAGGATAACAAGCGCCCGCCAATGTCTGTCGCCGATGCGCTGTCTGCGCCGCGCCGCGACACCGGCCGCATCGTGCTGCCGCCCGCTTCCTTCCTGCATGAGAAGGAGAAGGTCGCCAAGCGCTGGCCGGCGGCGGTGGATTTCATCAAGAGCCGCAAGATCAACGAGATGTTCGGGCCGGACCACGGCTCGGTCGGCATCGTCATGCAGGGCGGCATGTATAATTCGGTCATCCGCGCGCTGCAGCGGCTCGGCCTTGCCGACACCTATGGCGACACCGACGTGCCGCTTTATGTGCTGAACGCCGTCTACCCGCTGGTCGACGACGAGTTCCTCGCCTTCTGCGAAGGCAAGCAGGCGGTGCTGGTCGTCGAGGAAGGCCAGCCCAACTATATCGAGCAGGCCTTTGCCGCGATGCTGCACAAGGCCGGCCGCGGCACGAAGCTGGTCGGCAAGGAGCATCTGCCGATGGCCGGCGAATATACCGGGCAGGTCATGCTCGACGGCATCGGCTCCTTCCTGCGCGCCAACGCTCCGCACCTGCTGCCGGGCGAAATCCGCGCGCCGAACAAGCTGGGTGAAGGGGTCGACACCGCCGATCTCATCAATGTCGTTCCCGGTCGTCCGCCGGGTTTCTGCGTCGGCTGTCCCGAGCGGCCGATCTTCGCCGCGACGAAGCTGGTCGAGCAGGAACTCGGCAAGCACCACATCGCCTCCGATATCGGCTGCCATCTGTTCTCGATCATGCCTCCCTTCGAGCTCGGCGCCACCACCATGGGCTATGGGCTGGGGCCGGCCTCGGCCTCCGCCTTCAATTCGCCGGACGCCAAGCGGCGCTCGATCTCCTTCGTCGGCGATGGCGGCTTCTGGCACAACGGCCTGACCTCCTCGATCGGCAACGCCGTCTTCAACAAGAATGACGGCGTCATCGTCATTGTCGACAATTTCTATTCGGCCGCCACCGGCGGCCAGGACATCCTGTCCTCACGCGCCAACAACCGGACCAAGTCGACCAGGCATCCGATCGACGAAGCGGTGAAGGGCATGGGCGTCAAATGGCTGCGCCACATCGACCGCACCTATGATGTCGGCAAGATGCAAGCCGCGCTGCGCGACGCGCTGACCACTGAGGAGAAGGGGCCGAAGGTCATCGTCGCCTCGTCCGAATGCATGCTCAACCGCCAGCGCCGCGAGAAGCCCCTGGTCGACAAGGCGATCAAGGGCGGCGAGCGCGTGGTGAAGCCGAAATTCGGCGTCGACGAGGATATCTGCACCGGCGACCATGCCTGCATGCGGCTCTCCGGCTGCCCGTCGCTGTCGGTCAAGTCGCTCGACGATCCGCTGCGCGACGATCCGGTCGCCTCGATCGACCAGAATTGCGTCGGCTGCGGCAATTGCGGCGAGGTGGCGGATGCGGCCGTGCTTTGCCCGTCCTTCTACCGCGCCGACGTCGTCCACAATCCCGGCCGCTGGGACCGTTTCCTCGAAGGGGCGCGCCGCGCCGCGATCGGCCTTCTGCAGCGCCGCCGCGAGAGCCGCCGCCTGATGTTCGCCGATGCTTGACCAGGCTTCTCCCCTGCGCCCGAAGGCCGGCGCCTCCGACGACGAGCGTGTGATAAAGCTCGCCGTGCTCGCCGTCGGCGGCCAAGGCGGCGGCGTGCTCGCCGACTGGATCACCGATGTCGCCGAGCGCAACGGCTATATCGCGCAATCGACCTCGGTGGCCGGCGTCGCGCAGCGCACCGGCGCGACGATCTATTATATCGAGATGGCCCGCGACACCGGCCGGCTGCCGGTTTTCGCGCTGTCGCCTTCGCAGGGTGACGTCGACATATTGATCGCCGCCGAATTGATGGAGGCGGGCCGCGCCATCATCCGCGGTTTCGTCACGCCTGAGCGCACCACGCTGATTACGTCCTCGCACCGCATCGCCGCCGTCTCGGAAAAGATCGAGCCGGGCGACGGCCGCGCCTCGTCGGAAAAAGTGCATGCGACGGCGCAAGCGGCGGCCAGGCGCTTCATCGCCTTCGACATGGAAAAGATTGCCGCCGAGAACGGCACGATGATCTCGGCCAGCCTGCTCGGCGCGCTGGCCGGCTCCGACGCGCTGCCCTTCACCCGCGAAAGCTACGAGCAGGCGATCGGCGCCGGCGGCCGTGGCGTCAAGCCGAGCCTTGCCGCCTTCGGCGCTGCTTACGATCGCGCGCGCGGGATTGCGGCAGCGCCGGCCGACGATAAGACAGCGAAGCCGGCGGCGGCCGAACCCAAGTCGACGGCGAAGGTCAGCGGACCGGAAACCCTCCTTCAGGGTTGGCAGGAGCTTGCCGGTCGCGTGGCATTGCTCGCGGAGCCCGTGCGCGACATGGCCGAGCGCGGGCTGAAGAAGGTCGTCGATTACCAGGACATCGCCTATGGCGGCGAATACCTCGACCGGTTGGGCAAAGCGGTGGCGCTGGACAATGCGGAGCGCGGCTACACGCTGTCGATCGCCGCGGCAAAGCATCTCGCCAACGCCATGTGCTACGACGACATGATCCGCGTCGCGGATTTGAAGACACGCTCGACGCGAGACAAGCGGGTGCGCAAGGAGGTCGGCGTCAAGGAAGGCTCGGTCCTGCAGGTCACCGAATATTTCCATCCGCGCATCGAGGAATTCTGCGGCACCCTGCCGGCGGGGCTCGGCAGCTACATCGAGAACCGGCCAAAACTCGCCGCCTTCCTCGACCGCCGCATCAATCGCGGCCGTCACATCCGCACCGACAGTTTCACCGGCTTCGCTATGCTGTGGTTCATCGGCGGCCTGCGCCGCTGGCGCCGCCGCCTGCTGCGCCACAGGGTCGAGGTCGAGCATCTCGAGCGCTGGTACGGCCTGGCGCTCAGCAAGGCAGGTGAAGACTATGCGTTCGGAGTCGAAATCTTGAACTGCCGGCGGCTGATCAAGGGCTACAGCGACACCCATGCCCGCGCCCAGTCGAAATTCGACCGCGTGCTCTCGGCGCTTCCCATGCTCGAGGGCAGGGAGGACGCCGCCGACTGGATCCGCCGCCTCCGCGAGGCGGCGCTGAAGGACGAGAAGGGCGACATGCTGGACGGCGCGCTGAAGACGGTGGCGACGCTCAACTAGAATCACCTTAAATAAATGGCGATTATTTCTGATCCCAGCCGACCACTATGCCATTCTCTACTATAACGCGATCGCTATAGCGGTTCTTGCCAGTTTGGTTGTATTTCAACGTGTGCGCGACTTTCGTTTTATAGACCCGCTCGGTCATATCCGCTGGCTTTCCCCAGGAATCGATCAATTGCTCAAAGGTCATGCCCTGCCAAATTCGTCGGATCATGATCCAATCCGCGATCTCCTCGTCGCCATATTTTGCTAGAAGCAAAGCGCGACGTTTCTTCTGTGCAGACTTTTTTGCAGCGCTGACAATTGCTGCTAAGCCAGCCGCACCGGCACCAATAACAACAAGAACGGAAATAGACATATTCTCCCCCATCTCCAGACAAAAAAGCAAAACAACTTGGAAATGTCGAGGGACTAAGGGAATTGAGAGGATATCCGGATTGCTGCCGCCGATCTGGCCGCTAACGAGGATGTGATCCGCACCGCTCCGACGGAATTAGGCCCTGTCCTCCGTTTCACGGAGGTAGGGACAAATTTACGGAGACAACGCATGTTCGCAAAATACTTTCTGCCTCTCGCCATGGCTGCCGGCACGTTGATGCTGTCCAGTGTCGGCTCGCAGGCCATGCCAATGGCCAAGCCTGTTGCTGCGCCGCTGCCCATCGAAACCGTCGGCTGGCGCTGCGGTCCCGGCTGGCACGTGAACCGCTGGGGCAATTGCGTGCCCAACGGACGCAGGTTCATCCGGCCCGTGCGCCATTGGCATCCCGGCTTCTGGGCGCATCACCGCTGGCACCCCGGCTATTGGAGGTGGTGACCGCTTTCAGAAAAGCGTGGACGCCCGCGCCCGAAAACGGCGCGGGCGTATTTCGTTCAAACAACCAAGTCCCGCATCGGCTTCACCGCCGCCGACTCCGGAAACACCTTGTCGCCAAGCACCGCAGCGGAAAGCCCGAACTGATCCGCCAGTAGCCCCTTCAGCACCGCGCGCACATCGCTGGTCGGCGCCAGGTCGCGGCCTTCGTAGAGCTGCGCCGGCTTCAGTCCCGGCCAGTCGGCGATGACGCGGCCGCCCTTGATCGCGCCGCCGGCGAGCAGCACCACCGTGCCGGTGCCGTGATCGGTGCCGACCGTGCCGTTGATGCGCGCTGTGCGGCCGAACTCGGTGATGGCGACGACCGCCGTGTCCTTCCAGCGCGCGCCGAGCCCTTTCTCGAACTCCTCGAAGGCGCCGTCCAGGCCGCCGAGCAGATTGGCGAGCCGGCCGGTGGCGCCGCCTTCGTTGACATGCGTGTCCCAGCCGTCGAAGGCGAGTGCTGCGATGCGCGGCCCGTCATCGGCCGCCATCAGCCTCGCCGCGCCTTGCGCCGACTGCCGCATGCCGGCGGCGTTGTCGAGGCCGCCCTTGGGCTTCATCGTCTTGCCGTCGAGTTGGTCGCCCAGCGCCATGCGGTCGGCGTCGAGCCCTTTCTGAAGTGCGGCCGCCAGCACAGGATCGCGATGGTTGTAGAGGTCGAGCACGCGTTCGGCCAAGGCGTCGCCGGGCGTCGGCAGCGCCTGCGGCGCCCAGCCGAGCACGGGCGCGCCGCCGCGGATCACCAGCGGCGTCGAAGGCCCGACTGCCAGTCCGCCGAGCTTCGCCACACGCTCGCCCGCCGGCAGGCTGGCCAACGCCCGGTTGAGCCAGCCGGTCGTGGCGTTGCCGGGCGCCGGCAGGCCGCTTTCCAGCACGTCCTGGCCGTCGAAATGCGAGCGGTCGCGGTAGCCGGTCGCCGCCGCATGCACGACCGCCGCCTGGCCCGCCTTGAACAGGCGCGCAAACACCGGCATTGCCGGGTTGACGGCGAAGAAACCGTCAAGCGGCAATGCCGGGTTGGCGCCTGAGAGCGAAAGCGCGATATCGCCGTGCAGGCCGGCATAGTCTGGATCGCCGACCGGACCGACCGTCGACAACCCGTCCAGCGCGCCGCGCAGCACGATGACGATCAGGCGTGGATCGCGATTGTCGGCAGCGCGCGCCAAGCGCGGCAGATAGGCCCAGGCAAACAGCGCGCCGCCGCTCATCAGCACCGCGCGGCGGGACAGGCTGGGGGTTTCGCAAAGAAGGCTCATGGCCGCATCTCCATCACTGTTACCGGCGCTGGAATTACCGGCGCTGGAATTACCGGCGCTGGAATTCCGGCGCCATCAACAGCAGCGCCAGGCCTTGCTGCTTGGACTCCGCGCGCGAAATCGCCTGCCGTGTCTCGGCCGACACGGATGTGCCGATCAGCGAGGCCAGCATCTCGTCTGGATCGCCGACATCGTCCGCCTGCTTCGCCGCCTGCCAGGCAATGTCCAGCCGCGTCTTCAGGCCCTCGGCCGAGGCCCATGCATCCGTTTGGTCGGAAAAGCCGTTCGGCCCCGGCGGTCGCCACAGCGGCTCGCCGAGCACGTTCAGCCAGCCGAGCGACCGTTGCGGTTCGTTGCCGGCGGTGGCGCCGACCGCTCGCCGCAGCGCCACGACATAGTCCAAAGGCGAGCGCAGCTTCGTGAGCGGCGTCGACCAGGCTTCGGGCATGTCGATCAGCGTCAACGCGATCGCTCGCAGGTCGCCGTCGGTCTTGGTGAAGACCGTGGCCAGACGGGCGACCGCCGCCGGGGGCGGATCGTCCGCAATGAAATGACGGGCAAGTTTGGTGGCGATGTGCTGCGCGGTGGCCGGGTGACGGGCAATGTCGTTGAGCGCCGCCTCCGCCTGGCCCATGCCGCCGTCGGGATAGGTCTTGCCGAGCAGCGCGGCCTGGCCCGGCTGATGGGCATTGGCGTTGAAGACGAAGCTTCCCGGCTCGCCCAGCCGCCCCTCGCGCCCGGCCATCGTCCAGCCGGTCAGCATGGCGGCGAAACTGGTGACGTCGGCCTGAGTATAGCCGCTGCCGACGCCCAGCGTGTGCAGCTCCAGGATCTCGCGGGCGAGATTCTCGTTGAGGCCGCGTCCGCGCCGCTTGCCGGCGCGGGAATCGGGGCCGATGGACTGCCGGTTGTCGAGATAAAACAGCATGGCCGGATGATGCTCGACGGCCAAAAGCATGTCGGCGAAGCGGCCGAGCACGAAGGGCCGGATCGCCTCGCGTTCGAAGGCCCCGGCGCAGGCCCGCACGACCGGCGCCTTGGCGACGGAGACGCAGAAATGGTTCGACCAGAAGCCGACCAGGCGCTCCACGAAACCGGGCGCCGCAGTGAGCGCCTTGTCGAACCGGGCCTGCGCCTCGTCGCGATAGATGTCGGCTTCGACACGCGGCACCGCGGGTTTGGCTTTTGCCACGGCGGGGCCGGCTGGATCATCCGCTGCCATCGGCTGCATGACGACCGCCGCCATCTCGGCCCGCGCCGCCTTGCGCTCCATGGTTGCCGCCATGCTGGCCTGGATCGCCGCGGTGCTGTCCAGCAGCCCGGCATTCCGTGGGTCGTCGGGGGAAATGAGCGCGATGTCCTGCTGCTTGAGCTCGGCCTTGAGGTAACCGCGCGGATCGGCGGCGATCTTTCCGAAATCGTCGCCGGGTTTTGCGCCGAGGCCGAAGCGGTGGAGCGCCACCAGCGCCGGATCAGGCGATACGGACTTTGAAACCGGTGTGGCCAACGAAGCCTCCGTCCGAGCCCGACGCAGATCGCGCCGGGCGACATGTTGCATGATAGCAAGAGCGTTCACAACGCCGGCCGCAGCACCGGCGTCATGAGCAGGTCATCACCAGCGGCGCCAGTGGTGCCAGCGGTGGTAAGGATGCCAGGCCGGGCCGACATAGACGCGCGGCCCGCCCCAGTAATAATAACCGGGATAGATCACGCGGCGGTTGGGGACGCAGCGGCCCCAATAGTTAGGATGCCAGCCCGGGCCACAGCCCCAGGCGACATGCTCGATAAGCGCCGGCGAGGGTGCAACCGGTGCGATCGGCATCGCCGAGGCGGCGCTTGCGGCGGCCGTTCCGCCGATGGCGAGCGCGGCTGCGAGCGAATATTTCGTCAGACTGTTCATCGGATACTCCGAAAGTTTCGAGGTCGAAGAGAACCTGCCCGCCGCCGAAGGCGGTCACAGGCCTGTCCCTCTTTCCCTTGAACGGAGCGCGCTTGCCCTTTCCGTCGCCGCCTATGGCAATTTTTTTGCAGGTGGCGGCTGCCGGCCGGCGCGTCGCAACAAAGCATCCGCCAGCAGCCGGCGGTCCTCCGGCGAGCCCGATGCGGCGAATTCGATGATGCGCTGTTCCAGCCTGGTGCGAACGGTAAGATCGGCGTTGCGCGCCCGCTCCAGGGCGGCGGCAAGCGCATTGGTGTCGAGAGCCGGCTGTTGCAGAAGGTTCGCCGCCTCGCGCCGCGCGGCCTGTCCGTCGAGGATCACGTCACGCGACTCCCGGCGCACCTCGCGCAACGCCTGGCGGAAGACCTTGCGGTCGGCGGCCGGCAACCTGCCGCCGGCCGATTCCAGCGAATAGCCCGGATTGGACTTGCCGATCAGCCAGCCCGCTCCGCCCGCGAGCGCGCCGACCAGAAAGACGTTGAGCACCAAGGATGCCGCGACAAGACGGGGGTTCATAAATCTTCCTCGGTTTGGTCGGCATCCGGGCCGGCGTCGCCGAACGACGTGGCATTGGCGTCCATCACATAATGATCGGGCTGGATATCCGGGCTGACGACGGTCACCAGTGCCAGCCCCGCCACGGCGCCGGCCAGCCCGGCGCCCGCGAGCCCGAAGCCCAGCCACCAGAACCGCCGGCGGCGCTCCTGCCTGACCTCGGTCGCGGCGCGGACGACGATCATGCGATGCAGTGCCGGGCTGGGTGCTTCGACCCGATGCCGGTCGAGCATGGCGTCGAGCCTGCCGGCGCGCGCCAGGATGGCGAGGCCTTGCTCGGTCTCGGCAAACAGCATCGCGGCGGCCTGCTCGGCCGGCGGCCAGCGGTGCAAGGTGCTGCCATAGGCATCCGCCAGCGCGGCGAAGCGCTTGGCATCCATCGGCCCTTGCGTTCTCTTCTCAGCCATCCCGTTCCCCCTTCCGCCGTTCCGACGTGGCCCCCCACGTCCTGGGCCGCGAAGCCGGCAATGCCCTTGCTGTCTCAGTCATCGCCATCGTCTCCAACGAGCATGGCCTGCAAAGCGCGCCGGCCGCGCGCGAGCAGGCTTTCCAGCGCATCGACGCTGACCTGCATGGCGCCGGCGGCCTCGATGTTGGACAGCTCTTGATAATACACCAACACGATCGCCTCGCGCTGGCGCGGCGCGATGCGCTGCAGCGCCTGGTTGACCTTGCGCTCTTCGTCGCCCGGCATGGCATCGGGAAGCGGCGCCTCGTCCGCCACCTCCGGCAGCTCGTCGGTCGTCCGTTCGCGCCGGCGCCGCACCCGGTCGTAGCAGAGGTTGAGCGCCACCCGGTGGATCCAGGTGTCGAAGCGTGCGTGCCCCTGGCGCCAGCCCGATGCGTGGCGCCAGATGCGCACGAAAGTCTCCTGGGCGACGTCCTCGGCCTCCGCCGGGTCGCCGAGCATCCTTGTGGCCAGGGCCAGGATGCGCGGCAGCTTGCGCGCCACCATCGCCTGCACGGCGGCGGGGTCGCCGGCGCCAATGCGGTGTACCAGTTCCTCGTCCGGATCGGCGCCCATCAACAGGGGCGCTCCCATGTGTCATTGCGCGGCATAACCTCGTGGTCATTGCTCCTCATTGGGAGCGGTTTTGTGGCCTGGCCTCTCACCGGCGCTGAGCACGCCGTCGCTGTTCTTGTCGAGCCTGGCGAAGCGCTTGGCGAGGAAGGCGTCGAGCTCGCCCTTGTCGACGAAGCCGTCCTTGTTGGTGTCCATGCGCGCGAAGGATTTGGCCGGATCGGCCTTGGCCTTGCGCGCGGTCTGGAAAGCGGTCCATTCGGCGAGGCTGACCTTGCCGTCATTGTCGCTGTCGGCCCGCGTGAACGCCTTTTCTCGACGCGCCTCGAACTTTTCCAGCGTCAGGCCGGACTTGGTGAGGTCGGACTTGGCGGCCGGAGCCGAGGTGCTCGGCGCCGTCTGGGCCGGGGCAGGGGCCGGCGCCGTTGTCTGGGCAACCGCGGCAGCGGTCTGCAGGCCAAGGGCAACGACGAATAGGGTGGGGCGGATCATGCTCTCGTCTCCGGTTGGACGTGGCCATTGGCGGCTACGCTTCAGCCATTGAACGCGAGGCAAAGCAAAATCCGTCGGTCCTTTTTCGACCGGACGACAAGCCTACCGGATCCGACGCAGCCGGATCGAAGGATTCCTAAGGGCAGAAGGCGACGACTATCTCGGCCGGTCGACCGCCACCAGCTGGTCCTGCTTGAAGCCTGCATGCTGCGGCGTCCAGACGTCGCCCTCGCGGTTGAACCAGTGGCACAGATACGTGCCGGAAGCCGCCCCGTCGCTGACAGTCATTTCCGGGCCTCCGGATTTCAGCCTGACGACGTCTCCGGTCTTGAAACCATTGGGCATTTCGACCTCCCATGCTGACAAAGGGAGTTTCCCACCAACAGCTACTCCCGACAATGGCCGAGATGCGCCGATGACGTGGTGCAGGGCTGGGAAGGCGTGAAAATCATGCCGCTTGTGTGACACGCCGGGTAGTACGGAAGGCGTGGCCGGATCATGTCGGGGCTTTGGAGCCGTAGCGAGCGGTCCGATCGCCCCCTGGGTTCAATCGGTGTCGCGCTGTGGGGCCGGCGGCTGTGCCGATTGGCTGTCTTCTCCGGCCGGGCGGACGGTCATTGATCTCTCATCGGGCCACAAAGCTTGTGCCTTCATCACCGCTGCCAAAAGATTGTCGGCTTCAACGCTTCCGATTTCAGTTAGAAGCGGGCTGTTGCCCTCTGCTCCGAAATCGACGTGGTAGACCGTCCAACTCCTCATGGCATTTCCGACAAATTACGTCTCGGCACGGGCACGCGGATGGAAGCCCGGCTCGCTTTTGTGGTTAGGATTTTGAGGTCCGCAAGCCGGGCACGCACCGACCGATAGGGCGGGGGGCTTGGGGTTATCAGCCGGTGCGATCGCGAGACTGTCTGATTTGCCTGCAAGCCCACAATCGACCGAGGTCCGTCCTGACGAACGCAATGGTCTGAAAGGACCAAAGATATAGCCCCTTATTCCGTTGGGGCAGATTCCCCCGCCGGTGATCTTTTATCGCCTGCCCCATTGCCTATGGTTCACGGGCAGACGGCTCACCGCCCGGCCTCCGGTAACTATTTGGTTCTCGTGGAGAAATTTGGTGCCGCTTGCGTGACTCGAACACGCGACCCCATCATTACGAAACAGCTTTCCAGCTTTTCCAGGGGTTATCAGCACCGCGCAAACCGTATCATTCGCACGGGCCGCTCTTTGCATCTGATAGCACCAATTCCCGCCCTTTCGCAAAAGTTTGATGGCAATGTGTTGGCAGATGTTGACAGTTTGCAAACGCTAGCCTATTCATGGTGCATATCAACCGTTTGCATTTAATCAATGAGGTCTAGCTATGCTCGATACCGTCCGCAAGCCGCAGAAAGCCGACGAAGGCTTATCCATTGAGGTTGAGGCCGCCGCGTTCCGGCACGCGCTGGCCGCCCTCCTGCCATACAGCGAGCCGCGCAACACTATCCCGATTCTCGGATGCGTTACCCTGTCTATGGACGCCGACGCGCATCGCCTCGGCGTCTCGCTATTCGACATCGGCCTAGCGATTGAAACCAGTGTGCCGGCGGAAGGAAAGGGCGATGCTTTCGCGGTGCCGTTGCGCACCCTGGCGAACTTCATCAAGGGCGCGGACGGCGCCACGGTAGAAATCCGCAAGATGCCGGGCGAGGCGCGCGTGTCGTTCGCCTGTGGCGATTTCACCGCCGCCATTATCCCGATGCCCGCCGAGGATGCACCGCGCCTCAACGGGCCGAACTTCTCCGACGCTGGCTTCCGCCGCGTCCCGCTCGCCGAGGGCGTCATGTCGTGGCTTCTCGGCCTCACAATGCCGTTTATATCGACCGAAGAAACCCGCTATTACCTCAACGGCGTCGCCTTTGAATTCAGCTTCAACGATGACGGCATGGTGCGGGCCATCGCCACGGACGGCCACCGCCTCGGCTCGCGCCAGGCGAAGACTGTCGCCAACATCGTCAGCCGCCCGACCGTCATCATTCCTCGAGCCGCTATCAAGGCTGTCGCTCACCTCGCGGCTGGCAAAGAGGTCGTTCTTTCCGTTGATGACATCAGGGCGGAATTTGCCTTCGGCGACTTCGTCATCCGCACAAAGGTTATCGACGGCACCTTCCCTGATTGGCGCCGGGTTGTTCCCAAGGGGCCGTTCAAGGAATTCGAACTGGACGCCAGCAAGATCGGCAAGCTTCATCGCGCCACAAGCGGCGTGAGGCGCGAGCGGCAAACAGCGGTCAAGGTGGCCCCCTGTGAGGGCGGCATTTCCGTCACCGCGAACAACCCTGATTTCGGTACGGTGTCCGCCGTCTTCCGTGGCGAGTCGCCCGAGGGTGTCGACGCGTTCGGCGTCAACAGCCGCTATTTTGCGGACATGGCAAAGGCCTTCGGGGCGAAGCGGATTCGGCTCGGCTTCACCGGTGCAGGCGACCCGCTCATGGTGAGCGCTGGCGGCCCTGCCGGCGAGTTCGCCGTGCTCATGCCTATGCGCGTCTAGACCCATGGCCGAGGATAAGAAAGGCCCGGCGGCGAGCGGGCCGCCTGGCACCGCATGGAACGATCCTAAGACGCCAGGCCTTCGCCTTCGCTACTTGGCGACAAAGTCCGTGTTTTACTTGTCCTATCGGAACAAGGTCGGCAAGCAACGCGCCTATAAGGTCGGCGACTTCCGGTTCATCACTCTCACAGAAGCCCGCACCCAGGCGAAAGACGTTCTGGCCCGCGTCGCCAGGGGCGAAGACCCCGCCGGGGAGAAGGCGGAACTTGAGGCGCGGCCGACGATGGCCGAGCTTCGCGACCGGCATCTGGAATATTCCGAGGGCCGCAACAAAGCGGGTTATCGGAAAGACAATGAGGGTTTTTGGAACAACCATATTCTGCCGCACTTCGGCCCCGGCAAAGCCGTGGCAGACGTGACGGACGCCGAGGTCGAGGCGTTGCATTTCAAGATGAGGAAGACGCCGAGCGCGGCGAACCGCGTCGCCGCCCTGCTTTCAAAGGCCTTCAACCTGTCCGAAAAATGGGGCTGGCGCCCACGCAAATCCAATCCGGTCCATGTTGAGCGGTACAAAGAGCACAAGCGCAAGCGCGTGCCCCAGGCCGACGAGGCGTTCCGGTTGCTGCAAGCGATCAATGCGCTTTGGGAACCGAATCCCTTTTTCGCGGGCCTGGTCGAGCTTCTGTGTTTCACCGGTGCTCGCCGAAACGAAATCCAGACCGCTAAACGCGAGTGGGTAAAGGCGGACGGCCTTCACCTCCCGGACTCGAAGACCGGCGAAAAAATCGTGCCGCTGTCCGCCCTGGCGCGCGAGGTCATCGCGAAGATCCCCGAGGTGAAGGGCAACCCGTATCTGATACCCGGCCGCCACGGCCACGGACACCTTGTCAACGTCACGAAGCCATGGAAAGCCCTGATGAAGGCCGCCGGCATCACCGAAAATCTTGTGCCCCACGACCTACGCCGGTTCTTCGCCTCGGCCGGCCTTTCCGCCGGTTTGGAGCTTTCGCAAGTCGGCGGCCTGCTAGGCCACATGGACACGCAAACGACCAAGCGCTACGCCTACCTTCTCACCGGCGCGGCTCAACAGATGGCGGACACGGCGGCGGAATCGGTCAAAACGATCATGACCGGCGGCGGCAAGGTTGCGGTATTGCGGCGTTGAACGGAAAATATGCAAAAAGTATAGTGAGCAAATGAGCACCGCCGCCGACGACAAACGCGAATTCGAACTGCTTTTCCAGCAATCCGGGCTGGAACAGAAACAGCTTGCCGGGCTTCTCGGAAAGACCTCGGTACAGGTCAATAGGTGGCTTACAGACCGCGTGGACAGCGGCGCTCCGCCATTCTATGCGATCAATTTCTTGAGGGCCTATATGATGCTTCCGGCCTCCGCCCGCGCGCATCTGCCGGCGCGGGTCATCGCGTATCCGAAGAAAGCGGTATAGAGGGATCTCCAAAGACTACTGTATCGCAAGGGGGACAAGTGATATGGGCGATCAAACTAAGAACACGCTGAGGCCGCTTCTGATAGCGTTCCTTGGGTTGGCTTCCATAGGGATTTTGGCAAGAATTTTTGATCCGCCACCTGTACAGCCTCCAAAATCCGCTGCGCAGATTAAGCTTGAACAGGAGCAAGCAGCAGAGCGTGCGATAGCTAGCCAAGCCCGTGCGAAAGCTGATCAGGAAAGCCAAGCTCGGCACGCTCACCTGTGCAAATGGGTAGACCTATGCAGCAAGTTTGGTGAAGCCCGCCAGGCGTGTGCTACTGCTGGCGACTTCCAAAACTGCATCAATGTAAAGCTTGGCGACAATGCTTGGGTCATTGGTGATAACTGTTCGAACGATGGCAGTCTCATCAACCCTCAAAACGACACCCCGTCGAAGTGGCAATGCGTCGATGTTAGCCTGAAAGACACCCTGCATATCAAGGACTAGCCCTAGGCACTTCGCAACACGCGCAAGACCGATTCCCACCAATAGATCACGAAGCCCACGGCGGCGGCGCCGAAGGCTGATCCTGCGATGCCGGACACGAACAGCGCGCCGATGCCGCGTTGCTTCCATTGCTTCACTTCGTCCGTAATCGTTTTGGAGTCCTTTACGTCCGCTTTCATGGTTGCCACCTCGGCGCGAAGGTCGCCGACTTCGCTCACCATTTCGTCAAGGCGCCGGTGCACGGTGGCGCGCTGCGTATCCGCCAGGGCAATGGATTTTTCGATGCCCTCGACCTTGGCTAGCAATATGCCAAGCGTCCGCTCTACACCGGTTTGCGACATCGCCCTACGGCTCCCCGTTCCATTCGCGCACGCTGCCAACCTGGGCAGTGCACACCTTGAGCGCGGACTCGTTGACGTCGCCGCGCGTGATCCAATCTTCGGTTTTCGCCGGGCCGCCGGCCTTGCGCCATGCCGGCGGCACCGGCGCTATGAGGTCCGCCGGCACCTTCTCTTTGACAGTCACGTATTTGACGATCACTTCCGGCTTAGTGGTCGTACAGCCGGCGCAAGTCATCAGGAACAGGAGTGTCGAGGTAAGAGCGAACGGTTTCATTGCTGCCTTTCAGGTCGGCCCGAGCCGTGGTTTTTTCCGTCAATGCGGTGTTCGCGGCGGCAAGCTTTTGCATCAGTTCCGCCGAGATCTTGTCGTTGAGCGCGTCTTGCTTCTGCATGCGGTCTATGGTGTCCGCGCTCACCTTGTTTGCCTCGACCGCCTTGTCGAGATTGGCTTGCACGCGTGCGGTTTCCGCCTTCGCCTCGATGGCGTCGCCTCGATACCAAGCGGCGGCGCCGAAGAGCGCCAGGAAGGCGAGCAGCACCAAGACGCCAACGGCGAGTTTGATCTTTGCCATCATGACAGCCACCAAATCAGGAAGCCCGCGATTACCGCGAGCGATACGGCGCCAGCGACGCGAAGCACCATGTCGATTGCCGGGATGAAAACGGCCTTGAGATTTTCCATTAGTTCGGCCTCACGGGCAGGCCGGTCGCCGGCATGGACTCGCAAAGCTCGGCCTCGCCGATGCGGGTTGCGTCCCCGTTCTTGCGGCGATTGTCCAAGCCCTGCACGAACTGGCCTCCGGACTTGTTGAAGGCGGTTTGCGCCTCGCAAGCGGCATAGAAGTTGCGGGCTCGGGCGAACCTGGCGGCGCTGGACCCGCAAAGGCCGGTCCGCTTCTCGGTCGAGCCGACGCCGAAGTTATAGGCGCCGGAAATCATGGACGCCTGAAGCGAAATCGGCAGGGTATCGAAGCCGGCGATGCAGCGGGTGAGCGGCTTGTAATAGTCATGGACGACGCGCACGATCAGGATTCGGTAGCAGTCTTCCTTTGTGAAGCGCATGCCGGCGGTGACGGGCTTGCCGTTGATGAGGGTGTCGCCGTGGCAGATGTCATAGCGCTTCGAAAAGCGGTCCCAATGCGCGGACAGCACAAGGCCTTCCCAAGGGATGATATTCGCGTCGACCGCGAGCCTTACCGCCGCCGGGATCGGCTCTTCGCCGGGCGCCGAAACCATGTACCGGCCGCCGACCAGAGACGCGACGGCCATGACGGTCGCGATTGCTTTGTACGCGCGTGCGCTCGCCCTGCTTGCCATTGCTTTCGTGCTCCTGAGATCTTCTGTTGAGGGATGAGACGCGCGATCCCGGCGGCAACCGAAAGGGCGCCGGTGATCGCTGCGAACAAGGGCGTTGAAATCGGCACGTAGCCGTAGAGGAACGGCCAGGCCTGTTCGGCGCCGTACAGAAGCACGGACACCACGGCGAAACCGTTGAGCCGGATAGCCCAAGAGTGCCGGGCGACCTTGCGCCAGTTGTCGACCAGCCTCATTGCGCCGCCCCATCGGCCGGGACATCGATAATGAAGCCATCGGTCGGCGCCGTGGGCTCGACCGGCTCGGCCGGCGCGTCCGGGTCAATCTTGTCGTCGTCCGTGGGCTTGGTTTTCTTGACGCCGGCCGGAACGTCTTTCTGCTTTTCCGCGAATAGCTCGGCGTCAATCGCGGTCGTATAACCCTCGCTCGGGCCGTAGCGGTGCGTCGCCGTCTTGATCCGCCATTCCGCCGGAATGTACGGCCGGAAACTGGACAGGATAAGCTTTGCCTCGGCCTGCACGGTCGGGTCGCCGCCGATGTCACAAGAGAACGAAGCTTTGCCGCGAGCGCTCTTGTTCTTGTAGGCGTCCGCCGCCGCCTGGGCCTCGGCTTCGTTGTGATAGCTATAGCGGAGGTCGTGGTAGGGCTCTTGCCCCGAGGTGGCTTCCTTCGTCTCGCCGGTGCGAATATCGGTCCAGTAGGCCCGGACGCCGCCCTTATCGCCCTCGCCGCCGTCTTCATCTTCCGGCAGGTCGATGATGGACTCGCCTTCGGTTTGCCCGCTGGCGGTATCCCCGGCGTCCCCTGCAGCCCCTTGTGCCGAGGAACCGCCGCCGCCTTCGTCCAGGCCACCGGCCTCGCCTGCTTCGTCTCGGGCCGAATACTTGAACGACCATTTGATGCAATCGGTTTCGGTAAGCTTGACCTCGGGAAGGGCTTCCCCGGTGACGCTCTTGCCGGTGCCACGCTTCGCCACCGCGAGCTTGCCCGCCACCGGCCTGGCGACGCCGTCATGCATGCCCGCGAGCCGCGTCGCAAAGGCCATGTCCGACTCGTTGCGCTGATCGATATGGCGCATGACGATGCCGGACAACGCCGGATCAATCTTGGCCTCATAGCCATTCCGGCCGGCGATTTCCTTCATGATCGCGCCGACCGTCTTCTGATGATAGCTTTCGGTCTTCGGGGTGCGGAACGACTTCGGCATCTTCGCCGAGCGGCCGGTTACGCGAAGCGTCCGGGGCGGCGAAGACACTTCCAAATCGTCAATGAGGTACGGCCCGAATTCGGTCGCCTGCCCCTCGCGGTAGCCGAGGGTTACGGTGATGGTGGACCCGATAAGGGGAAGCGCGGCGACGGCGCCGTCGCTCCACCTGGCGCGGTCGTCAAGCTCGATAGTCACGCGGTCCGATTTGTCTTCGGCTTCGTCATGACACTCGACCGAGAGAAGCCGGTCGGCGAGGCCGCCGGTGATGTCCGCGCCATCGGAAGAGAAGGAAGCAAACGGGGTCATAGCTAACCCCAAATCCGAATTATCGGGGTGGCTTGCGGGCGCGGAAGATCCGGCAGATTGACAAGAGTTCCGGCCGGCAGCACCGGCCCGAGCTTCGCCAAGCCTTGGTTCGCGTCATAGACCCGTTCGACGGCAAGCGGCTGTTGGCCCTTCTCATAGAAGCGCCAGCAAATTTCATCGACCATGTCGCCATCGCTGGCGCGGTAAATGTTCATCTGCCACCAGTTTGCAATTCGCAAACACCATAGCCGAACCTACCGCGTCGCCGTACCCACGATACTTAGAAAAGGCCCCCATCGGCGCCGTAACTCTTAAGATCAAGGTTGAATTCTTGTTTGCGAGGGGCGCCGTTATCCCAAAAGATGGTTTGCGTTTCGGACACGTTTTCGATGTAGAACAATCCGAATATTCGCCCGAGCCCGGAAACCAGCATTTGCGGCGCCCCGGTCTTGGCAATAGCCCGCATCGCCTCGACCTGGCCCCATCCGCCCCGGAAGTGCGGGTAAATCGTCCCGCTCAAGGCGAACGTGGTTTGACCTGGCCCGATGAACTGCGCGGCGGGCTCGCGGCCGATGCGCTCTTGCGCGACCCACCGGAATTCATCGCTTCGCTCAAGCGATTGATAGGCCGCCGTTGAAAGGCTGAAACGGAACGGCCCGAGGCCCATCATTGTAGACATCGCATCAATCCGAAAGGCTCGATTGAATGTTAGCTTGCTGCCTGGCTTGGGCGGCGCCGATGGCGCGCGTAACCATTAGCTGCGCCTCGCCTGGCGTCATGCCTTGCACGTTCACGGTGATGCCGCCAACGTTGAGCGGCGCATTGATCTGTTGCGGCTCATGAACGGTGAGCGGTTCCGCTATCTGTATGCTAGCCGCCTTGACGGTGCCGGCGTCGACTTCGTCAGTCTTGGTCGGCGAGCCCTGCTTAGTCACCTCGCTCAACGGCTTCATGAGGTCGCGGATAGTTGCGGACAGCGAGCCCATATCCGCCGGTTTCTGGCCCGACACAAAGGGCGCCGAGGGCGGCGGGGGAGTTTCTACCTTCGGCGGCACAAGCGCGCCCACGGCGGCCCCTGCACGCGCGGCGGGGGCATTCGGCCCCTCGGGAAGCTTGGCGGCGTTTATGTCAATGCCGAGCTTGGTTTTGATGACATCAGGAAGCCAGCCGACCAAATCGTTGACGGCGCCTTTCAGCCAGGCGACCACGTCCGCCCACTTCGATTTGAGGCCATCCCAAATGGATTGAACCATGGCGACGCCGGCATCGTAGAGCTTGCCCGCGATTCCTTGGATGTACGCTACCGCCGAGGCGAACAGGCCCTTGACGTAATCCCAAAATTCGCCGAACCACTTCGCGATTTTATCCCAATTCTGATAGATCAGATACGCGGCGGCTGCGATGGCGGCAACAGCCGCCAGTATCCAGCCTACGGGCGTCGCCATGATCGTGACGCCGAGAGTGACGAACGCCGCCGTGACCGCCGTAAGGGCGGTAATGAGAGGTGCCGCCGTCCACGCCCCGAGCACTAGAAGCGTGGCGTTCATCGGGCCGCCGACGAAGTCCACAACGGGCTTGATCGTCGCCAGGAAAGACGAAAAACCTTCGGCCATGCCGGCGATATGCTGCCGGATCTCCGAAGCCGGATTCATGAGATCGCGAAGCACTTGCGCGAAGCTCTTCACCCAATCCGAAATTGTTTGCCGAACAAGGCCCGCGTTGGCATCGAACCATTGCGTGGTGGCCTCAATGACCTCGTTTAAGACGGGCAGAAGCTGGACCCCGAGAAAAAGCTTCAGGCCTTCGAAACGGATCAACAGGGCGTCAAGGTTGTCGCCGAATTCATCGGCGGCGGCGGCGGCCCTGGCGCTCATGACGGTGCCGGTTAGCCGCGCCTGATGCCGCATTTCTGCCAGGCCTTCCGCGCCATCGGAAAGCATCTTGACCATGTCGACGCCGGACTTGCCGAACAGCTTGAACGCCAGGGCGTTGCGGCGAAGCGGGTCTTTGATCTTCGCCAACGCCGTGAAGGTGTCATTAAGAACGGCCTCGGTCGACCGCATCTTGCCCTTGGTATCCTTCAACGGAACGCCGAGCGCGCGGAAGCTCTTCGCCATCTGCTTATTGCCTTTGACGGCTTCCGAGGCGTTGATTCCGAGCTTCTGAATACCCTTAGTCAGGGTTTCATTTTCTATGCCACTCATTTTGGCGGCGAAGCGGTATTCCTGCAGCGCCTCGACCCCGATGCCGAGCTTGAATGAGGCTTCCCCTATCTCGCTGCCGAGGTCCGACGCACTCTTCGCCAGGGCGAAGGCGCCAGCGACGGCACCCGAGGCGCCGAGGCCGAGAAGGGCCACGAACGAAGACAACCGCGCGGTCGTGCGGGTAAGGCCGTTCCCGAGGCCTACAATGCTCTTTCCGAGGCGGTTGACGGATGCGCCGATGCGGTCAAAGCCCAAGCGCGTGCCAAGCGCGGCGAGGCGCGCTTGTATCCGCTTAATCGGCCCGGTGATCCGGTCGATCAGCGATAGCTTTACGGTGGCTTCCGCCGTGGGCTTCCCGGCCATTTACGTTTTCGCTTTGCCAGCGCGAGCGGCGGCGAGGCCCCGCCACATCACAAGTTCCGAAAGGTCTAGTTCCCAAAGTTCGGACGGCGGCCAGTGAAAGATTACGGCGATATCCGCCATGAGGTTAGAGACGGATTCGAGCGTTAGGCCGCTCGCTTCCGCCTCCCCATAAAACCCTCAATGATCTTGCCGAGCGCGTCGATATCCTCGGCGTCCAGTTCATCGAACGCCTCGGGCGGCCAGCCGGCGAGGCGGCAAATGATGAACGCCGTTTTGTCCAGGTCCGAATCCTGGCGGTCCATATCCCGAATGTCCTTGCCCTTGATCCGGCGCAAGATGGCTTCCGTGACCTCGCGCCCTTCAATCGTGATGGGCTCGACCAGCGGGTGACGCTTCTGCTTGCGAATATCGGTCGTCATCGTTCATGCTTCCTTACAGGCCGATTGCGGTTCGCTGAGTGGCAAGCTGATCGATGCCGCCAATCTTGCGAACCATGTTGATGATGTCGATTTCCACAAACTCGACATCCGCCTGGCGATAGCGGAAGTAATCGAGTTCGTAGGTAAGCGTCTTGGTGGACTTCGTGCCGGGCTTCCACTCGCTGAATTCGGCTTCCGTCAACATGCCGCGCATGTTGATAACCACCGCCTCGGCGGCCTGGCCCTGGGCTTGGAGGGCGCCGCGAGCGACCAGGGCGATGCCGTCGACGCCGATAAGGCTGATGATGGCAGGGTCGTAATCGGAAAGAATGATGGACGCGGTGAGCGCTTCCGTGCCCATTTCCAATTTCTTCGGGCCATCCATGCCGCCGGCCCGGTGCTCTTCGGTCGTGAACGCGATCTTGGGAAGCGTGAGGCTGTCACACCGGCCGGCGTAGGAAAGACCGTCATTGTACAGGTTGAACGCCTTAAGCTGGCGCGGCAGCGCAAAAGTGGGGGTGCTCATTGCACAAGATCCTCAAGGAAGTCGTTGACGATGCGCGACCGGAAAATGACGTGCTCGGCCGGGTACGGCGGCGTGAATTCGATGTTGAACCACACCTTGCCCTCGGAAATGGACGCGGGCGAATTGAGGTCCGGGTCGGCGTAGCACCGGCCGCCGATAAGGGCGCCCATCGCAACCAGGCTGCGAATGTAGGCGTTCACGGACTCCTCAACGTCATCAATGTACGTCTTGGTGATGTTGCGATCCACGGCCCAAAGGTGAGCGCGAAGGATGGAGTCATTGATGATATCCGCCGTGCGAACCACGGACAGGAAGGCGAATTTCGGGTCGCTGGACAGCGTGCGGTTGCCCCAAAGGCGGAAACCGTCTTCGCGGATGATCGTTGCGACGTTGCCTTCGTTGAGAAGGTTTGCGCGGCTGTTCGCGTCACCCAGGGCGAAATCGATTGCGCGGTCGGTGCCCACAATGCCGTTGATGTTCTGGTTTGACGGCGACCACCAGAATCCGCGGTCGTTATCGATCTTGGCGATAAGGCCAGCAACGGCCGAGGAAGCCGGTTCGCTGTTGACGTTCGCGCCGCGCGGAACCTTCACACCAGGGTCGACCACGTAAACTCGTTTCGAACCGAAGTCGTCGGCATAGGTGATCGCGGCGGGATCGTTCGTGTTCGGGCCGTCCGCGATGATGACGGCCTTAAGCCGTTCCGCGATGCCGATAAGCTCGGCTACAACGGCGTTCGCTGTGGCGCCGAGCGTGACGGGCGAGGCGGCGCCCGCGAGGCCTGCCGAGGCAGCGAACGAGAAGACCGGGGCCACGCTGTAGCGGCCGGCCTTGGTAATCGTAATCGCGGTGAGTTGGCCGCCGGCAACCGTAAAGGTGCCCTCGGCGCCCGAGCCGGTTCCGCCGGTGAAGGCAAGGGCGAACGTGCCGTTTGCGCCGCCGTTGCCGGGGGTGATGGCGCCATGGCCGGCGATTCCGACTGGTCGCTCGCCGGTGAAGCCAGGGGCGATAAGGATACGCGGGGTGACGCCCACGGCCGATTGCGCCTCAAGCGCCTTGTAACAGCCCTCAAGCACGTTCGCGAGGGTTTCGCCATCGTCAGCGCCCACGTCGACACGGCAAACCACGATGACGGCGCCAATCTGTTGAAGGATGAGGTCGACCGCGTTCGGCAGGGTGCCGAGTCGGGTCTTACCGACCGAGGTGTCCAGCTTCGCGGCCTCGGCGCGGCTACCGGCGATCAACACCGGCGTATTCAGCGGGAACGCCAGGGCGTCCGCGTCCGGGGCGGTGCCGACCACGAAGATGACCGAAGAGCGGACGGTGCGAATGGGGCGGGGGCCGTCATCGATTTCGATAAGTTCGACGCCGTGCAGAAATTGAGTGCCAGCCATAGTTGCGATCTCCGAATGTCAACGCTTTCATAGGCCAGCGTTGACGTTTCGCAAACGAAGGATGTTGCGTTTACCGCCGAGACGGGGCTTCATTGGCCCGGCCAATCGGCCTCGATATCTACCGCGTCCAAGGCCTCGATATCTGCCGCTGCCATGATGCTGGCCGACAACGCCCTGGCGCGGCTGAAACAGGCTTGGACATGCCGCCCTACCGCGATGCCAATAGCCTTCATGGTGGCCGCGTCCAGCGTGACCCAAACGCCCGGCTGAGCCTCCCAATCAATCGCTTCCAAGGATGGGTCGTTCTGGAAAAGCGAAACCGCGCCGGTAATCTTAGCCTGGCTGTTCGCGTCCGTTCGAACCAGGGCGCCGTTGATGGCGATTCCGCCGGTCTCAACGGTCCAGCGCTTGTCGGCTAACGCGGCGAGCTTAAGGTCGCGGACAGTTTCAAAAGGCAGATCGGTGACAAGGTACTTTACCGTAGCCGTGGTTTCCGTGAGTTCCCATTGATCAATCGGCGCGACCGCGCACGCCTGCTTACCGGCATCAAAGGTCGGCGGTTCATCGATCAGTTTCAGCCCATAGCCGGCGGCGACGAGTTCGTCAGCCGTCAACCGACGAGCGGTTTCCGGCGTGTCACCTGTTATCCAGCCAGGATTACCTTGTGTATACCGTAGTCCAGCCTCGTTAGTTACGAGGAAGATGTCGTTACTCATAGTAATCCTTTCTTATGTAAAGTTCATGCCCAAGAACACTGACTGGTTACTGCTATTTAGCGTAACGGTCTCCGTGTATGAGCCAGGAGTGTTATAGCCTAAGAGGGCTAGTGCAAAGCTGCGTCCGCCAGAAGGTCCAAGAACGTATTGGTTTTCCGTAGCAAGTGACCACACCCTAGTTGGGTTGCTACTTAGCAGAAGTGCCCATATGGTTGCACTGTCATTTGGCACAGTCATAGTTGCAGAAGCAAACGTAGCAGTGCCGGTGGCTTTTTGTGTCACAGGTACACCGCTTCTGTACCCGGTAACTGCCCAAAAGGCCATGATAGCGTCTGCCACACCACTTTGCCCGTTACCACCACTAAGGCTCATAGTAACGCTATGAGTGCCGGCTGAAACAGCCTTGTACCCCATACTACCCTTGTAGTTATTCGAGGTCGTGGCAATAGCAAGTGTGCCTGCCGAACCATCCACCGTCATAGCAGTAGGGGTCGCTGACACCGGGCCGTACGAAAGCAGTGTAGCTACAAGAATACAGTCATCTGGTACTGTGACAGAAGCAACAGTGAAGTCCTGATTGCCGGGGTTCGGGAATAGTGTGTAGCCCAGATAGTTAATGCGCGGGGGAAACAACGGTTTCCATACACCGGCATCCTTTGCCCAGCCCTGCTTAGGTAGCTTCCAGACCCCGCCGTCCTTGATATGGATCCGGCTAGCATTGGCAGTAAGCGCAGGCTTCCAGACGCCGGCATCTTTCACATATGACGACATGATTACACCTGAAACCACACATCGCCATCAACACCGCCCGAGGGCGCGGCGGTTGTGATGGTCATAGACCTCGCTGCCATCGTGCCGACCGAGGTTTTCAGGGCGTAGCGCGCGTCCTGTTCGGCTTGACTGATCTGGAGCTTGTACCAGGCTCCCCAAACACCATTTGCGCGATGACGCCGCCAAGCAAGGGTGTTCGCAGCGGTGGCCGAGTCGAACCTATGGACTGTTTGCGTGCAGAAGCCCGAAGCGTCGTTTCGATGTGCATCCACAACGCCGATGTACCAATTGGCATCAGGAGCATTGGCAACTGCCGCTCCCATATACCAGCCATTGTCGAGGGCGGTGTTCCAGTCGGTGATGGTCTTCGCGACAAGTCCAAGGCGGCCAGCGTCCAAGTACGCCGTGGTGGCTAGCTGAGTGCTGTTAGTCCCGCCTGCAGGCGTGGGGGCCGTAGGCGCGCCCGTGAACGCGGGGCTAGCGAGATTCGCCTTAAGCGCCCCCAGGGCAGAAACAAACGCGGTCGTGGCGAGTTGCGTCGTATTGGTGCCAGCGGCGGCAGTGGGCGCCGTGGGCACGCCCGTAAGGGCCGGGCTCGCAAGCGGCGCCTTGAGGCCAACTGACGTCAGAATCTGTGTGATGATGTCCGGGTTATTCTGCAACGCCGCCGCTAGTTCCGCGATGGTGTCCAGGGCCGCCGGTGCGGCGCCGATGAAGTCAGCGAAGTTCGCTCGCACCCATTGAGTGGTTGCGATGCGGGTCGAGTTGTCGGTGCTGCCCGGCGTCGGGGCCGTAGGCGTTCCAGAAAGCGCGGCGTTGAGTAGCGGGGCCTTCTGCACCAGGGCGGTGAGAATGGCTGCGACGTCCACGTCTACGGCCTGCAAAGCGGCTATCAGGCGCGCCACGTCATGCGCGAGGTCGTTACCCGCGCTTGGCAGCGGATAGTTCCGGTTCGGGGTTGCGGTGTCGATGGTCATTGGTCAACCTCAAATCGAGAAGGCGCGAAGGTCGGACACCGCCGGGCGGGCCGCCGGGGAACCGGTGAGCGTGAGACGGATACGGCCCTGAATTGCGGTCAGGCCGGTAGTTCGGAAAGTCCGCTCAAAGGTGCCATCCGCCAGGACCGTCGCCGACGCCTGCGGCAGCAGTAGCCAATTATCGTCAGCCTTGTCGTAGTGAACGGTAAGGGCCGAGCCTGCCGGCAGCTTGGTTTTCATCACTGCGTCGAGGCGGATCAGGTTCCCCATCGTGAACGCGTCGCTGACATAGACGCCGTTGGCCTGCATCGTGCCTTTGATCGCAAGCACGTCACGGCCCATGATTGGCGAAACCTTGTCGGTGCCCGTCAGGATGGCGCGCAAAGCGGCGTTGCCGGTGAAGAACGATTGCCGCTCCCACACCTGGCCGGGCTCGATCCGCACCGGAGTTTCGCCCACGGGCTCGATTTCGAACACGACGCGGGTGTCGCCGGTAGGCAAGAACACCTGTGCTTCCGCGATGAAATCAGACAGCGAAATCGCGGTGACGGTGCCGAGGGCGATTGTCTTGGACACCGGATCGAACTTCGCCGCGTTGAGGCGAAAGGTAAGGTCTTCGTCTTGGTGCGCGGTCCAAGTCGTGGCATTCGAGGAACTGAAACGAACGCCGATGGTGTAGGGCTGCGCGCCAATCCATTCCTGCCGGGCCGCATCGAAGCCGCCGCGCGCCGCGAACGAAACCGAATGGTTCGGGTCGTTCGTCTTGAGCACGAATGCGGTTTCCACG
Organism: Mesorhizobium sp. CA4; assembly: GCF_020165075.1. Lineage (NCBI taxonomy): Bacteria > Pseudomonadati > Pseudomonadota > Alphaproteobacteria > Hyphomicrobiales > Phyllobacteriaceae > Mesorhizobium > Mesorhizobium sp. CA4. The sequence goes on from NZ_JAIUHK010000011.1 coordinate 153,542, forward strand.
CCGGCCGGAATGAAGACGGGGGGATCAAAGGTGAATTTGTGCCAGGTTCCGATAATCGCCGAATGCATATCGGTTTCGGTCTGCGCGATGACATCGGTCGTCGGGTAGCCGTTATCCATCGTGACGATTTCGCAAAGCACGGGCTGCGAGGCGTCGCCGATGGCGCAAAACTTCACCTCGATAGAGGCGATGTGCCGGCCTTCGCCGAACATGAAAGATTGCGCCACCGGGTCGGTGCGGCTTCCGCCGTTCCCGCCTTGTCCGTTACCGCTACCGCCGCCTGTGTTGCGCGGCGGCGGATCACGGAAACGCTGTACGGTCGTGATCTGTTGGCTAGTGCTGATCTCAATGCGGCCCTGGCCGGTGAACTCGGCGGCGGCACTATCGCCGCCAGCGCCCACGGCGGCGACGTGCTTGGTGCCCGAGGGGACATTCGCCGGAATAGTGAAGGTACCCACCACCTTGCCGTTGACATCGGCAGCGAGAGGACCGGCCGGCGTCACGTCGATACCGTCAAAGGTGAGCTTTTGAAGGATCTCGCCCGAGCCGAAGCCATCGATTTCGAACGCGACGTTGATCTGCCGAAGGAAGTAGGCCGTAGCCTCGCGCGTAGACGTGATGACCTCGACATTGGTCACGCGCGTCCGGTTCCCTTGGCCGAACACCTGAGTGACGGGCGAAAGCGATACGTCTTGGGTTTGCGTCCAAAAATCTTGCGAGGGCGTCAGGTACATTTTCGCCGGAAGCGGCGCGAATGACTGGTAAGGATTGATCTTCGTGCAACCCGTCACCGCCTCTTGCAAGATAAGGGGCTCTTCTGTGTAGGTGAGGCATGCCGGGGCCGCCATCGAAAAGGCTTGGAAGCTCGGGATGATCGGAATCTGGAATGAGCCGTTGAACACCGCCCCGTTCTGCGCCTCGCCCGCATCGCGGTAGCGGTCGTCATTGAGCGGGTCCACGAACACGCCCTTTTTCGCCACCGGCTCACGCGCCGAAATGTCCATTTGCAGACGCGCCAGCGCTATCAGGTCGATGGCGTCGACAAGGCGGTCATACATGCGTTGGAGTTGCCAGAACGGAAGCGACCGCGTGCCGTTATTGATGATGGCAGGCGTTCCGAACCAATCGTTTTCGACCACGCAAAGCGCAAGCAACGTAGCAGGCGGGGCCGGCGGCTGCGGTTGCTCAACGGCGGGAATGCCCTTGAGGTAAACGACATTTCCGTCCCTATCGAGACAGATGAGGTCGTGGCGCGGCAGATTAAAGTTGTAGCTCACGAACACGTTGCCGCCCGTGACGCCGCCGGAAATGGTGATGCCGGTAGGCGTGACAACCGAGGGCACCACGGCGTCGAGGTAACGATAGGTGATATCGAAAGAAGAGCCGGGCGCCGGTTCCGGGCCGCCTGGCGACCAATCGATACGGTCGCCGTTGCGCGTGTAGCTGGCGGGCGAGGCGTAGGTCGTCGCGCCTTGCTTCACAAGCGAGATAGACACCACGCCGGTGTGCCCGAGCAAGTCGGTCGTGTTCGCGACCGCGCCGCGCACGATGGTTTCGGTAACTTCCTTCGTCACGATGACTTGCGCGACCGAGTTGATCGGCGAGCGGTTGAGGGCGATAGTCGCGGTGCCGGTGCCGCTATCATCGAACGTATGCGGTTCCGAGGCGATGTTGAGAATATCCGGCTCTTCGGGCTGTCCGAAGCGAGTCGCGGTGTTCCGGGTGCGCTTGTACCCGAGGATATTGGCGGTGCCTTCCTCGATTGAAAACCATTGCTTGCCAGCGGACAGGCCGAGAGCCGTAACCCGGCATCCGCGAGCCACATAATTTTCGTGCGCGTCATAGTCTTGAGCCGCCATCGCGGCGTTAAACCCGGACAGCGAGGGCGGCGGGGTTTGGTCGACAACGAAGCCGTCGCGGATCTGGTAGACGCGATACAGGGCGCCGGCTTGGCCGTCGCCGTCCCATCCCCACACAAGCGAAAGCTCTTCGCGAGCCGCGCCAGGTTCGCCGTAGGAAACGATCGCTTCCTCATGCAGGCCGAGCAAGGACTCGTCTTCCTCATGTGTCACGACCGTTTGCAAAACGCGAACGCCGACCACGACATCGCCCACAATCGGCAGGCCCGCAAAGGTGGCTTCGCCAACCGGGCGGATATCGCCTCGCACGTACACCTCGCCGGCCGCCAGAGTGGTGTCGCCGGTGAACGGGTCCACAATGATTTCGCAACCCTTGCGGCGGTCGCCGTCACTGGCAACCATGTTGCCGATGTTGGTTCGCTTCCTCGCCTCGATAGAAAACGCTTCGTTGAACTCGGCGCCCTGCGCAAACTTGCGCTCGCGCATCAACACCCGCTCGCGCGGCGGGCTGGCCTGCGAACGGTCATAGATATCGGCCAGGTCGGGACGGGTCGCCTTGTCGAAGATCAGATATTGTTCGTTCGCCATTTTCAGATTTCCAATTCGATGGTGACGTGCTGGCGGACTGTCCGCCGGAAGGTGAAGTCGACCGGGACGGCACCGATCTTCATGTCGGCGGGGTCAAAGCCGGGCTCAAAGGCGATTTCTTGCGGCTCGAGCCAAAGCTTGCCAGGCTTCGCGGCGTTAGCGTTGTGAGCGCGGAAAACCAGCCCCACGGAAGCGCATTGTTCGCCCTCGCTATCGCCGAAGTCGGTTCGTGCCTCGACCTGAAAGAACACCTGTCCCGGCGCCGAGTCATGGTTCGCGGTCACGTCCCGAACGGCTACGGGACGGCGGTAGCCGATGACCTGGCCGGCGGCGTCATAGAAGGCCACGTAAACGGACAGGCTGGACAGCAGAAACGATTTGAAGGCGCCGGCATCGGTAACGCCGTTCCATGAAATGCCGGGCGCCGTCCAAGGGAACGCGCCCCATTGAAGCACGTCGCCGACCGCGACGTTAACCCCCAGGGCTTCGCGCTCTTCCGGGGTCGCCATGATGCTGGCGGTGAGGTCTTCGCCATGACTCCACTTCACGGTTCCGCCGGCCAGCCGAATGCCGCTGTCGTCACCCCAAAGGGACTCGCCCCATTTCTTTTCACTCCATTCGAGGGCGCGGACGTTGTAGCCGTGCCAGCCGCGAATGAATGCCGAGCGCGCCGGGTCCGAAATGCCGACCAGATATTCGGCGTCGCGAAGCACGGGTAATTCAGCTTCAGGCACCAAACCCATGGCGACCTGATAGCGGTTCCACTTCCGGCGCCGTTCGTTCTGATCCTCGATTGAGGGCGAGGTGTAGCCAAGCCAGGACAGCGCCGCCAGGACGGCTGCAGGGGTGCCCCGGACCCGCTGCCACGGGATGCCGGCGGCGATGATTTCGGCGTCGTTTTCGAAATACTCGGATATCGGGCCAAGCCCGTATTCCGCCACGACCCAGGGCGAGAAGGCGGCCGGGATGGTGCCGTATTTCAGGCCTGCGATACTATCAATGATCGCGCCGAAATCGGGCGTCCTATCCAGCGACATGGATAGCGCGCGCTCAAAGGGCGAGGCGTTGTTTGGGAGAAGATGCAGTGCCGTCAACGCGACCTCCCGGCGAGGTTCACGGTGATGGTGCCGAGCGTTGCCGCTTGGTTGTCATTCTCAATGACTGGAGCCGCCGGGGTGACGACCTCGACCTTGGCGACGCCAGGAATATGGACTCGGGCCGAAATCCAAGACGGATTAAGATCGAAGCCGATTCCGCCTTCGTCAAAGAAAGCGGCCCGAATGAGCGTTTCCATGCTGCCAATGATCGCGGCAGGCGCGTTCGGCAGAAGCCAAACGTTCAAGACGATGTTTTGCGGCGCCTGGGTAGCCGAAACGACCTCGATAACGTCATTGATCGAACGGGCATCCGGGGCCGTAACGGCGGCCTCTACAGCGGCCAGCATGGCCGCATCAGGGACGCCGCCGTTGACACGGGACAGCAACGCGACGCGAAGTTTTGGCCCGCCGTCCACCTGATAGACTGCCACGTCTTTTACGCGGACATCAGCGGTACGGGCGAGGAACTTGTAGCGCTCTTCCGGCCCGCCGGTGGACCGGCCTTGAATCGCCAGGACGGTGCGGCTTCGCAAGGCGGCGTCCGTTTCGCCGACCAGGCGAAGCACGTCATAGAACGCGGCGAGGTGATCGAGGTCGGACCCCTTGGCGAAGAACAGAAGATTGGCTTTCGCGGCGTCGTTGACGCGCTCGCGCAACACAAGGTCCTGATAAGACGACGCTTCGATTACTTTGATCGCGGGGTCGCTTTCCAGCAACGCGGAATAATCCGGGTCAAGCTCAACAAGTTTGTTGATCGTGGCTTGCCGAATCTCTTCGTAAGAGAGGGTCGCAATAACCGCCGGGACGGGAAGTCCTTCAAGCGTATATTGCGCCTCGCTCATTTGATGACAATTCCGCTAAGTGTGATGATCTTTCCGTCCGGCAGATATTCGCCGGTTAGCCCGAATTCTATAGCGCCGTCGCCGAGCGGATTAAACGAAGCTTCCCGCAATCGTAGGCGCGGCTCCCATCGGGTGATCGCTTCGGCGAGGGCCATATAGAGGTCGACCGCGAAATCCGAATTCACGGGGTTGTCTACAAGGTTCGGAAGATCCGAACCGTACTCGCGGCGCATCACCCTCGTGCCGATGCGGGTCGAAAGAATATCCGTGATGGATTGCTTGAGGTGCGCCAGGCCTTCAAGCGGCTTGCCGGTGCGGGCGTCCATTCCGAGCATTGCGGTTCCCCTTACGCCACCGGGCCGGTGTTCGCGCCGCCAGGCTCAACGCCGGTGTGTTCGTGCAGATAGGAAATATCTTTGCCGTTGTGGGTGAGGGTGGCGGACTCTATGTCGATGGCCCCAGGCGCCTTGATTTTTATTGCGCCGCCGCTGGCGTGTATCGAGGCGCCACCGCCGATGTTGAGGGCGTAGCTCCCACCCTCGGCGACGTCCATCTTGTAGGCCTTGGCTTCATGGTCATACTCAACGACCGTGCCGTCCGGGTATATCGTCCGGTGAATGTTGCCTTTGTCCGCCGCTTGCTTCGCCTGGGTGGCGATAGAGCCCACAATGACGCCCTGAGAGGGGTCGCCAGAGGGCGAGACGATAACCACCTGTTCGCCCACGTCGAGGCTGTCATAGGTCCGCGTTTCGCCAGCCCGAGCGCTGGTAAATGGTAGCCAGTCGCTTTCGAACTTGCCGGCCTTCACGCGGTAACGGGCTTTCGCGTGGTCGACCTGCGAAACCTTGCCCACAAGGACCGAATTCGATACCCGGCGCTCAAGGTCCGTGATGTCCTTTTCGCGGCGCTCAAGCATCGGGCATCACTCCGGTTACGTCGATGTAATCGGGCTCATGGCCGGGGCCGGTATCGGGATCATAGCCAAGCATGACGGTCGTCGGGCGGCGGCCCTCAACCTCAATCAGTTGCGTGTAATAGATGACGTCGAAGGTTAGAATGGCGGTCCACAACGCGACCTCGGCCGTCTCGGCGAAGGCGATAACGGTCGAGTTGATCGTGCACCACTCAACCAGATTGCCGAGCGTGGGGTTTGCGTGAAGCCAGTTTTCAACCTCAAGCGCGCAATCGTCCACGGCCTCGGCGCCATCATCGCCGACCGCGTAGCACTCGACCATGAGCTTGAGAAAGCGTCGCCTCACCCCGCCATCGTGGCGATAGTCCGGGTCGATGACATCGTCGCCGCTGTAGACCACGACCACGGGCATGATGCGCGCGTCGGCGGGAAAGTCTCGGCTGTTGTAGACTCGGGCCTTTGCCGCCGTAGGGAACACCGGCGGCGTGCTGGCGTCCGGCGTCGCGAGTAAGTTGACGGCGGCGGCGCGGATAAGCTTTCGCGGATGCGGTGCCGAGGCCATCGCCTATTTCTTTCGCAGATGCAGCTTTGTGTTCTTGGTCGAGTCCGAAAAGGTGTCGATGACGCGGAAAGAGCCCTGGCCCGCTATCGTCACTTCGTCATCAGGCAAAGGATCAAAGCCGAGGTCGGCGTTGCGCACGTCAAGCACCGGAATGCGGGACGTGGTGGACACCTTGCCGCCGGCCTGAAGCTCGGCGTGTTCCCAATCGAAGATTGCGATCAGGTCCGACTTGATTTCGCCAGTCTCGGCGCGCCTGTAGATGACGGCCACGGCCTCGCCGAACGTATCCCGAACTATGCCGGTCATATCGTCTATGAGGCCGTGCCAATCCATGGGAGTGAGCCGCCGGATTAACCGGCGGCGGTCGCCTTGGCGGTGAGCAGCATTTCCGGCCGCGTGCAGATGTACAGCGGATAGGAATAAACCTCGGGGCGAACCCAAAAGTTGCGCTTCTCGTCGCGGATCATCATCGCGTAGAGCGGGCGGCCGATGGTGTTGACCATGTCGAAGGCTTCACCTGGCGCAAAAGCCTTCTGGAAAACATCGGGCGCGTTCATCGGGAAGAACTTGCACTTGGTCGACTTGATGCCCAAGCCGGCCTTGGTGCCAGGGGTGCCGGCGTCGCTGAACGAGTCGCTGCCGCGATAGTTGATGAACAGAATACCGCCGTAGTCGAACACCGCATAAGAGCCGGCGTTGAACACGCTCTGAGTCGCCACGCCGAAGGCGCGGGAAAGGGTCTGCGCCTGCGAGGTGTTCAAGTAGATCTCGCGAACGCTCTTGTGGCCGGTGAGCTTGTCAAAGAAGGCGTCACCGGCGAGGCCGACCACGCGGGTGCCCATCGTCCAGGCGCCGCGACTCGCGTCCATCATGACGCGGATAACGGCCCGGCACTTCTGTTCGACGTCCGTGGTGGCGGTGTCCAGCGCGAAGTCGATTTCATCGGGAACCGCGATTCCCCACTCGGAAAACCAGTCCACGATCACGGAACCGTCAGCGTCCAGAACCTTGCCCTGCAGCGCGCCAAGCTGCATGTTTTCCCAGGTCAGTTCCACGTCGCCGATAAGACGCTGTTCGTAGCGGCCCACATAGGCAATCATGGTTTCGAGGTCCGACTCCGTGCCGAACGCGCGCATGTTCTGGATCTCGGATGCGCGGATGGTGTGACCCTTCGCGATACGGCTGGTATCGTACTTGCGGATCGAGCGACCATCCCGCTTGCCCTCTTCCAGCGGCGCGCCGCGTTCCGAGGTCTGAATGATGCTCAACACGTTGCCGTTTCGGCGCTCGACCGAGACGTGTTCGGTCGAAATCGGAACGTCCGTGAACAGGTTCATGGACCCGATCAGGTTCGGCTTGAATTCGTAGTCTTCAAGCGCCACGGTCATAGAGACGGCGGAAAACGCGTCGTCGTTGAAGATGTCCATATGCATAGGTGCGGTTCCTCGTTTTCCCGTCGCCGTTGTTAGCGAACGATGATTCCCTTTTTGCCGAGCGCGGCGATTGCGGCGGCCTTGTTGGTGTCCGAAATGCCCACCGGCCAGACGAGTTCGAAGTCGCTCACTTCGGTTTCGCGGACGGAAACAACCGCCTTCTGATCGGCGGCGGTGGCGTCAACGTCGCCGAACAGGACGGCGGCGGCGTTCTGCGAGCCGTCCCCGGCGGCGGGGTCCAGCTTTTTGTATTTCTTGGCGCCAGCGGCGACCGTGATGGTGAAGCCGTCACCCGCAACCATCGGCGTCGCGCCGGCCGTGATGGTGAAGCCGAGGTCGTCGGCATAAGCCGCCCCGGTCTGGCCGGACTTGATCTTGAAGCCATCCGGGTCGGTCACGTCGAACTTGGTCGCGGCGGTAAAGTCCACCTTGTAGACGCCGGACTTTGCACCCTGGCCGGTCGTCACCGCCGAAATCGTGGCGTTGCCGGTGTTGCCGGCGTTGGCAGCGGCCACGGCGGCACCGACAGAGACCTGGCCGAGCACGGTTCCATTTAGGAACTTGGTCGCGCCGGTGAGCACGCCGACCTCACGCGAGCGCATGCCGCCGGTTTCGCCGGCCGACTCGCTGATGATGTGGGCGCCGATGCGGCGGCCTTCTGAGAGAACGGTAGACATTGCGATATTCTCCTGTTGCCGCGCTTACTTGCGCTTCATTGCCTTTTTCCACGCGGAGGCCTTGGCGCCCGCGTCGAGAACCTTGCTCGTTTCGGCCTTGGCCTTCGGGCTCGCGATGGCCGAAATGTTTTCGCCGTCGCCGGCCGCCGCCGCGTCCAAAACCTTGGAGCGGGCATCGGCCACGCTCATTTTCGTCTTGATGGCTTCCGCCACGTTGAAGGTGACGCCGAGCCGGTCGGCCTGGGCAGCGATGGCGGCGAGGCCTTCGCAACGCGCCGTCTCTGCCGAGAGAAGCTTTTCCACTTCCTGGGCGGCGGCCGAGGGGTCCGCTGCAGGGGCCGGCGCCGGGACCGGGGCAGGGGCCGGCGCGGGTGCTGGGGTG